>NZ_KV821810.1:0-86748 GCF_001815745.1 Corynebacterium sp. HMSC064E07 | reverse complement strand
TTATCCATGATGCAATGACCGCCTGACCCTACCGACCATTTTTCGAGCCATTTTTGACATAAACGCAGTCAGTAACTCGCATCCACCCAACGCCATCAGCCATAAACGCAGTCAGTAACTCGCACTGGGGTAAGTGGCGAAAGGTGCCCACCGGCGACGCACCGCCCAGACACGCTTTTCCGACTTTCCTAGGGCTTGGATTATTTTCTGTCTGTTTTTGTCTTCTTCGTCTTCTTAAACGAAAACCAGGCCAGAGAAAAACTCTCTGACCTGGCTTAATTGCTCCTCCAGCTGGACTCGAACCAGCAACCCTTCGATTAACAGTCGAATGCTCTGCCATTGAGCTATGGAGGAATATCCACCGCACAGAACCGGCTAAACCGAACTTCGGCCATGCCGTTCCTTGCGACGGATAGATACTTTACCCAGACCCCTTGAAACTCACAAATCGCCAGGTCAAAGGTCAATTTATACCTTCTTTTCCCACACGTCATGACACCGTTGTGAGTTCTCAGAGCCACGCAATCCACACAATCCACGCAACCTCACACAGCGCCCACAAAGCTCCTACCAGTACTGAAAATGCTTTCCATCATGCACTTTTCATACCGCGCTCATACGATGGGGCTTATGTCTGAACAAACCAACGGAACCGAAAACACCGAGCAAACCGCACGCGTTGTGCGCGGCGTTATCGCCCGCGAAAAAGGCGCACCTGTAGAACTTACTGATATCCACATCCCGTCCCCGGGCCCGAACGATGTCATTGTTGACATCCAGGCCTGCGGCGTCTGCCATACAGACCTGGCTTACCGCGACGGCGATATCACCGACGAGTACCCGTTCTTCCTCGGCCACGAGGCCGCAGGCGTGGTCTCCGAGATTGGCGAAGAGGTCACGCATGTTGCCGTCGGCGATTTCGTTGTCCTCAATTGGCGCGCCGTCTGTGGCGAGTGCCGCGCCTGCAAGCGTGGTGAGCCACAGTACTGCTTTAGCACTTTCAACGCCTCCAAGCCCATGACGCTTGCCGACGGCACCGTCCTCACCCCAGCACTTGGAATCGGCGCTTTTGCGGATGCCACCCTCGTCCACGAGGGCCAGTGCACCAAGGTCGATTCGGCAGCCGATCCGGCCGTTGCGGGCCTGCTGGGCTGCGGTGTCATGGCCGGCATCGGTGCGGCTATTAACACCGGCGAGGTCAAGCGCGGTGAATCGGTAGCCGTCATCGGCTGCGGTGGCGTTGGTACGGCCGCTATCGCCGGTGCCAAGCTGGCCGGCGCTAGCAAGATTATTGCCATCGATATCTCGAACGAGAAGCTGGACACCGCCCGCGAATTCGGCGCGACCGAGACTATTAACTCTGCGGAGCTGGCTAAGAGCGATAAGGGCACCGGGGAAGAGGATCCCGTCGTTAAGCGAGTGCGTGAGCTGACCGATGGTTTCGGTGCTGATGTCGTGATCGATGCGGTCGGCCGTCCGGAAACCTACAAGCAGGCGTTCTACGCCCGTGACCTGGCTGGACGCGTTGTTCTGGTCGGCGTTCCGGCGCCGACAATGGAGCTGGATATCCCGCTGGCGGATGTGTTTAGCCGCGGTGGTGCGTTGAAGTCGTCCTGGTACGGCGACTGCCTGCCAGAGCGCGACTTCCCGATGCTGGTGGATCTGTCGTTGCAGAACCGCCTGCCACTAGAGGGCTTCGTGACGGAGCGCATTGGCATTGAGGATGTTGATGAGGCCTTCGAAACTATGAAGGCCGGTAAGGTACTGCGATCGGTGGTGACGCTGTGAACAAGGATTTGAGGGTTGACCACGTTCTCACGTCGGGCACGTTCTCGCTCGATGGTGGCACGTGGGACGTAGACAACAACGTATGGGTGCTCGGCGATGACCGTGAGGTCATTGTCATCGACGCGGCGCATGAGGCGCAGCCGATTATCGATGCGGTGGATGGTCGCAAGGTAAAGGCCATCGTGTGCACCCACGCACACAACGACCACATCACTGTGGCCCCTGAACTGCAGGAGAAGCTCGACGCTCCCCTGCTCGTCCACCCGGGCGACCAGATGCTGTGGGAGCAGTCCTGGCCGGATCTGGCGCACGAGGATCTCGCGCATGGTCAGCGCCTGGAGATTGCGGGCACGGAGGTTGTCATTATTAACACTCCGGGCCACTCCCCTGGCTCGTGCTGTCTGTACGTACCGGAGGCCGCGGAGCTGTTCTCTGGTGACACGCTGTTTTCCGGCGGTCCGGGGGCGACCGGTCGGTCCTACTCGGATTTCGACACGATTATTAACTCCATCCGCGACAATCTGCTGACTCTGCCTGCGGAAACGACTGTCCGCACGGGTCATGGCGACCACACGACGATTGGCCGCGAGGCTCCGCACTTGGAAGAGTGGATTCGCCGCGGCTACTAGTCGCTAGCCACTAGCTACTCAAACACGACCTTGACCGCCTCTGCTTGCAGTTCGCGGCGGTACTGCTCCATCGCGAGCAGGTCCGCGAACAGCGAGTTGTAGGCGGTTTCGTCGTCTGAGGGGCGCATTCGTGAGAGCATCGCCTTCAGCTGTGCAATTTGGTCACCGACCCACACCTCCTGCAACCGCGCCAGAATCGCCTGCGCATACGGGCGCAGCGTCTCTGCATCGACGGCGATTTGCTCCACGCCCAGCTCAGTCACGAGATGCTTGACGACGTCCTCCCGCGCCTGATCCATAATTGCGGTCGCCCAACTATGTGGCTGTGTGGCCGCTTCCCCGCAGGCACCACCTGCAGCCATGATGGCATCGAATACCGCCCGGTAGGTCGGATGCCCAAAGGTCTCGGGTGCGAGCGCATCGAATACCGGGCCGGTGGTGGCGGGCTCTTGAATTGCCAGCTTAAGGGCCTCACGCTGCGCATAGAGCACAGGGTCCCGCGGATTTGGATACGGCAGTGCCGGGTTGCGCCGGCGCCGCGCTTCCTCCGCCTCTTCACGGGCACGGGCCTCTTCTTGGCGACGCTGGTAGGGGGTGCGCTTTTCATTCTGTGGCCGACTGGCCTCCTCGCGGACGCGCTGCACCAGCTCGGCCTCATCATTCCAGCCGATCCAGCCGGCAACTTCGCGGGCATACTCATCGCGCAGCGCCGCGTCCTTGAGCTGGGCCAGGACAGGCACCACTCGGCGCAGCCCGGAGACCCTGCCATTAGCGGTGGTCAGGTCATAGTCGGCCAGAAGTGTGCGGAGGACAAATTCGATCAATGGCCGTCGTGAAGCAACGAGATCGCGCACTGCGGCCTCGCCCTTCTTCTGGCGCAGATCGCACGGATCCATGCCGTCCGGCGCGACCGCGACGTAGGACTGGCCGGTGAAGTTCTGCTCCCCCTCGAAGGCGCGCATGGCGGCCTTCTGTCCTGCCTCGTCGCCGTCGAAGGTGTAGATGAGTTCGCCGCGGAAGAAGTTGTCGTCGAGCATGAGACGGCGCAGCAGCTGGAGGTGTTCCTCGCCGAAAGCGGTACCGCAGGACGCGACGGCCGTGGTCACGCCTGAGGCGTGCATGGCCATGACGTCAGTGTAGCCCTCCACGATTACAGCCTGATGACCAGTGGCAATGTCCTTCTTTGCCAGATCCAAGCCGAAAAGGACCTTGGACTTCTTGTACAGCATGGTCTCGGGCGTGTTCATGTACTTGCCCAGATTGTCATCGTCGAAAAGCTTGCGGGCACCAAAACCGATGACATCGCCGGACATATTGCGGATCGGCCACATGAGACGACGGTGAAAACGATCGATCGGCCCCATGCGCCCCATCTTGGAAAGACCCGCCTTGTCCAACTCCTCGAAGCTAAAGCCCAGGCGCTGCAGGTGCTTGGTTAGAGTGTCCCAGCCGGCCGGCGAGTAGCCACAGCCGAACTGGGCCGCGTGCTCGGCGGTGAAGCCGCGGTTTTCCAGAAACTCGCGCGCGGGCGCTGCCGCTGGAGTGGAGAACTGTTCGCGGTAGAACTTCTGTGCCTCGCGGTTTGCGGCGATGAGACGCTGGCGAGTTCCCGGTTCCTCGCGACGGCCCGTGCCGCCGCCCTCATAGTTAATGTGGAAGCCAATTTTCTCCGCACAGGCTTCGACAGCCTCCGGGAAAGACAGGTGTTCCATCTCCATGAGGAAGCTGAATACATCACCGCCCTTGCCGGTGGAAAAGCAGTGGTAGTAGCCATGATTGGGGCGTACGTGGAACGACGGCGTGCGCTCGTCTTTAAAAGGCGAAAGCCCTTTCAGAGAATCCGCGCCAGCCGGTTTGAGGTTCACGTATTCTGCAACGATCTCCTCAATCGGAGTCCGTTCGCGGATTGCCGCGATATCGGAGTCCGGAATTCTTCCCCTAGCCATGAAAATAACCTTACCCAAACCGTCCAATCGACTCCGCCGTAGAGGTTTCGCATGCCGACGAGCCGCCCGCGCCCAACCCAAAAACGTGCCGGCGGCGACAGATATGGAAAGATACTAGCCATGGCTGAGTGGAAGAAGATTGCGAGCGGTGTAGGCGCTGCCGCCCTGGTGCTGGCTGGTAGTTATTTCGGGCTCGATGGCGGAGACCAGAACTCTACGGCATCCGAGAACTCACAGGGGTCGCAGGATTCCACTGCCTCCAGCGCGAAACCAGGCCCTAAACCTGGCCCCAACTTGGGCAGCAACAAGGCCGGCACAAAGGGTGCCACCTGCGCAGTAGATACCCTGCCGCAGGAGGCCGACGATGTTATCGACCGCATCCTGACCGACCAGGACCACATCTATTCGCAGCACGACGGCAAGCACTTCGGCAACTACGAGGGACGCCTGCCGAAGGAGCGCGGTGACTACTACCGCGAATACACCGTGACCACCCCGGGCAATTCCAGCCGCGGTGCACGCCGCATCGTTGTCGGCGGCGGTTCCGAAAACGATCCGGATGTCTGGTACTACACCGACGACCACTACGAGAGCTTCTGCGAAATTCCTGACGCGGAGGAGTAGACAACTATCCCCACGCCGCGGCCACACCAGCAATCTGGCGATCAAGCCGCTCTACACGCGACTCCGTCATTGACGCTAGCTGATCAACAATCACCCGCAGCCGCGCTTGGTCACTCTCCGCGCGGGAATAGAGCCACTGGAACATCGGATCAAGCGTTCCCGGAGCACCCTCCTGCAGATACTCGGCCACCCGGAAAAGGCGATCGCGCTCACGCTCCTGACGGCGAATATGACGCGGAAGATCCATCACATACAGCACGGCGATGGTCTTCAGCATGGTGACCTCGGCCAGAATCGAGCTGGGCACGGCGAGGTCCGCGTCGTAACGCCCGAGCGGAAGCGTCGACCCGGAGGCAGCACGCGTACCCGCGACGGAAGCAGTGACAAAACGGCCGACCAGCTCCGAGGTCATCCGTTTCAGCGCGACCAGCGAGCGCAGCGAACCATCATAGGACGCCGCAGCTGATACCACCGGCAAGCTGGCAAGACGCCCGGCAGCCTCGACGAGCTCCGCTGGATCGCCACCAAATGCGGCAGCGCCCTTGTCAGCGAGTGCGGCCAGTTCCACCGTGTCCCACAGAACACCCAGGTCAACGCGGCCAGAGACGATGCCATCCTCGACATCGTGGACGGAATAGGCGACATCGTCAGACCAGTCCATGATCTGCGCCTCAAGACACTGCTTGCCGTGCGGAACGCCCTGGCGAATCCACTGCAGAATTGCGGCATCTTCCTGGTAGGCCCCGTACTTGTGGCGGAGCTGACCATCGGGACCGATTGGCGTCCACGGGTACTTACAAGCCGCATCGAGCGCCGCCCGAGTGAGATTGAGTCCGCAGGGCTCACCTGTACCATCGAGCACCTTCGGCTCGAGGCGAGTGAGAATACGCAGCGTCTGCGCGTTGCCCTCAAACCCGCCGCACCCAGCGGCAATCTCGTTGAGGGCGCGCTCGCCGTTGTGGCCATACGGCGGATGCCCGATGTCATGGGTCAGGCCGGCCAGCTCTGCGAGATCCTCATCTGCACCCAACTCGCTGGCGATTCCGCGGGAAATCTGCGCGACCTCCAGCGAGTGAGTCAGGCGTGTGCGGGGAGTATCGCCCTCCCCTGGCCCCACAACCTGGGTTTTGTCAGCCAGCCTGCGCAGCGCTGCGGAGTGCAGGACGCGGGCGCGATCTCGTGCAAACGCCGCCCGGTGGGTTTCCAAGGACTGCACCCCGGGCAGCAATGACTGCTTCGGAGACTCCTCGACAATACGAGCGAGTTCAAAAGATGAATACGAAAATTTACCGGCCACGTAATTATTGTTACGTATCCTTGTAGATATGTCTGACAGGAATCGCGTGTTTCGCCCCCTTTACCTTGCCGCATCGGGTGCTTTTCTCGGCCTGAGCATGCCGCTAATTACTGCCGCACTACCGGCACAGCCACCGGTTCACGCACCTGCTTCGCTGCTGGCACTCGCGCCGTCAGCATCCCTGGCGCACGCCGAGGCACCGGCGGATGTGTCGGGCGAGGTGGCTGATCTCGCAGGTGTGCTGAGCGGCGGCGATGAAGCTCGTCTGAAGGAGCAGATTCAGCAGCTCAAGACAGAGAAGCGACTCCTGTTCTCGGTGTTTTACATCAAGAGCTTCGACGGCATTCAGGGCGAACAGTGGGCGCAGCAGGCCTGGGAGCACCTCGGAGCTGCCGACAACCGCGGTGTCCTGGTCGTCGCCGTGGAAGACCGAAACCTCGGCGCTTTCGTCGGAGACTCCTTCCCCCGCAACGCGGAGGCCATCAACAGAGCAGCTCAAGGGCAGTTGTTAGAGGATGACAACTGGGCAGCTGCGGGTGAAGCTGCCATCGCCGAGGCAGGCGGTGGCAGCGGCTCCGCCGGTGGGTGGGCACTCGGCGCCGGCCTCGGTGGTGCCGCCGTTGTCGGTGGCGCCACCTGGGCCGTGGGCCGCCGCAATAAGAAGAAGCGCGATGAGGAGGAGATCGCTCGTGGCCGCAACATCGACCCCAAGGATGTCTCTTCGCTGGACTCGCTGAGCACCAGCTCGCTCGATGTTCTTGCGCACGATGAGATTGTCAGTACCGATGAGTCCATTCGCAAAGCCCGCACCGAGCTCGACCTCGCCCGCGCTGAGTTCGGCACCGAACGCATCCGCAGCTTCGACAACGCACTGAAGCACTCTCAGTCCACGCTCGAGCGTGCGTTTGCACTTCGCCAACAGCTTGACGACGGCTCCGTGTCCGACGAAATCGAGCGCCGCAGTGTCCTGCTGGAGATTATCTCCACCTGTGGTGTTGCGGATGACCAGCTCGACGGCGAGGCCGCAAACTTCCAGAAACTCCGCCAGGAGTTGATGAATGCTGAAGCGACGATTTCGAAGCTCACTC
Organism: Corynebacterium sp. HMSC064E07; assembly: GCF_001815745.1. Classification (NCBI taxonomy): domain Bacteria; kingdom Bacillati; phylum Actinomycetota; class Actinomycetes; order Mycobacteriales; family Corynebacteriaceae; genus Corynebacterium; species Corynebacterium sp. HMSC064E07. The sequence continues at coordinate 79,376 of NZ_KV821810.1, read as the reverse complement.
AGCGAAGTGTCGAGCTGCGTTCACGTATGCCGCGTGCCGGCGAAATTCTCGATGGTCTGCGCGCACGTTACGAAGAGCAGATGCTCAGCTCTGTGACCGACAATATCGACATGGCCACGGAGCACCTGAATCAGGCTGACCAGTCAATGTCTGAGGCCCGCCGCATCGCGGACCTACCTGCCGGTGAGCAAGGTGGTCTGATTGATGCGCTGTCGGCCACCGACTTTGCGCTCACACAGGCAGAGAGTCTTCTGGAGGCCATTGAACACGCCGATAGCGATATTCACGCTGCAGTCGCTGGACTGGCTTCCCTTATCGCCGAGGTCCGCGGTGAAATCGATGAGGCCTCGCACCTGATGTCGGCACCGCAAGGCGCCAACATCAACCGCGAGCGTCTCAATGCGGCCATCGAAGCAGGCCGTGAAGCACTCGGTGTGGCAGCCAATAAGTCCGAAGTGGATCCACTGAGTTCCTGGACCGCACTGACCGATGCCGATGAGCTACTCGACGAAGCCCTCGACTCCGCTCGAGACAAGGCCGCATCGTTCGCCCGCGCTACCGCTACTTTGCAGCACAGCATGCAGGATGCCGACAATCACATTCGCGCCGCGGCTGACTTAATTGCTACCCGCCGCCGTGTGGTTGGTGCTGAGGCTCGCACTCGCCTCGCGGAGGCGCAGCGTGCTTACGGCTCTGCTCAGGGCTTGGCCAACGACGATCCGCGAAAGGCTTTGGCCTACGCACGTCGTGCGCGCAAGCTCGCGGCTGAGGCCGCTGACTTGGCCCGCCGTGACATCCGCCGCTACCAGGATCAGCGCCGCGGTGGCGGCAGCAACGGTTCGATGGTCGCCGGCATGGTGCTAGGCAGCATGCTCAGCAACAACAGCGGCTTTGGTGGCAGTATCGGCGGATTCGGCGGTTTCGGCGGGGGTTCGAGCCGACCAGGCGGCTCCGGCAGCACAATGGGCTTCTAGATTCCCGCCTAAATTCGCATCTGGCGTGGTCCATCCACAGACCACGTCGCCAGAGAGGCGGCAATCAGCCAGTCTTCGAAACTCCCCCGGAAGTCTCCTTTCTGGGCATAGACACCAAATACCCCTCGGCCTAGGCTGTCCTCTCTGACGATTCGGGCGAGCTCATAGCCTGGCCGTTCGATGTCGAAGACCGTGCGAATTCCCCGTCCTTCTCTGTTTAGGACAAAAGAATCCCCCTCATCCGGATTCGTCATCACTAGCGCGTTCGTGCTAAAAAAGCGGGCTTTCACCTGCCAGCCACGCCCTTGTGGCGAGGTGATCCAGAAAGCACTAAAGACCCCGTCCTGACAGCTCCAGCCGTCGGACAGGGTCTTTTGGTTCTCGTCGTAAACGACGCTGTCTGCAATAGTTGCTACACGATCCACACCCAAATCATATAGGCAATCAGCAAGAGCAAGCAGACAGTGAGAATCCAGGTAGAGGAAACCATGCGGGACTCCAGCACTCGACGAGCACTGTAGACCAGGAAGATCTTCTCCTCTTCCGGCAGCGCACGGCCCTCATCGGTGTCGAACTGCACCTCTGCGTGGCGCACGCCACGGGACGCACCGGTAAACTGGCCCCACTTCTCGCCGGTCTTCGCATTCTCGATGACGTAGTTCGTCGATCCCTCGCACACCAGCTTGCCTTCAGGACGAACCGGCCCAAAGGTCACTGAAAGCTGCTTGGCTCGCGAAATCTTGTCACGGTCAGCAGCAACGGTCGAGAACACGCGGCCGTCGGGAAGCGTGGCGGAAACACGGTGATTAGCAGAGGCGTCAATGACCCACTCCCCTTCCGGGGTGTTGAGGCGATCGCCCTGCTCATCACGGATGTACGTGCCGACTTCGGTGCTTTCCTTCAGAATCGGCCAGGTTTGCTCGGATTTTTCCCGAGAGCCGTCGCCGAGACTATAGGATTCCCAAAAAACTTCTTCGGCCATTAGCAGCCCACCAGGCGAGCTGCGAGGTAGCCTTCCAGCTCGTCAATCTTGACGCGCTCCTGCTCCATGGTGTCGCGGTCACGGACGGTCACAGCGTTGTCCTCGAGAGTATCGAAGTCAACGGTGACACAGAACGGAGTACCGATCTCATCCTGGCGACGGTAACGACGGCCGATAGCACCGGAGGTGTCGTAATCGACGGCCCAGTACTGGCGCAGCTTGTCCGCGACAGCCTCAGCGGTCGGAGTCAGGGTGTCCTTCTTCGACAGCGGCAGAACAGCAACCTTAACCGGCGACAGACGCGGGTCTAGCTTCAGCACGGTACGGGTGTCGGTGCCGCCCTTTGCGTTCGGCACCTCTTCCTCGGTGTAGGCATCACACAGGAAGGCCATCAAGGCGCGGGTCAGACCGAAGGACGGCTCAATGACGTACGGAACGTACTTTTCGCCGGTGACCTGGTCGTGGTAACGCAGGTCTTCCTTGGAGTGCTCGATGTGGCAGCCGAGGTCGTAGTCCGTACGGTTGGCGACACCCATCAGCTCGCCCCACTCGTTGCCCTGGAAGTGGAAGCGGTACTCGAAGTCAATCGTGCGTGCAGAGTAGTGAGCGCGCTCGTCCTTCGGAACGTCGAACTGACGCATGTTCTCCGGGTTAACGCCCAGGTCAATGAACCAGTTCCAGCAGGCGTCGACCCACTCATCGAACTTCTCTTCCGCCTGGTCCGGTGCGACGAAGTACTCGATCTCCATCTGTTCGAACTCGCGGGTACGGAAGATGAAGTTACCCGGGGTGATCTCGTTGCGGAATGCCTTACCGGTCTGGCCGATACCGAACGGTGGCTTCAGGCGAGCCGTGGTCATAACGTTCTTGAAGTTGACGAAGATACCCTGAGCGGTCTCCGGGCGCATGTAGTGCAGGCCCTGCTCATTGTCGACCGGGCCGAGGAAGGTCTTCATCAGACCGGAGAACATCTGCGGCTCGGTCCAGTTGCCCGGCTGACCGGTCTCCGGGTCCGGAACGTCTGCCAAACCATTGGCCGGCGGGTGACCGTGCTTGGCCTCGTAGGCCTCCAGCAGGTGGTCAGCGCGGTAGCGCTTGTGGGTGTGCAGGGACTCCACCAGCGGGTCGGTGAAGGTAGCGACGTGGCCGGAAGCTTCCCAGACCTGGCGCGGCAGGATAATGGAGGAATCCAGGCCGACGACATCCTTACGGCCGGTGACGAAGGTCTTCCACCACTGGCGCTTGATGTTTTCCTTCAGCTCCACACCCAGGGGACCGTAATCCCATGCCGAGCGGGTACCGCCGTAAATTTCACCACACGGGTAAACGAACCCCCTGCGCTTACACAGGTTGGCGACGGTATCGACAACTGACTTAGGTGCCACGGTCTAGACCACTCCTTATAAATGGCTTCGCATCGCACACCACACGCCTTTTCCGGGCACACAATTCAGCCCGTTCCGTGCGGCGAACGACATAATGAAAAGCAAAATGTACTGACCCCAACAGGCCAGTTAAAAGTTCCCCTATACTCTAGCGCATCTTGTCCAACCGATACCGGGTAGTGTCGGTTACATGGCTGGCGAAGATATGCACGAAGTTAGTTCTGGCGAAAACCCACGTGGTACGGGCTCCCCCGCTAGCACCGGGGCACACGCCTCCGCGCGGCCGGCCGCAACCCGCATCGGCCAGCGCAGTACTCGCCAACGCCGCGCCGTCGTGTCGATTATGAGTGAGGCCCCTAATTTTCGCTCCGCTGCTGACATTCATAAGTCGCTGACGGAACGTGGGGACAAGGTCGGCTTGACGACGGTCTATCGGACGCTCCAGTCCCTTGCAGAAATGGACATTGTCGATGTTCTGCACAATGCCTCCGGAGAGGCTCTCTACCGGCTGTGCGGTGACCACCACCATCATCACCTGGTCTGCACCGATTGCGGCAGCACCGTTGAAGTCGCTGGCGGACCAGTCGAGCAGTGGGCTCACAGCCTTGCGGAGGAGCACGGTTTTAATCTGACCGGGCACACTGCTGAGGTCTTCGGCCTGTGCAGGGACTGCCAGAAGAAGTAGCCTGGGCTCCCCCCCCCCCAAAAAAAATACCGGCTCTAGGCCTTGCCGAACCTACGGTCGCGCTTGGCGTACTCCACCACTGCGGCGCGCATGTCATCCCGACCGAAATCCGGGAAAAGCTTGTCCTGATAGACCATCTCCGCATAGGCGGACTGCCAGATTAAGAAGTTGGACGTGCGCTGCTCGCCCGATGGACGCAGGAACAGATCAACATCCGGCATAGTCGGCTCATCCAGGAACTGTGCGAAAGACTTCTCGGTCAAGTCATATTCGCTGAGCTCCCCCGCTGCTGCCTGACGAGCAATCTCTCTAGCAGCATCAACAATTTCAGCGCGACCACCGTAGTTGACGCACATATACAGAGTTAGCGCGTCATTATCCTTCGTCTGCTCCTCGGCAATCTCAAGTTCCTTAATCACCGAGCGCCACAGTCGCGGGCGACGCCCTGCCCAACGCACGCGAACGTTCTTCGAATCCAGCTCATCACGACGTCGGCGCAGCACATCGCGATTAAAGCCCATTAGGAATCGGACCTCATCGACCGAACGGCGCCAATTCTCAGTGGAAAATGCGTAAGCCGACAGGTGCTTGACGCCCATCTCCAAACAAGCATCGACGCACTCCATCAGCACGGCCTCACCACGCTTGTGCCCCTCGGTGCGTTTGAGCCCACGCTGTTCGGCCCATCTACCATTGCCGTCCATCACGAGCGCGATGTGATTGGGCACGAATTGCTGCGGTACAGGAGGATTCAACACGCTTCCTATTGTGCCCCACCGCTGACGTTTACTGCCAAAAAGCATCCACATGTTCCAGCGCCGGCACCCGGCGGCCCAGGTAGTACTGCAGGTACTTCGCCGTTAGGGTACGCGCCGTCGCCATTCGTCCCTCGAATTCGCTTGACGACGTATCGATGCCCGCCCATTGCTCATGAGCAAGCTGCCACATCAGATGCAGAACCTCGGTCGGCGGAGTATCTGCACCCGGTGGCCTGCAGTTGGTGCACACTGCTCCACCTAATGCGGGAGAAAACGCATGATGAGGCCCGGCTTTGCCGCAGCCTGCGCATTCAAAGAGGCTTGGCTGCCAACCTGCCTGCGCCATTGCTCGCAGGATGTAGGAGGTCAGCAACAAATCGGGGCGATGGCGACCGGCCGCAACGTCGTCGAGCGATTGGGTGGTGAGATCCCACAATTCGGGAGCCGGCACTTGCTCCTCGCCGACAATGCGTTCGGCGACGTCCAGGACTGCACACGCACAGGTGTAGCGCGCATAGTCGTCGACAAGCGGTGCTGCCCACGTGCGCACGGTATCTGCGCCTGCGATAGTGGACAGTCCTCGGCGTGGGTAGATGTTGACATCCACGTCGACGAATGGTGAGAGGCGGGAGCCGAAGCGGCTCTTCGCGCGGCGCACGCCTTTGGCGACACCGCGGACTAGGCCGTGGTCGCGGGTGAAAAGGACGATGATGCGGTCGGCTTCGCCGAGGTCGTAGCGGCGTACGACCAGCGCACGGTCGCGATACGGCTCGACCAACTTTTTAGAATCCCAACTTGCCCAGCTGCTTCGGGTCCGACTGCCAGTCCTTCAGCACCTTCACGCGCAGGTCGAGGTAAACATTCTGACCGAGCAGCGCAATGAGTTCCTTACGAGCCTTGTGAATGGTGGTGCCCATGCGTCGACCGTCGCGCCCCATGAGGATGGACTTCTGCCCCGAACGCTCGACATAGATAACGGCGTGGACATCCAGGACGCCTTCGCGATCCTGGTTCGGCAGCACCTCATCAATCTGGACTGCCACGGAGTGCGGCAACTCATCGCGCAGACCGCCGAGGGCCGCCTCGCGAATGAGCTCCGCCATCCGGGTGTGCAGATCCTCATCGGTGATGTGCCCCTTCGGGTACAGGCGCGGTCCCTCCGGCAACTGGGAAGCCATGACATCAATCAGCGTGTTGATGTTCTCGCCGGACTTCGACGAAAGTGGCACCAGCTCGGCATCCGGACCGAGCAACTCCTGCAGCTCGATCAGGCGCTCAATAATGGTGTCGCGCGAGACCTTATCCACCTTGGACACAATGCCCATGATGTTCTTGCAACCTTTGGAGACGTTCTCGTAAATCCAGCGGTCACCGGGGCCAATTTTCTCGTCGGCAGGCACGACCATCGCGACCAAGTCCACATCGGAGTAGGTCTCCTGAACCATGTCATTCAGGCGCTCACCGAGCAGCGTGCGTGGCTTGTGCAGACCTGGCGTATCCACGACAACAATCTGACAGTTCTCGCGGTGGACTACACCTCGGACTGGATGACGCGTGGTTTCCGGCTGGTTAGCGGTAATAGCGATCTTCTCGCCCACCAGGGAATTGGTCAGCGTGGACTTACCGGTATTCGGACGCCCCACAATGGAAACGAACCCAGAGCGAAAGCCCTCCGGCGCGCTGTAATCATCAGCATCTCCGCCAAGTCCAGCATTGGCCAGCATGTCATCAAGATTGCCCATCAGTATCTTCTTCCTCGGAGTAAAACTCCGCAGTCGGCTCCACCACCACAGTGCGTACTCGCATACGACCACGACGGTCACGCGAGCCCTCGGCGGTAAACTTCAGTCCTGCATATTCTACGTACGAACCGGGCAGTGGCACACGTCCAAGCTCATATGCCAACAGACCGGAGACCGTATCCACCTCATCGGTGACCTCGTCATCGAAGACGAGTTGGCGCCCGTGGGCTTCGTCGTAAAGCTCTATGAGCTCGCCCAAGCTGAGGCGCGCCTGCACGCGGTAGGAGGCATCCCCCAGTGGTTCGATGGGGGCCTGCTCGGCCTCGTCGTATTCGTCGGCGATCTCACCGACAATCTCCTCGAGGATGTCCTCAATAGAGATAAGGCCGGCGACCGATCCGTATTCATCGATGAGGATGGCGATGTGATTGCGGGTGCGCTGCATTTCATCGAGCAGGTCATCCAGTGGCTTGGAATCGGGCACAAAAACGCAGTCACGCATGACCTCGGAGACGCGAACACCGCGGCCGCCATCAGTACGCGAGTACGTCTGCTGGACAATGTCCTTCAAGTAAATGACGCCGACGATGTCCTCAACGCTCTCGCCAATCACCGGCAGTCGCGAGTGACCCGACTTCACGCATAGGGCCACTGCCTGACCACAGTGCTTATCCGCCTCAATCCACACCATCTCTGGGCGCGGAACCATAACAACGCGTGCCGACGTTTCCGCGAGATCGAACACAGACTGAATCATGCGGCGCTCATCGTGCTCCACAATGCCGCGCTCCTGGGCGATATCGACCATCTCGCGCAACTCGACTTCAGTGGCGAACGGGCCATCGCGGAAGCCACCACCAGGGGTGATGATGTTGCCGAACCAAATCAGCAACTTTTCCAGTGGCCCCAACACCTTGGCCATAAAACTCAGAACGACCGCGGTGGCGAGGGAAATCGAGTACGGATTCTTCCGACCCATCGTGCGGGAAAACACCCCGAGGACCAGGAAGGTGAACAGAGCCAACAACACCACTGCAGCCACAATGGCCCAGCGCTCCGGCTCGAAAAGCTTAAGACAAACTGCCGCAAGCGTCACTGCACCGATTGACTCGCACAGCGTCCGCAAAATCACCAGCACATTGACGTGCCGAGCGCGATTTTCTACGACCTTGAGAAGCGCATTAGCACCCGCGACCTCGTCACGCTGCAGCTCTGCCACGCGCGCACGGGAAATGCCTGCGACCGCAGTTTCGACTGTGTTAAGTCCGCCAGCGCAGATCATCGCCACAACGGCGACAATTATCAAAGTGATCATCGCTCGTTAGAACGCTCCGGGAACGCATTGGGGTTAATTGGTTTTTCGGAAAAGCTCACGCCACGACGATCGATGTCGTCGTACCAATCCGCCAACAGGCCATTCTGCAGGGAGAACATCTGGCGCTCTTCCTCCGCCGTGACATGGTCATAACCCAACAGGTGCAGTACGCCGTGCACGGTGAGCAGAACCAACTCGTGGCTCAGCGGATGACCTGCACGCTCCGCCTGCCCCGCGGCAAACTCGGGGCACAACACGATGTCGCCAAGCATGGCAGGTCCTGGGCTGGCAGCATCGGGGCGACCAGAGCCGGGAGTGAGCTCATCCATCGGGAAGCTCATCACATCCGTCGGCCCCGGCAGGTCCAGCCAGCGCACGTGGAGATCTTCAATCGTCTTCAAGTCGACAATGTGAATGCTCAGCTCAGCTGCCGGATGCACGTCCAGGCGACCCAACGCATAACGGGCAACGTCGATAAGCGATTCTTCATTGACGCCCTGACCGGACTCGTTGAAAACTTCAATGCTCATGTAATTTCAGCGTCCTTTATCGCTTGGTGGCGGACTGTCGCTTGGGTGAGGACTCGGCGCCCTGCGCAATGCCCTCGTTATAGGCATCGTAGTCATCGTAGGCCTCGACAATTGCGGTGACCAAGGGGTTTCGCACCACATCGGCCGCGGCCAACGCCGGAAACGCGATTCCCGGCACGCCACGCAACACCTCACGGGCAACTGCCAGACCGGACTTCTGCCCACGGGGCAGGTCAACCTGGCTGGCATCACCTGTGATGACCATCTTCGATCCGAAGCCCAAACGCGTGAGGAACATCTTCATCTGTGCTGGAGTGGTGTTCTGCGCCTCATCGAGAATGATGAACGCATTGTTCAAGGTGCGACCACGCATATAAGCCAGTGGTGCAACCTCCACTACCCCGGTTTCCATCAGCTTTGGAATTAGCTCCGGTTCAAGCATCTCGCGCATCGCATCGTGCAGCGGGCGCAGGTAGGGGTCAATCTTCTCGTGCAAAGTACCCGGCAAAAAGCCCAGGTTCTCCCCGGCCTCCACCGCCGGACGAGTCAGAATAATGCGCTCAACCTGCTTATCCTTCAGTGCGGCAACAGCCTTTGCCATAGCCAGGAAGGTCTTGCCAGTACCGGCGGGGCCAATGCCGAACACAACGTTGAAGCGGTCGATGGCATCGACATAGTTCTTCTGCCCCTCGGTCTTCGGACGCACGGTCTTGCCGCGGTGCGTCACAATTCCGCCACCGAGCACCTCACTGGCGGACTTTTCACCGCGATCGACGATGCCCACCGCGTGCCGCACTGATTCCGGGGAGAGCTCATGGCCACGACGGGCCATTGCCTCAAGCTCCTTGAATGCGCGGACAGCCAAAGAGACATCCGCCGGCGCACCCTTGATTGTTACAACCCCGCCGCGGACATGAATATCCGCTGCCAGTAGGGATTCCAGCAGACGGAGATTCTGATCCGCGTGACCGACCACAATCGGCGCGAGATTATCATCGAGCTCGACGACGGCCGTGGTACGAGCAGTTACTGAATATTTTGTCATTATGCGTCTATCCTACTGACCACTCTTGGGCGTGCCGCCCCACCGCTTCGTCAGCGGGCCCAGCGCACTGAGAGCAGCAGCTCCAGCCAGGGCGCTACGGAGAACCGTCGGGCCGAGCACCACCGAACTCGCGCCGGCGGCGCGGAAGGCCTCGAGTTCCTCGGGGCTCACTCCCCCTTCTGGGCCGACGATGAAAAGAACCTTGTCAGCGTTTGCTGTTTGTGCGGCGAAGTCCACGAATGGAGTTGTTTCCTCCTCGTGCAAAACTGCTGCCGCACCACCTGCTGACGTAGTTTCCCGGATGAGTTGCTCGATATCAGCGGAGCTATGCAGATCTGCAACCGGCGGAATCCATGCACGGCGAGACTGCTTCGCTGCCTCGCGTGCAGCCGACTGCCACTTTGCGCGCGCCTTGGTGACCTTTGCTGCACCCTGCCAACGGGCCACACAGTTCACTGCCGCCCACGGGATAATCTCGTCAACCCCAGCCTCGGTCATCAAGTCAACAGCGAGCTCGGCACGATCCGACTTCGGCAACGCCTGCACTACCGTGACGTGCGGCGTTGGACGTGCACGCTTCTCGGCAGCGATTACGCGGACGTGAACCTCGCGCGGGTCAACATGCATAAGCTGTGCCCGCACCACCATGTCCGCGCCATTGGCCAGGAGAATCTCCGAGCCTTCCTTCAACCTGCGAACGCTGATGTGCTTTGCCTCAGGCCCGAGGATCCGAATGATTTCCTCCGGGTGCGGCAGCTCGGCGAAATCACCGAGGAATACGGGCAAACTCATGCGTGCTTCACACTCACTGTGGGGCTATGGGGGGATGGCGTGTTCAACGGCGACGGAAACGGGAGAAGAATCCGTGTCGCTCGCTGGAATTAGCCACCTTGGCATCATCATCGCGGTGCTCGCGCAGCTTCTCCAGCAGCTCGCGGGACTTACGGTCCAGCTTCGTCGGCACCGTGACATCGACGTGTGCGACCACGTCGCCGTTGCCCTCGCCGCGCAGATGTGGCATACCCTTGCCCGACAGGCGAATCTGCTCTGCCGGCTGGGTGCCTGAATCAACCTTGATGGTCATTGGCTCGCCGAGCAGGTCGTCGACCTCAAACTCGGTACCAAGTGCGGCATCAGCCATGGGCACCTGCACGTTAAAGTGCAAATCATCGCCCTCACGCTCGAATACCGGGTGCGGGTCCATGGCAACTTCCACGTAGAGGTCACCCGCCGGGCCGCCGCCCGGGCCGACCTCGCCCTGCCCTGCCATGCGAATACGCATGCCATCAGAGATACCTGCCGGAACGTTGACCGTCAGATCACGGCGAGCACGGACGCGGCCATCGCCACCGCAGTTGTTACACGGATCGGGGATAATTTCGCCGGTGCCCTCACAAGTCGGGCACGGCCGCGAGGTCATCACATTGCCCAGGAAGGAACGCTGGACCTGCTGAATCTCGCCAGTACCATCACAGCTGGTACACATCGTCGGCTTGGACTTGGACTTCGAGCCAGTTCCCTCGCACTGCTCACACAGCACCGCGGTGTCCACCGTGATGGGCTTGCGGACACCGGTGAATGCCTCATCGAGGCCCAGCGAAATACGCAGCAGCGCATCTGCACCTGGCTGCACACGCGAGCGGCGCTGGCGGGTACCACCGGCACCGCCGAAGAATGCCTCGAAGATATCGCCGACTCCGCCGCCACCGAAACCGCCGAAGCCACCGCCTGGCATACCGCCCTGCGGATTGAGAGGATCTCCTCCCATATCCACAATCCGGCGCTTTTCAGGATCCAGCAGGACCTCGTTCGCCTCAGAGGCCTCACGGAACTTCTCCGCAGCTTCTTCATCACCCGGATTACGGTCTGGGTGGTACTTGAGCGCCAGCTTTCGGTACGCCTTTTTAATCTCAGCGTCCGTAGCGTCCTTCTCCACTCCGAGGATGCCGTAATAGTCGCGTGCCAACTTTAGCTACTTCCTTTCAATACCCGGCCAACGTACTGTGCAACAGCAGCAACCGAGGAAATTGTTCCCGGATAATCCATAAATGTGGGGCCAACTACGCCCATGCCACCCAAAATTTCGGTGCCGGTGCCATAGCCGGTTGAAACAACTGAGGTAGCGCGCAGCTCCTCGTCCTCGTTTTCCTCACCGATAGAAACGCGAACGTGGTGCAAATCCTGCGCGGCCGACAGCAGTTTCAGCACGACCACCTGTTCTTCGAGAGCTTCAAGAACCATGGGCAACGTAGAAGGTAAGCGACCGGCCATATTACCACGGGTCAAATTCGACGCTCCGGCCAGGATGAGTCTGTCATTCGGCTTCTCAATCAACGACTCCACCAGCACCGTCGAGCAGCGAATAAGCACATCCCGCAAATCACGCGGGGCGTTAGCCGCAAGATCGGAGATCGCAATCGACGCGTCGGCAAGCGTGTGCCCCGACATTGCGCGGTTGAAATGCTCACGCAAGAGCGGCACGAGATCGGGATCCATCGGTGCTGGCAGCTCAACATTGCGCTGCTCCACGCGCCCGGTGTCAGTGATGACTACCAGCAACAATCGCGCGTCGGCGAGCTGTACGACCTCGCAGTGCCGGACGCGGGAGACCTCCAGCGTCGGCACCTGCACCACTGCAACCTGGCGGGTTAGCTGAGCCAGCAGCTGCACACTGCGACGCAGAACGTCCTCCAAATCGACGCCGCCTTCGAGGAACTCGAGGATAGCTCGGCGCTCGGCCCGGGACAGCGGCTTAATCTGCGAAAGATTGTCCACAAAAAGGCGGTAGCCCTTCTCAGTCGGGATACGCCCGGACGATGCATGTTCCTGCTGGATATAACCTTCAGCCTCCAGCACCGCCATGTCATTTCTGATGGTCGCCGAGGACACACCCAGATTGTGGCGCTCCACCAGAGCCTTCGAGCCAACGGGCTCCTGGGAAGCTACGTAATCCGAGACAATTGCCCGAAGAACTTCCTGCCTGCGCTTATCCGTCTGAGATGACATGCGGATAGTTTAACTAAGGATGTCAACAATTATGGCGTCGGCCAGCAAACGACCGCGATTGGTCAGCTGAATCCGCTGGCCGCCATCGACGGAAACAAACTCCACCATGCCCGCTTCCGCTTGCCGACGTGCCTTGCCCAGCTCATCCTCACCGAGCAGATTGGCATCGATACCCTCGGCCAAGCGGAGGCCCAGCATAATCTTCTCAGTGTGCCGATCCTCGGCCGTTAGCCCTTCTGAATCCTTAATCGGCAATTCTCCGCCGGAAATGGTCGCCGCGTAGCGAGCCGGATGCTTGACGTTGTAAAACCTCGTGCCATCCAGGTGCGAATGTGCACCGGGGCCCGCACCCCACCAATTTCCATCGCGCCAGTAGAGCATATTGTGACGACATTGGCCGCCCGGTTTTGCCCAGTTGGACACCTCGTACCAGGAAAAACCGGCTTGACTCAGTGCGGCATCGATGCGCTCGTAGCGGTCGGCGAGATCGTCGTCGTCAGGCATCGGCAGCTCACCACGACGGACCTTACGCGCCATCGCGGTACCCGGCTCGACGATCAGTGAGTACGCCGAAACATGATCGACGTCCGTGGCCAGGACTGCCTCCAACGTCGTATCGAGGTTCGCCATCGACTCCCCTGGCGTGCCATAGATAACGTCGAGGTTGATGTGCTCAAAGCCGGCCGCGCGTGCCTCCGCCACTGCCGCCGCAGGACGCCCCGGCGTGTGCGTACGATCCAGAGTGGCCAGCACATGCGGCACAGCCGACTGCATGCCCAGACTCACCCGGGTAAACCCTGCCTCGGCCAAGCCTTCGAAAAACTCCGGGGAGGTCGACTCGGGATTCGACTCGGTGGTGACCTCGGCGTCGTCAGCAAGCCCAAAGCTGTTGCGCACACCGTCGAGCAGACGACGAAGACCACTCGCCCCCAACATCGACGGCGTACCCCCGCCGACGAATACGGTATCGGCGCCACGCGCTAGTTCGGGGTGCTTTACGACGGCCATCTCGAGCTCAGCCACGATGGCATCGAGGTAGTCTCCCTGCGTTGCGCCACTGCCCAGCTGACCTGGCGTGTACGTGTTGAAATCACAGTAGCCACAACGGGTGGCACAGAATGGGACGTGTAAGTAGACACCGAAGGAATCGGTGTGTGCGGAGGCTTCGCTCACGCATGCTCCTTGGCTCGACGTTGCTTGACGCGGCGGACAATTTCATCGATGCGGGCACGTTCCATCAGGAACTCCGGAGGCCTACGGCCGCGCAGCGCATTGGCAACTGCCGGATGAGTCTCGGGAACAGCAACACACCAAGCGGCGGCAGCGGACAGTGCACGGCGGCCAGACTGTGCGTAAAGCTGCGGAAGCACCACACTACCGAGCTTTTCCACGCCTCGGATGTTTTCGGCGGAAACCCAGTCGGCGAGTTCCTCCAGGTAAGAAGCCACGGCATCGGAGCGAGCAATCATTGCCTGCGTGACCGTAGGGACTGCAACCGGATGCTTCAAAGGAGCCGGAATGAGCGACAGTGACTGCACATCCGGCGACTTCGGTGCCGGATGCGGGTGTCGACGCGGTGTCGAAGCGGAGGAAAGAGTACCGATGCGCCCCGAGCGAATGCCGGAGGTAAACGCTTGGCGTAGACCATCAAGCTCACCAATCAGAGGGCGGCAGTCCTCAACGGCCTCGTCGACGATGTCAGCGAGCTCGAGGACACATTCGTCCACCAGCTCACGATCTACATCAGCAACCGCCTGAGCAAGGTGCTCGATGTGTTCGGCAACTTCGTCACCAATGTCGTAGAGCTCTTGGGTCACTTCGCGCAGGCGTAGCCGAGCATCGAAGTGGTTAATCATTGCCCGCCCTCCCACGACATCTTCGGCGCCGGTGACATCATTGCAGTCTTCCGCTTTCGAATATCGACGAACATTGACGAATGCCGACTTTCGAAAACTGAAAACTCCTTAAAAATTTCTAGCGCCCCTCACCTTAATGGGGTGAGGGGCGCTAGCGCGGTAACAACACGCTGCCGTTTTCTATCGGCAGCGGGTAGACCGTGAATTAACGCTGGTAGAGAGCCTCAATGTCACGCGAGTAGTTGTCCATGACAATGTTGCGCTTGACCTTCATGGTCGGGGTCAGCTCGCCGCTTTCCTCGGTGAAGTCACTGTCCAGAATATGGAACTTCTTAATGGCCTCTGCGTGAGAAACCAGCTCGTTAGCGGAGTTGACGGCGTCCTGAATCTCGGCGCGCAAAACTGCGCTGGAGGCAGCGAGTTCACGGATCGAGGTGTGCTCGGGGACGGAGTGCTCAATCTTCCACTTCTCCAGTGCCTCCTCATCGAGAGTGACCAACACGGAGACGAACGGACGACCATCGCCGATGACGACTGCCTGGGACACCAGCGGGTGCGCACGCATGCGGTCTTCCATCGGGCCCGGCGCGACATTCTTACCACCAGCGGTGACAATGAGGTCCTTCTTGCGGCCGGTGATCTTCAGGTGGCCTTCTTCGGTCAGCTCACCGAGGTCACCAGTCTTAAACCATTCGCCGTCGATGAAGGCTTCCTTGGTTGCCTCTTCGTTCTTCCAGTAGCGGTCGAACACAACCGGACCACGGAGCAGAACTTCGCCGTCATCAGCGATAGCGGCGGAGCAACCACCGACCGGACGACCAACGGTACCAATAATCTGCTCGCTCGGGTTGTTCACGGTGACGGCAGCCGTGGACTCAGTCAGACCGTAGCCTTCGTAGACAGGCACACCGAGACCACGGAAGAAGTGCCCGAGGTCAGAGGACAGAGCCGAACCACCGGAAATGGTGTACTGCACGGCCTCACCCATAGCTGCGCGAATTTTCGAGAACAGCAGGCGATCGTAGAGCTGGCGACGCAGCTTCAAGACACGCGACGGACCTGCCGGAGTATCCAGTGCCTTGGAGTACTCGATGGCGGTGGCCTCAGCACGCTCGAACATGGCCAGGCCGAATGCGCCCTTCTCCTTAGCGGAGGCGTAGGCGGAGTCACGAACCTTCTCGAACACGCGCGGCACACCGAGAATCATGTGCGGACGGGAACGCTGGAACTCCAGGGTGACGGTCTTGGTATCAGCCCAGTGAGACTGGGTAGCACCGGAAATCATCGAAGCCAGGGACACTGCGTGAGCCAACACGTGCGCCAACGGCAGGAAGGTCAGAATGCGGTTCCCCGGACGGGCAATCAGGCCAATCTCGTTGGTGAGGATGGCGCGGGCCTCCGCCAGCCAGTTGCTGTGCAGGAGCACGCAGCCCTTCGGACGACCAGTGGTACCGGAGGTGTAAATCACGGTTGCCAGGTCGTCGGCCTTGGTGTCCTTGATGCGGCGCTCGACCTCGTCGCCGTCAATGTCACGGCCTTCGTAGCTAATGGTGTCAGTAGCGGAAGCGTTAATCTCCAGTACACGACGCAGCTGAGACTCGCCCTCCGGGTTCTCGGTGCCCTTTTCGACCAGCAGAGGCTTCATGCGGTCGGTGTGCTCACGCGACTCGGTAAATGCGAAAACAGCACCGGAGTTTTCAATAATCCAACGAATCTGGCCAGACGAAGAAGAGCCGTAAATCGGGACAACAGCAGCGCCTGCCATCCAGATAGCGGTATTGATCAGGTTCCACTCGTAGCGAGTCTCACTGAGCAGCGCTACGCGGTCGCCCGGCTGAACACCGTTGGCAATTAGCCCCTTAGCGACGCCCTTTGCCTCGTCATAGAACTCCTGAGCAGTGACATTTACCCACTCAAAGTTCTTGGGGCGAGTGAAAAGCACCAGCTTCGGGCGCTTCTGCACCAGCTCCTGCAGCGAGGTAATAATCGTTTCGTCCTCGCCGATGACGTATTTCGCCTCGGTAGTATATTCACGCATCGAGTTACAAACCCCTACTTTCGGTAGTTCTGTCCGTCGTTGGTTTCGTTAGGAATCAACTTAGAACATCAAACCCTGCGCCGTTGTGATTTCAGTAAATATTTCGATAACGAAGTGATTTACCTTACTACTGGCAAAGTTTTTCTAAACTGGCATGATGGAAAGGGTGACACAGGCAGCTTCCAATCCTCCCCTTTCCTCTCCACTCGCCGACCTCGCTAAAGATGTCGGAGTTGGGGTTTCCTACTACTCCACCGAGGGCCAACTCGTGCACGTCTCTCGTGAGACAGTGCTAAAAACTCTCGCTGCTCTCGACATCGATCTGGGCCCAGATCCCAGCGATGCCGACATCAACGACGCCCGTCGTGAGTGGGCAGACACGCAGTGGTCTCGCCTTCTCCCGCCCGTGGTAGTTACCCGCCAGGGCATCTTCCACCGAGTTCTGGTTCACGTACCGCACGGCAGCAATGTCAGCGTGACTGTGAAACTGGAGGACGGCGCAGAATGGCCCTGCGCTCAGGTGCACCACTTGGTACCGCCACGCCAGGTCGGCGATGTGTTGATGGGTGAAGCCGCCTTCGCAATTCCAGAGGATCTGCCACTTGGTTGGCATCGCTTGCGCGCAGTCAACGACGACAACGTCGCTGAGTGCGATGTGGCCGTAACCCCCAACCGTCTCGCCACTGCCGACAAGTACGTGCAGAATCCTGCGCATGGCGTCATGGCACAGCTGTACTCGGTACGCTCCAGCCGCAGCTGGGGTATCGGCGATTTCGCTACCCTCGGCGACTTGGCACAGGTCAGTGCAGAGCACGCGGGCTCTGATTTCGTCCTCATCAATCCGTTGCACGCCGCAGAGCCACTGCCTCCGGTAGAAGACTCGCCGTACCTGCCCACCACGCGCCGCTATGTCAATCCGCTGTACGCGCGCCCAGAGCTTATCGACGAGTTCGGGTACCTGGACAAGGACGAGGCCGATGAAGCCCGTGCGCTAGCGAACTCTTTCCACCAGCTCAATCACAGCCCTGATGAGATTGACCGCAACCCCATCTACGCTGCAAAGCTCAAGGTATTGCGGGCAATTCACAAGATCCCCCTGTCCAGCGCACGCCAGGCGGAATTTGACCGTTGGCTGGAGGCCGAGGGCCGTGGCATTTACGACTACGCGTCGTGGTGCACCGAGCGCGAGCTCGCGGATCGCGCTGCTGCCCGCGATGCTGCACGCGCTGCCACTTCCGATTCTGGTGCCGTAGCCGAGAACGATATCGAGTTGGTTCCACCGTTGGGTAACCACGCCAGTGTCGAATCTCTGCGGGAGGAAATCTTCCACTTCCACCTCTGGGTGCAGTGGATTCTCGATCAGCAACTCGGCCAGGCACAAGAGGCAGCCCTGGATGCGGGTATGCGCATCGGCATCATGGCCGACCTTGCCGTCGGCGTGCACCCTGGCGGCGCGGATGCCGAGAACCTTGCGGATTGGCTCGCTCCTGCTATCTCTGTTGGCGCACCGCCAGACGGTTTTAACCAGCGCGGCCAAGACTGGTCGCAGCCGCCGTGGAACCCGCACAAGCTAGCCGAGGCCAGCTACCGTCCCTGGCGCGACATGCTGCGCACAATCCTTCGCCACGCAGGTGGCATTCGTGTTGACCACGTGCTGGGTATGTTCCGCCTCTGGGTCATGCCGCGAATGGAGTCCCCCGTCAATGGCACCTACCTGTACTTCGACCACGAGGCAATGGTCGGCATTCTCGCACTTGAGGCCGAGCTCGCTGGGGCCGTCGTCGTAGGTGAAGACCTGGGAACTTTCGAGCCGTGGGTGCAGGACTACCTGGCCTCGCGGGGCATCATGGGCACCTCGATTGTGTGGTTTGAATCCGAGGGCGACCAGCCGAAACCACCGAGCGCATACCGCAGCCTATGCCTGTCCTCCGTCACCACGCACGATTTGCCGCCGACGGCAGGCTACCTCGCAGGCGAGCACATCAAACTGCGGGAACGCCTGGGGCTTTTGCTTTCCGACGTCGCGGAGGAAGACCGCCGGGACTTCGAGTGGATTCGTAAGGTTTTGGGCTCTGCCAAGGAAGCTGGCTGCTTTGGTGACACGGCTGCTGCGGACATGGATGTTCAGTCCCTTACCCGCGATAACCTGCCACCAATTGACGCACTGGTCACGGGCCTACACCGCTTCCTCAACCAGACGCCATCCGCGCTGAAGTGTGAGGCCCTGGTGGACATGGTCGGCGATCGTCGTACTCAGAACCAGCCGGGCACGACCCACGACCAGTACCCGAACTGGTGCATTCCGCTAACCGATGCCGAGGGCAAGGCCGTGCTTGTTGAGGACCTGCCTCGCTTCCCCGGATTTAAGCGTTAATTGGTTCGAGAACGCTTAGTCCCTCATTTTTGCTGTTCACCGATCTTTCAAGTTATGTGCCCGGCACTAAAACCGAGGCTAAAACTGGAAATCGGTGACTGCACCAGCGATGAGGATGAGAAGAAGCAAAACGATTAGGGCAAGTAGGACCTTCGAGTGCCTCGACCGATGCATGCTAACTCAGCTCCCTACTGCGAAATATTTGCGAACTACCCAACTCTAGCCTGTTGGGCAAATTTCCTAATACTTTAAGACATACCTTAGGGCAGCGATAGCGACCCAACACTTAAAGGGGGCTTCTCCCAGCTCAATTCATCGGGTCTCTCGGTGAGCTATCCGCAAGGCCACTACCTCTTCGGCTAGCTCTCGCTGCCCGCTCCTCGACGCTCCTGCGAACGCTCCCGCCGATGCACCGACCTCTGCCACAGACGTCCGCTGACAACATCGATTGCGCCAACGAGAACGAAAGCAAGAAACCCTCCGACTACCAGGAGAACCACGCATAGCACGCTGACCTGCGCAAGCAGTGGCAATTGGATAAGCCACTGCCCTACTCTGTCGAATGCTTCTGCCATGAGTGTCAACCTACCCTGCCGGTGACCGGAATAACCAGTGGGCGGCGGTCGCGGGGCTCGTCGTAAAGCGTGAAGCTAGGCATCAGTGCCCGACAGCCCGCGGCGTTCGAGGAGCGGCTGGATGTCCTTATCGCGACCTCGGAAGGCACGGTAGGCGGCCATGAAGTCGATGGCGCCACCACGGGAGAGAATCTCCTCGCGGAAGTGGCTGCCGCCGCTGATTGTGGCACCGCCGTTGTCGGTGAACCAACCGAAACCGTCCGCGTCGAGCACCTCTGCCCACAGGTAGGAGTAATAGCCCGCCGAGTAACCGCCGGCGAAGATGTGGTTGAAGTAGCGGGAGCGGTAACGCGGAGCCAGGTGGGGAACGTCGAGGCCGAGTTCAGCGAGTGCTTCCGCTTCGAAGGCATCAACATCAGTGACCTGAGCTGCTTCCTCCTCGGTGAGGCTGTGCCAGGCCAGATCGATGGCGCACGCGGCGAGGTACTCAACCGTGGCGAATCCCTCACCAGCGGTGCGGGCCTTCTTCACAGACTCGACTAGCTCGGCCGGGATCGGCTCACCGGTACGAACGTGGACGGCGTAATTGGCCAGAATGGATGGCTCAAGTGCCCAGTTCTCGTTAATCTGGGAGGGGAATTCCACGAAGTCGCGCGGGACGTTAGTGCCCGAGAAGGTCGGGTACGTGACGTCGGAAAGCAGACCGTGGAGGGCGTGCCCGAACTCGTGGAAAGCAGTGGTGACCTCGTCGAGCGTCAGTAGCACCGGGGTTCCCGGCTCGGTTTCGGCGATGTTCATCACGTTGACCACGACTGGCAGGCGCCCCAGCAGACGGGACTGGTCCCTAAACGAGCTCATCCATGCACCACCGCGCTTAGTCGGGCGCGAGAAGTAGTCCGTAATAATCAGGCCGATGGTCTCGCCTCCGCCCTGGCGTACCTCCCACACGGTCGTGCCCGGCGCGTATCCCTGCAGGTCCTCGCGCTTGACTACCTCGATGCCGTAGAGCTTGCGGGCAGCGTAGAACACGCCGTCTTCGATGACACGGTGCAGCTCGAAGTAGTTCTTGAGTTCCTCCGTGTCGACTGCGAATTCTTCCGCTTTACGACGGCGCTCCCAATACGGCCAGTCAGCGCCCGTGACCGTCTCACCGCCAGCCAGATCAGCGACCCGCTTGTACTCGCCTTCAGCATTGGCAATGGCAGCTGGCGCCAGGTCTGCAATGAGCTTCCGAGCAGCCTCTGCGGTGGTTGCCGTCTCCTTGGCAATGACGTAATCCGCATGCGTGTCGTAGCCGAGCAGCTTGGCACGGCGGGCACGCAGGCGCGCCATTTCCAGCACAATGCCGGAGTTGTCGAACGTGCCGGAGGCAGCACCCGCACGCCCCAGTGAGGCTTCATAGAGCTTGGCGCGAGTAGCCGGATTATCCAGGTCAGCCAGCTGTGCCGGAGTTGACGGTAGGTCCAGCGGAATCAGCCACGGCGCATCGGTGTCGGCCTTTTTCGCGTAGGCGGCGAAGGACGCAATGGCGTCGTCGGAAAGCCCGGCGAGTTCCTCGCGGTCGTAGATCTCCACGGCGCGCGCGACGGTGTCCTTCAGTAGGTTTTCACCGAAAGCCGTGGAGAGCTCAGAGAGACGGGAATTGATGCGGCTGAGCTCGGCTTTGTCCTCGTCGCTGAGGTCCGCACCGGCGCGCTGGAAGTCTTCGCGGACTTTCTTCAGCAGCAGCTTCGCCTCTTCCGGATTGGCGGCATCCTCAACGCTGTCGATGGCATTGATGCGCTGCCACAGGTCACTGCGCATGCGAATCTGATCCAGGTGTGCAGTGAGCTGCGGGGCAATCTCGGCTTCAATTTCCATGCGGACATCGGTGGCGTCCGTGCCGGCAACGTTGAAGAAATAAGCAGCGACGCGGTCCAGATCCTGGCCCGCCTTTTCCATTGCCTCGATGGTATTAACAAAGGTCGGCGCCTCCGACGACGTGGCGATGGCGTCGATCTCGCGTGCATGGCTGCGCATTGCTTCGCTAAAGGCCTCGCGGACGTGGCTGTCATCGATTGCCGCAAAATCTGGCAATTCGCAGAACAATTCTGACGGTGTCAACAGTGGATTTCGTGCATCATTGGTCATAGTGAATTCAACTGTAGCGTGCTCGAAAAACCAGAGTGCGCCTACCGTCTGAAACAGGCTCCCCGCCGTTCTGGCAGGACCAACCGTGACGAGGAGGCGTTTTCCGCCATGACAGAGACGACTATTTCCGCTCCCTGTGGGAGGCTAACCGGCCGTATTCACGATGACGCAATACAAGTTTTCAATATCGATTACGCAGATGCTGCTCCGTTCGCCGCGTCGGCACCGGTGGCTGACGGGCCACAGTCAGGCACTCGGCGCTGTGAACCCGAGCGCGAATTAGTTCTCACCGTCACCGCACCGGCTGAGCCCGCGGACGCTTCCTATCCCGTATTGCTGTGGATCCACGGTGGTAGCTACGAGTTTGGGCATCCCTCCGAGCCCTGGACGGACGCGACGGCCTTCGCACAGGCAGGCATCGTCACCGTTTCGCTCGGATACCGCAAGGGCCTCGAGGGATTCTGGCGCGACAGTGAAACAGAGACCTACCGGGCCATTGATGACCTGTATCTGGGGCTGCAGTGGGCTCGTCGTAACGCGCCTGCCTTCGGCGGCGATATCGACAACATCACTATCTCGGGGCAATCGGCGGGTGCGGCGCTGGCGCTCACTCTCGCTGCCGACGAACGCACTCGCGGCCAGATCCAGCGCACCATCGCCATGTCGCCGGCCTTCTCGCTGCTGTCGGGCTCGCGTCTCCGCCGCACGTTGGCGGGCATCGGTGTGGGACGTGCGCCGTCCACCGACGTCTTTTCGCGTGCCGACGAACGCAGGGTCGCTCGAGCCCAGAAATTGGTGTCGGCATCCTCACCTTCGGGTCCGGCAATTGGGCCTCGCTTTGACAGCTTTGCTCCCACACTGCCAACGATGGTGACTGCCACCAGCGAAGAGTTCTTCTCAGAACCGCCGGTTGTGGCGATGGACAAGTTGCCCATGCGGGAGTGGATGGCTCGGCGCTACGCCAAGGGGCATCGCGGCCACGGCGAATTTCCGGCCACCGCCTATGCCGAACGTCCGATGGGGAATGTCATTTCTGACTCAGCGATTCGCTCATACGCTGTTAAAGTCGCCGAACGGTCCGTGGCGGCTGAGCTGGATGTGTGGGCGGCACAGTTCGAACCGGGAGAAGGGTTGGGCTATGCACCTGCTGGCCGCACCAGTGGTGCTCCGCACTGCATCGACATTGCACGCTTCTTCGGTATGAAGGAACCCAACCATCCATTCCACCAAGTGGCGGTCGAGTTCATCCGCGAAGGCACCTCACACATGCCCCGCTACAACAATGACCGCAAGGTGACCACCTTTGCTGGCGCTGACGCCCAGGCAGTCGAGGACATTGCCATCGATGCGTGGGCGGCTCCGCGCCAGCTCTTTGGCGCATAAGGCATAAGGCGGGTGAGGCTTGCGCTGGTTAGCGCTGTGCTGTTGTGCTCAACAACTGAGCCCAGCGACTTAAGCTGGCAAAGTCTGCATGTACCGATAAATCTCGACGCAGACCAAAATGGTGATCAGCGTGATAAGTACTGCTATGAGTTTCCTGCGATCCATAGCCACCGTTCTTACCGAAGCACCAGGCCAGACGCAAGCTTTACCCTCTGTGGTTAACTGTCAACTATGGAGCCGCTTGATTTATTAGTCCCCGAGAATTCCGCGCTGCAGCCGGTCGACCCCGCGCTGGCTAAGGTGAAGCGAGTCGCGCACGCCGCTCCCCTGCTAGTTATCACGATTGCATCCGTCGTCGCCGCTGTGATGTGGACTCCGTGGATGTGGTTGGGCGTCCTCGCCTGCGTGCTCTACTTCGCATATATCTACTGGCTCATCGGTCGACGAGTTCGTGCCCACCGATACCTCGAAGAGGACAACGACTTCATTGTTGCGTCCGGACGCTGGTGGCGCTCGGTCACTGTCGTCCCTTACGGACGAATCCAGTTCATCGACATCGATGAAGGACCTCTCCTTCGACTATTCGGACTGGCAACGCTGAAGCTCAACACAGCATCGGCGAGCTCGGATGCAGCCGTCCACGGTTTGCCACGTGAAGAAGCGCTCGCCCTGCGCGCTCGTCTATCTCAGCGCGCCCACGACCGGATGGCGGGTCTCTAAATGAGGCATAGAGTTCATCCCCTATCTCCGCTGCTCAAAAGCTTTGCCACAATCGCTGCGGTGACTGCATTCGCAGTCGCGAATCAGTGGCAGTTGGCCGTTGCGGTCGTGACTCAGCTCTACGACTGGGCATGGCTCGGTCTCCTTGTCGGTACCGGTGCGGTCGCCATAATTATTGGTCTGATTGCATTTTTCTCGTGGCTGTCCTGGCGGTATACGTTCTACGAGCTCACCGACGATGAGGTTCGCTACGGCTCCGGATGGCTACTGCGTTCTCGACGCGCGGCACGGCTCGACCGCGTGCAGGCGGTGGATATCAACCAACCATTGTTGGCGCGCATTTTCGGGCTCGCCGAAACTGTCATTGAAACAGCCGGCGGCTCCGATTCACACTTCACAATCAAATACCTCACTCCCCCGCAGTGCGAACAGTTCCGCGCCGACGTGCTGGGTGAGGTAGAAAAGCTGGACACCGAACTGGCGCATTCGCTTTACGACGGTGACAGCTCCACCGCGCCCCTCGACTCCGGCGCTCACATGTCCTCTCGCATGCCCGAAGCGAAGACCATCTTTGGCCCGGTCGATGTCGGACGGCTGATTGCATCCGTGGCCATTGGACCCGGTCTTTTCGTCGGCATAGCTCTCATCCTCCTCGCCGTTGTCTCTGCGCTGTTTACCGACCTCATCGTAGAAATCCTCAGCGGAGTAACCATCACTACTCTGATTGTGATTGGCAGTTTCGCTGTCGGCCTTTTCGGGGTACTAAATCAGTCGTGGGATTTCACGCTGAAGGTATCGTCGGAAAGCAGGCGTCTGGCGATTACCGCCGGACTGTTGTCGACGCGCGCTCAGACCATTCCCATTGATCGCATTCATGGGTTTAAAGTGGTGCAACCGCTCTGGTGGCGTCCGTGGAGATGGTCCCGTGCGGATGTCTCGGTGGCGGGCTATGGCCTGGACAGCACACAGTCGAACAACACACTGGTGCCAGTGGCACCGGCACCGGAGACGGACGCGATTGTCGATTACCTGATGACTGAGATTGCGGGACCGTCCTCCGCGGATGACCTGTTGGGCTCCTGGCAGACTCCACGCACGGCGTGGTGGCTCAGCCCAATTGACTGGAAATTCCAAAAGGTGCAGGCCACGCGGCGGGGGCTGTTAGTGACCAAGGGGCGGTTCTGGCATACGCGGTTCATAGTCCCTTGGCAGCGCATCCAGGGGCATACACTAACCATTTCTCCGCTGAAGAAAGCGGCGGGAGTGGCAAACGTGCGAATCGACATGGTGCCGGGAGCGGTCACTCCGGTGGCAACGGAGTTGAAGTTGGATGATGCGTACCAGCTCACCGCGCTGATTCAGGAACACAAGGCTGTTTAGAATGCTGTTTAATGAGGTCTCCCAGGACGGCCGTCTCGCGCGGTCTTGTGGGATCTCGCAGGAAAACTCTCTCTGCAGGCTAGTGGCATAGTCATTACGCTGGGATGCATGACTATCGCCAAGGAAGATTACGAGTGGTACCGCAGCGCGGTGTTCTATGAGGTGCTCGTCCGGGCCTTCTTCGACTCCGACAACAACGGCTCCGGCGACCTCAAAGGGCTGACGGAGAAGCTCGATTATCTGCAATGGCTGGGCGTTGACTGCCTCTGGCTGCCGCCTTTCTACGACTCCCCGCTGCGCGACGGCGGTTACGATATCCGCGACTTCCGCGCCGTGCTCGACGAGTTTGGCACGGTCGAGGATTTTAAGGTGCTTCTCGACGAGGCCCATGCGCGCGGTATCCGCGTTATTACTGACCTGGTGATGAACCACACCTCCGATACCCATGAGTGGTTTCAGCAGTCGCGCACTGATCCGGATGGCCCCTACGGCGACTTTTATGTCTGGACTGATGACCCGGACACTTACTCGGGCGCACGCATTATCTTTGTCGATACCGAGGATTCCAACTGGACCTATGACCCGGTGCGTGGCCAGTACTACTGGCACCGTTTCTTCTCCCACCAGCCGGATTTGAACTATGACAATCCGGCGGTGCAGGAAGCGATGCTCGATGTGCTGCGCTTCTGGTCCGATCTCGGCATCGATGGCTTCCGCCTCGACGCTGTTCCCTACCTCTTCGAACGCGAAGGTACTAACTGCGAGAATCTGCCCGAGACCCACGCTTTTCTGAAGCGCTGCCGCAAGGTCATGGATGAGGAATACCCGGGTCGCGTCCTGCTGGCGGAGGCCAACCAGTGGCCCTCCGATGTGGTGGAATACTTCGGCGACCCGGAGGTCGGTGGCGACGAATGCCACATGGCTTTCCACTTCCCACTCATGCCACGCATTTTCATGGCGGTGCGCAAGCAGTCCCGCTTCCCCATCTCGGAGATCCTGGAGTCCACGCCAGAGATTCCGTCTTCGGCTCAGTGGGGCATTTTCCTGCGCAACCACGATGAGCTGACGCTGGAAATGGTCACCGATGCCGAGCGCGACTACATGTACGCCGAGTATGCGCATGATCCGCGGATGAAGGCCAACATCGGCATTCGCCGTCGCCTAGCGCCACTGCTGCAAAATGACCGCACTCAGCTCGAGCTTTTCAATGCCCTGCTACTCTCCCTGCCGGGTTCGCCAGTGCTCTACTACGGGGACGAAATTGGTATGGGCGACAACATTTGGCTCGGTGACCGCGATGGTGTGCGCACACCGATGCAGTGGTCACCCGACCGCAACGCCGGGTTCTCCAAGGCCGACCCCGGTCGGCTCTATCTGCCGACCATTCAGGATGCGACCTACGGCTACCAGGCAGTCAATGTCGAAAACCAAGCGAGCTACTCCAACTCCCTGTTGAATTGGGTGCGTCGACTGATTCAGGTCCGCAAGCGCTATGAGGCTTTTGGTCTCGGTGATTTCCGCGAGCTGAATAGCGACACCGCCTCTGTTCTGACCTATCTGCGCACATACGGCGACGAAGTGCTGCTGTGCGTCAACAACCTGTCCTCCTACCCCGCGGCCGTCTCGCTGGATCTGTCCGAGTTCGCCGGCGCCACCCCGGTAGAGCTCACAGGCTCGGTTCCCTTCCCCACAATTGGCACTGATCCCTACCAGATCACGCTTCCTGGTCACGGTTTCTACTGGTTCGAAATCCAGTTGCCGCCAGAGACAAAGCTCGAATCGAGCGCCTCCATGTCGGCGCCGACAATCCCGGTTGCGCAGGCGATATCGGACGCGCCGGTGACGTCATCACGCGAGCACTCAGGCACGGCCGCCGATGCCGCAGCCGATGCCGTCACAAACGCCGATAATAAAGAGTGATCTTTTAAGTCCCGAAAGGCGAACGAACTGAAATGACTATTCCCACCGCCGATTTCATTGCCGAAGAGCTGGCAGACACACTGGTCAAGATGCGCTTTTTCGCTGACAAGGTCTCTGACATCGACCACGTCGAGATCCTCGCGCTTGACCCCGTACTGCGCGACAATCCCGACAGCCCCGATGTCGATATCGCATTGGTGAGGGTGCACACCGCGCATTCCGCACCGACCTATCAGCTGCCCATCGCTTGGGCGGAGGACGTCCCCGATGGCCACGAGCAGTCCCTGCTGGTTCGTGCGGAGGGCATCGTCGGCTACGACGCTCTGATTGATCCGGATGCCATCACAGCACTCGGCCAGAAGCTTTCCGACGAAGGCAAGCTCGGCCGCATGGAACTGCGGCGTGTGCCGGGCTCTGAGCAGCTCCGACCGGAATCCGGCCGCCCCATGGGAGTCGAGCAGTCGAACACCTCGGTCATTTTCGACGACCGCGTGATGTGCAAGTTCTTCCGTCGCCTCTACCCCGGTACTAATGCCGATGTGGAGCTGCTGGCCGCACTGGCCCAGGCGGATTGCAAGTTCGTCCCTGAGCTCTACTCCTGGGTGGAGACCACCATTGGCGAAGACACCTACACCACCGCCATGCTGCAGGAATTCGCACCGAACTCGGTCGATGGCTGGGAGTTGGCTCTTGGCGCAGTGCGCGATGCCATCCGCGACAGTCAGACCCCGCTGGAAGATTTGGGCACCGACTTTACATCCGAAGCGCGTGCGCTCGGCGCAGCAGTGGCCTCGGTACACAGCAGCCTCGCTGCCGCTGTCGCGGTAAAGGAGCGTCTGACCGGTGCGGAGCTGGTAGCCCCACTGCGAGCTCGACTGGACTTCGTTGCTGGTGTGGTGCCACAAATTGCTGAGGTCAAGGATAAGGCTCAGGCTATCTTCGATCGCGCGGAGGCTGCGGTTCCGGAAGGTGGCGCCGTCGTCCAGCGAATCCACGGTGATCTGCACTTGGGGCAGGTATTGCGCACGCCGAGCTCTTGGCGCTTGATTGACTTCGAAGGCGAGCCGTCGCGCCCGTGGGAGGAGCGCCGGCTGCCGGATCACCGCCTACGCGATATCGCCGGCATGATTCGCTCCTTCGATTACGCCGCTCACTACCCGCTGCTGACCGGACGTGAAGACACCGAGGCGGCTACCGAGCGTGTTGAGCAGTGGGCTCGCCGCAATATCGATGCCTTCCTGGAAGGCTATGGCGACGCCAGCGACCCGGCACTACTGGAGGCTTTTGTACTGGATAAGGCCATCTACGAGTGCCTTTACGAAGCGCAGAACCGCCCCAACTGGCTGCCGCTGCCGCTTGGTGCTGTGCGTTCGCTGTTAGGATAGGGCTTTTGTCGCAGTAATTTCATAGCGGGAGTGATCCTCCCGCAAGATAGAGGTCTTTCGTGCGTCTGCTCAGCAGAATCCTGTCCACTACACGAGTGCTCTGGCCTTTCTATATCGGGGTCATCATCTGTTCGCTGGCCACCGCCGCCGCGTCGTTGATTAGCCCCTTCCTCATCCGCGATGCCACCGACGCCATCGTCGGCGCGGTGTCCAGCGATGAAGGCTTGAGCCAGGCGGCGATGTCCGATACCACTCGCACGGTAATCTGGCTGGTCATCGGGCTGTTAATCGCAGATCTGACGCAAACCATCGTGCATAACATCGGTGGTTACCTGGGCGATGTGATGACTGCGCGCATGCGCGAGATTCTGTCGACCCGCTACTATGCAAAGCTGCTGTCGCTGCCGCAACGCTATTTCGACAGTCAGGTCACCGGCACAATTATCTCCCGCCTGGAACGCTCGATTACCAATATCACGCAGTTCCTCCAGGCGTTTTCCAACAACTTCTTCCCAATGCTGTTGACCGTCGGCGCGGTACTGGGCATCACCGCCTGGCACTACTGGCCACTGGCGGTGCTGTTGATTATCGTTTTCCCGGTCTACACCCTGCTGACCGCGCTGACCTCGAAGCGCTGGCAGAAGATTGAAGCGAAAAAGAACGAACAAATCGATGTCGCCGGTGGCCGTTTTGCCGAGGTCATCGGCCAAGTCAAGGTTGTCCGCTCCTTCACTGCAGAGCTGCGCGAAATCGCTTTCTTTGGTTCCCGCTTCCGCCGCACCATCTCCCTGACCCGCGATCAGTCAACGTGGTGGCACCGCATGGATGCCCTTCGCGGGGGCATTTTGAACATCATCTTCGCAGGCATTTACCTGCTGCTTTTCCTGCGTACGCTGTCGGGAGAATTCTCCATCGGCACCATGGTCATGCTCATTCAGCTGATTAACATGGCGCGCCAACCAGTGACCATGATGAGCTTCCTGGTCGACGCTGCCCAACGCGCAGTCGCCGGTTCGCGCGATTACTTCAAGGTCATGGAGCTTACTCCAGAGACTCGCACGCAGCCGGAGCTGCTCAGTGCAGCGACCGCGAATAACGGCGACTTCGACTCCGCGTCCGTTAGTTCCACCGCAGACGCAGAGTCCGTCGACAGCGCCCACCGTTCCTCCCTGGAACGCGCAGCCGAACAGGAGGCAATTGGCGCTCCCATTGTCGACTTCGACGCAGTGGATTTTGTCTACGAAGAGGACAAGACGGTGCTCTCCAATGTCAGCTTCCAGGCGTACTCGGGCCAGAAAATCGCCCTGGTCGGCGAGTCGGGTGGCGGCAAGTCCACCATCGTCAACTTGCTGCTCGGCTTCTACGCCCCGACCGCAGGCCGCTTGAGCGTGCTGGGGTCGGATGTCTCCGAGGTTTCCGGTTCCACTCTGCGTGCTGGCTCTGCCGTCGTGTTCCAGGACTCGTCACTATTCTCCGGCACGATTCGGGAAAACATCGCCTACGGCAAACCCAACGCCACCGACGAAGAAATCATTGCCGCCGCGAAGAAGGCCAACGCCGACGACTTCATCCGCAGCTTCGCCGAAGGCTACGACACCACTATCGGCGAGCGAGGTCTGAAGCTCTCGGGTGGCCAGAAGCAGCGCATCGCCATCGCGCGCGCTATTTTGAAGGACGCTCCCCTGCTCATCCTGGACGAAGCCACTTCGGCGCTAGACACCAAGGCCGAACGCGAAGTTCAGCGAGGCTTGGACAAGCTGATGGAGGGACGCACAACGGTTATCATCGCCCACCGCCTGTCCACAATTTCCGATGTGGACACCATCGTGACGCTGCGTGACGGTCACGTCGACGAGGTGGGCGCACCCGCAGAATTGGCGCAGACTGACGGTATCTACGCCGAGTTGCTACGCCTGACGGCTTCGGCCTCGGCGGCGGATCGTCTGCGCCTGAAGAAATACGGCATCAAGGGGTAACGCGCCGTCGTCAAGCATGCAGGAAACGCTTGACGACGGGCACTCCTGCGCCCTTTTACGGACGGGGAACGATGTAGCGGCCAGCGCCCGGAACAATTTCGACGGTGACCGGCATCGGGAACATGAGGTCGCCGTCAGCGTAGGCGTTCATCTGGCGTGGCGGGCCGATGTATTCCACGTAAGCCTTCTTGGCGCGGTAGGTGCTGACCTCCCCGATTTTTTCAACGGTGCCGTCGAACACGGACTTGAAGGCCAGGGCGGCCTTGATGCGCCCGGCCTTGCCGATGACAGTGATATCCATCAGTCCGTCGGAGTGGTCTGCGGACGGGCAAATCTTCATACCACCGCCATAAGAACGGGTGTTACCGAAGGCGGCCAGCGTGATTGGATCTTCGAGAACCCGATTGTCATCGAGCGTGATGCGGAATGGCAGCGAGTGGAAAGCCAAGAACTCGCGGACGATGGCCAGGTTGTAGCGGTTACGGCCATGCGGCCAGGTCATCTGATTGACGCGGTCGGAGACAATCGAGTCGAAGCCGGCACACATGATAGTGCCGAACCAGCGCTGCTCCCCTGCCTCATTGGTGATGCGGCCGAGGTCAGTGGTCGTCCAGAAGCCATCGGCGATAACGTGAGCGGCATCGCGAGCATTGCCACGCGGCAGATTGTATTCGCGACCGTGGTCGTTTCCGGTGCCGGCCGGGATAATACCGAGGGGGATGCCGGTCTGTGCCTGCTCCTGCAGTGCGAGGTTAATCATGCCGTCGCCACCACAGACTGCCAGGGCATCAATTCGGCCGTCGGCGATGACCTCACGAATGAGCTTGCGGGCGTCGTCGGGGTTAGCACCTTGGAGAGCGATGACATCGATGCCGCGATCCGCGAACACCCGGCTCGCCCGGGCGGACGCAATCTGCGAGGCGCCATGACCCGCGTGGGGGTTAGTGACCAGAGCAAGGGTACGAATCTCAGTTGTTCCCAGCGGGTAGTTGAGATCCTTGTCGTTAGCGTTCATCGAAGAAATACCTACTTTTACGTGGGCTTTTGACCGGTCAATACTGGCCTTTATGGGAGTGCGTTAATGCATCTAACTAAAGCTTACCAAGATTGATTGACATTTTTTGAGAAAACGTAACGTAATACCGCTATAATAAAAGATGTAAAGATGTGCTTCCGCGCAAGTTACATATAATTCCGCAGTTCAGGCTCTCAGCACCGATGCCCAAGGAGAAGCTCAGGATGTCTAACAAGCTCACGATTCCGTACCGCATGCGCTGGTGGGGCTGGGGTGTTGACGGCAACGACAAGCCAATCACCGTGGCCAGCGAGAAGCTACTGCAGCGCGAAATCGGTATGTC
This sequence comes from Corynebacterium sp. HMSC064E07, assembly GCF_001815745.1. NCBI lineage: Bacteria > Bacillati > Actinomycetota > Actinomycetes > Mycobacteriales > Corynebacteriaceae > Corynebacterium > Corynebacterium sp. HMSC064E07. The sequence goes on along the minus strand of NZ_KV821810.1, from coordinate 47,859 downwards.
GCTGGACGCAAACAACCCGCCGCGCAAAATCGCCGATGTCACCATCCCCGATAGTCGCCTCAGCAACGAGGATATCGAGGCCCTGGGGGCTATTATCGGCGCGGATGCCGTCGCCACCGACCATGACACTCGTGTCAAGCACGCTGTCGGCCGCTCCTACCCCGACCTGGTTCGCCTTCGCGCAGCCAAGCTCGATGTCGCCCCAGATGCTGTTGTACTACCGAAAACTGAAAAGCATATCGAGAACCTGTTCAAGGTCTGCGCTGAGCGCAAGATTGCAGTCGTCCCCTTCGGCGGCGGCACCTCGGTCGTCGGCGGCGTGGAGGCTATTGACGGTGGCATGGGTAAGGCCATCGCAGTGTCCATGACCGCCTTTAATAAGATCATCGACATTGACAAGATCGCCGGCACCGTCACCGTTGAGACCGGCGTTTTCGGCCCCGACTTGGAAAAGGAACTGTCCAAGGCCGGCTTCACCGCTGGTCACTTCCCGCAGTCCTTCGAGTACTCCACTGTCGGCGGTTGGGTTTCCTGCCGCTCTGCAGGCCAGGAATCCTCTGGTTACGGTCGCATCGACCGCAATGTGATTGGCATGCGCGTCGTCACGCCAGCCGGCACCATGGAGTTCCGCGACATGCCGTCGTCGGCATCCGGCCCAAACCCGCGTGAGCTTTTCCTGGGGTCGGAGGGCACCCTGGGCATCATCACGCATGTGACGATTGCCCTAAATCAGCGTCCGCAAAAGGAGATGCTCTTCGACACCTACTTCTTCAACTCCTTTGAGGAAGCCGCCGAGGAGCTGCGCAAGTTGGAGCAGAGCGGAAATATCCCGCACCTAGCGCGCATCTCCGACGAGAAGGAAACGCTGTTTGGCCTCACTCAGCTGGGCTCCGCCAGCATGTCCGAGAAGGTCACAAAGTACCTGAAGCTGCGTGGCATCGATACCCCGTGCATGGTGATTTTTGGCTTCGCCCAGACTGATCCGGTCGGCGCCCGCGTCACCCGTGAGCGCCTGGCCGGTCGCCTGCTGACCAAGAAGTGCGTCCGCATGGGCTCCATTCCGGGCATGGCTTGGGTTAACCACCGCTTCTCCTCGCCGTACCTGCGCGATGTCATGATGACCCGCCGCGTCGGTGTCGACACCCTGGAGACCGCCACCACCTGGGATAACGCCGCTACACTGCGCCGCGAAATCGCCTCCGCGATGGAAGCCGCTGGCGAAAAGCATGGCACCCCGGTGTACGTCTTCTGCCACATCTCGCACATGTACGAATCCGGCTGCTCGCTGTACTTCACGTACTTCTTCCGCGAAACCGAGGGCGAGATTCTCCAGCAGTGGATGGACATCAAGTCCGCGGCATCAGAGGCCATGATGAAATTCGGCGGAACCATCACGCACCACCACGGCATTGGCCAGGATCACAGCCCGCAGTACTACGAGGAGAACACCGAATTGTTCGCCAAGGTCATGCGCGCAATCAAGGACGAACTCGACCCCGCTGGCATCCTCAACCCGGGCAAGTTAGCTACCGGCCCGCGCTCCTTGGAAGAGCGTTACGACGGCAACATGATCTAACCCTGTCGCCGCCAGCTTCGGCCCAACCGCTATTTGCTGCTGAACACGGCAAACCCGGCCTGTCTAGCCGCCAGCCTCGGTTAGCGAGCTAGACTGACCAGTTCACTGGCGTAGATTTCTGGCGACGTTGGGCCGTCATAAATAAACAGTGAAACGTAATCGTCAAGGGTAAAAGATTCGAGTGCTGCGATCATTGTCGCTGTCGCTTCTTCCTAGAATTCCAAGCGAGAATGCTCGGATGGTGGGATGGGTCGGCTCAATCGGTGCGATTTCGTCCGTGCGACCGCAAACAGCGTGGCGTTTTACATGCCTAAGCGCGTCTTTTTAGTTACGACCTGTCTGGGGCGGCACGGACTGGAGACAGCAGCAACACATCTGCAGCGATGGTGCAATAGCGGCGAAAGCTCGGTTCATGGACTCAGAGCGGTTGGACGCTGGGTGCATAGCCATCGAGGTGCCTCCTTCCTTGTGATCCCCGGGATATGATTCGCAACTAAGAAAGACTTCTTGAATCAATATCCGTGCCGGTCGTTGATAATGAACAACTTAGTCTATTTCTAATTGCCTTGCAATGGGTTACGCCCCGAAATAGTTCACGCTCACTACGCACTCCACAACTTCATCACGTACGCCAGATCGTTTCATCACTATTACCGTCTTCGGGAAAGTCGAGGAAGAAAAACTATGACTGCCACGCACGCTCCTCAGCGCGATCGCTCAGCTGCGGTTTTGAACAAGGCTCGTCGGCAAGCGGACTTGAATCGTCTGCGCGAAGAAACCGCTAAGGGCAACATCCCCGATCTGCTGGTCATCGGCGCCGGAATCACTGGTGTCGGCATCGCTTTAGATGCAGCATCGAGGGGTTTGAATACCGTTCTCGTCGAATCGAAGGATCTAGCTTTCGGTACCTCTCGTTGGTCGTCGAAGCTCGCCCACGGCGGCCTGCGCTACCTTGCCAGCGGCAATGTCGGTATCGCTCGCCGCTCAGCTATTGAACGTGGTGCGCTGCTCGACGTCACCGCTCCGCACCTGGTGCATAACCTGCCGCAGGTCGTACCGGTGATGGATAAGTTTGCACCGCTGACCCGAATTTTGCCACGGTTAGGCTTTTTGGCCGGTGACTTTTTGCGCATTATCGCTGGTACCTCCGCCACTACCCTGCCGCTGTCCCGCACTGTCGGTTCCCGCCGAGTCAGCCAGCTTTCGCCGACCGTCCGTAAGCGCGAGGTGAGATTCGGCTACGTCAACTACGACGGTCAGCTGCGTGACGACGCACGCTTGGTCACCGCTATCGCTCGAACTGCCGCTAGCTACGGTGCAACTATTCTGACCCGGGTGCGCTGCGAGACTGCCTCTGGCACGAGCGCCACACTAGTCGACGAGCTCACTGGCGATTCCTTCGAGCTGCCGGCTCACGCTGTGGTCAATGCCACTGGTGTGTGGGCAGCCGAACTGGCGACGAACATCAAGATTCGCCCATCTCGCGGCACACACCTGGTTCTCGACGCCGCGAAGCTAGGCAACCCTACCGGCTCTCTCACGGTACCGGTGCCCGGTCACACCAACCGTTTCTGTTTTGTCCTGCCCGCAGAGCACAACCGCGTCTACATTGGCCTGACAGATGAGGATGCACCGGGCCCGATCCCGGATGTTCCGGAAGTACCGGAGGATGACATCGCTTTTCTGCTCGATGTCATCAACCAGGCACTCGAGGTTCCGCTCACTCGCGACGATGTCATCGGCGCTTTCGCCGGCCTGCGTCCACTCATCGACGCCGGCGAGGCACACACCGCTGACCTCTCTCGCGAACACGCCTTGTTGGAGGCCCCGAACGGCCTGATTTCCATTACTGGTGGCAAGCTCACCGAGTACCGTCTTATGGCTGAGCAAACCGTGGACAAGGTCGAAGAGAAGCTCGGTGTTTCGCTTGCCCCGTGCTCCACCCGCACGATCCCTGTGCTGGGCTCCGAGCCGGAGGAGCTCGACCGCGCTCGCACCGCTGCCGCTGCAGGCCGTATCCCGATGCCGCTGTTTAATCGCTACGGTGCCGAATCCTTCGAGCTCATCGAATCCTGTCCGCTCGATCGACCGCTCGCCCCGGTAGCGGAGGGTCTCGATGTCACCCGCGCCGAGTTCGCCTGGCATGTGACGCACGAGGGAGCTCTCAGTGTCGACGATATTCTCGATCGCCGCACACGCCTGGGGCTGGTCAAGGCTGATCGCGAAGCTGCCCTGCCAGCTGCTGAGGAGGCACTGAGGCTGGCCTAGCGCTGGTCATTGCTGTGGCTGCTTCTGATGCGGCCGTAGCTACTGGATAAAACGGGGAGTCTTCGGACTTCCCGCTTTTTCTGTATACACGGAAACTATGAGTGTAAATAACGCTGTCACTTTCCCCTCCCTCGATGAACTCCGCTCCCGCAGGACAGTCAAATGGACCGCATATTCACCGGACGTGCTGCCACTGTGGGTCGCCGAATCCGATGCCACAACCTGCCCTGCCGTCAGTGCCGCAATCGACGAGGCGTGTCAGCGCGAACAATTCGGATACCTCTCGCAGGACATCACCGCGCTTACGACCGCAACCGCGGACTTTTCTGCACAACGCTACGGATGGCGCCCGAACCCCGACAATATCTTTGCCGTCGCTGACGTCGTCCGCGGTGTCACACTCGCGGTTGAACGCTTCACCCGCCCCGATTCCGCAATTGTCGTCCCCACTCCCGCCTACATGCCGTTTTTCCAGGTAGGTCCCGCGCTGGGACGCGAGACAGTGTGCATTCCCACGCTTGCCGACGGCCCGGATCTCGGCGCCCTCGAACGCGCCTTCGCCGACGGTGCCGGTTGCCTGATCTTGTGTAACCCGAATAATCCTCTCGGCTTTACCTACTCCCCCGAAAAACTGCGTGAGATTACCGATTTAGCCGCTCGCTTTGGTGCGCGCGTTATCTCAGACGAGATTCACGGCCCAGTTGTTCTAGATGGCACTCACACTCCAACCGCGTCGGTGTCGGATACTGCGGCGGCCGTGACTATCACGGTGACTGCTACCTCGAAGGGATGGAATACCGCCGGCCTCAAGTGTGCGCAGATCATCTTTAACGACGAAGATGCCAAAACCTGGCTGGAGCTGCCCTTCATTGTGCGCGAAGGCGCTTCTATTCTTGGTGTCGCCGCGGCCACCGCCGCCTACCGCGATGGTGTGCCCTGGTTGGACAATTTTGTCGATGTCCTGCGTACCAACCGTGAGACTCTGCAAACACGTTTGTCCACTATTGCGCCGCAGGCTCGCTTTACCCCACCGCAAGCGTCATTCTTGGCGTGGTTGGATTTGGGTGACGTGCCTGGTGTTGACAGCGATGACCCAGCTGCGTGGCTGGTTGAAAACGCCAAAATAGCACTCAACCCCGGCTTCGCATTCGGCGAAGGCGGGGCTGGACATGTGCGGCTTAACTTTGCGACCTCCCCGGAAATCCTCGGTGAGGCCCTGGACCGTCTTGACGCGGCCCTGCGCTTGTAGTTGACGTTTTAGTTGGTGACAGTGACGCTGCCGTCGGCGTTGACAACAACGTTGGCGGCCAGAGCGCGAGCCAGGTTCATGCGAACGTGCTGGCCCTCACCGTCAGTGCGATCGAGCGGGTAGCCGGATGGGATTGCGGTCTGAGCGAGGACGGAGCTGCGCTGTTCCTCAGTCAGCTGCGGGAAGCGGGTCTCCAGCAAACCTGCGTAACGCTTCGGAACAACAACTGGCTCGTTAGCCGGGCCAACCTGCTTGAAGTCGTAGGTCATGCGTTCGGTGTACTGCTGAACGGCAGCTGCGGTGCTCATGTACGGAGTGTCCTTGGCAACGCAGTTGGCGATGGTGTCGCCACAGCGGTACTCGAGCTCCGTACGCAGCTCATCCATGGCTTCTTCGATGAGTGGGCGGAACTCTGGGTCTGCCCAACGATCAGCTGCGGCCTGGTTGCCCATCATGCGGCCGCCCATAACGTCCAGCGGGTAGTGGACGCCCATGACAAGGCGAGAATGACCAGCCTCGGACGCACGCGCCTGAATTTGTGGTGCAACCTCCGGCAGCATCATGGCCAGCATGGTTGAAGTCCATGCAGCCTTGTTGGTGTGGCCCGACGGGTAGGACGGGGTGGTCGAGTACGGGTCGTCCTGACCTTCGCGGTAGTAGCGCTCGATGCGCTCCGGTGCCACCACAAACGGGCGATCGTAGCCGTAGACGTACTTCTCGAAGAAGGTCGAGCTGACCAGACCGCCACCGCGAGCAAGGTTGCCGGACAGCAGGGCCTTTACCTTCGGCAGGCGATCCTCGTCATAGGCATCACGGAAGTGCTGGCCCAGGTTTGCACCGAAAGCAGTGGAAATATTGGCCAGTGGGTCCAGGTAGTCGTCATCAAGAGCGAGTTCCTGTGCCTGCGGGTCATTCTTGGCAGCGTTGTTAATGCGGACGACCGTTTCGAGGTTCTGGTCCATAACCTCTGGGTGGTTCTTCTCCAGCTCCACGAAAGGATGCACAACGTAGAAGTAGAACCAGTTATCGGTGGCGGCATCCGACGGGTACGCGCGTGCAATCTGGTCCGGGCGATACGAGGTTGGCTTCGGCGCATTCGGGTCGGTGTTTTCACCGGAAGATGACGGCAGCGAGATGGAATCCGGGACCTCGAAGCCACCGCCGGGGAGCTTGATTCCCTCTGGAGCTGCCACATTAGCTGGAAGATCAGAAACAGAGTCCAGGCGGTTGCCGAGCTCGGCCAACGGGTTGACCGGAGCTGCCACGGCCGTTGCCGGTGTAAGCCCCATTACAACTGCCATTGCTGCGGTAGCAGCGCCGACGCGAGTACGTGTTGCAGTGCGCTTGTGCGGCTTCAAAGAAGACACTGAAGCATTCCTTTCCAGATTGCTGCGTGGGAGGCACCAGTTGTGAAGTGCTCTATAAGCCAAGGTCTGACAAAATCTTCACTTATGTTAAGCGCACTGTGAGGTTTCGGCGCGTTGAAAAGAAACAAGTTTTCAAAATGCTAGCGCCGATCGTGGGAGCTTTCCCCATCAGACTCCGGGTTTTCACTGATAAATGCATAAAAGAAACCGGTTGGCGGGATAAACGCCCGTCAACCGGTAAGAACTCAATACTCGCCCCAAACGGGGCTAAAAGCGTGGACTACTTGGAGTAGTCGTAGAAGCCACGGCCGGACTTGCGGCCGAAGTGACCCGCCTCAACCATGCGCTTGAGCAGCGGAGGTGCCGCGTAAGTCGGCTCCTTGTACTCATCGAACATGGCATCGGCAATGAACTTGATGGTGTCCAGACCAACCATGTCGGCCAGAGTCAGCGGACCCATCGGGTGCGCACAGCCATTGACCATTCCGGCATCGATGTCTTCTGCAGTAGCAATGCCGTCCTGCAGCATGCGAATAGCGCCGAGGATGTACGGAACCAGCAGGGCGTTAACAATGAAGCCCGAGCGATCCTTAGCGCGAATGACGGTCTTGCCCAGCGCCTCGGAAGCGTACTCGTACGCACGCTCCGACTGAACATCACCGGTCGTCAGAGTAACGACATGCTCTACCAGAGGCAGAACCGGAACCGGGTTGAAGAAGTGCAGACCCATGACGCGCTCCGGGCGCTTGGTAGCTGCAGCAATGGACTGAATCGGCAGCGAGGAGGTGTTGGAAGCCAGGATGGCATCTTCCGACTCAACAATCTCATCGAGCTGCGAGAATACGCTGGCCTTTACTTCCGGGTTCTCCACGATGGCCTCGATGACCAGCTCACGGTCAGCGAAGCCTTCCAGCTTGGTGGTGAAGCTAATACGTCCCAGAATCTCATCACGTGCAGACTGCTCTAGCTTGCCACGGGAAACGGCCTTATCCAGCGACTTTTCAATACGGGCGCGGCCGGACTCAAGGAACTCCTCCTTGGCCTCCCAGACCTTGACATCGCTACCGGCCTTCGCACAGACCTCAATAATTCCGGAGCCCATCTGACCGGCGCCGACGATACCTACTCGCGAGATACTATTTGCCATTGGCGTGTTTTCCTACCTTCTACTCTGGGTTATTAGCCAGCATTGTGCTTCATCCGAGTGCGCATTCGCTTGACGACGATCACAGCGCACTGGCTTTATTTACACGCTACTCACTTCCCCGGTTCCCCGGGCACGCTTTGCAGGACTTTTTACTTGAATTTCCCCCCACGAGCTTTGGGCAGCGGCTAGTACTGCATACGTTTTTCCAGCGCCTGCTGAATATCTTCCAGCTGCTGCTGAGAAGAGCGTGCCAACTCTTTCAGGTCGTTTCCGCCATGCTTTTCCAGCTCTTCCCACTGTCCGAGCATCTTATCCAGGCTGCCTTCCATCAACGTCAGATAAGCCATATCTGCGTGTGGCCCCTCCTCGTTCTCGAGGCGAGTCATGGTGGCGGTGTCGAGCTTGGTCTCCGACGGATCAACATCGACGCCGAGAGTCTTGACTAGCTGCGCTTCCTCTTCAGCAAAGATTGGCTCCGCCTGCTGCGCAATCTTTCGAGTCTCTTCCGAGACCGATTCCTTTGCAATTAGTGTCTGCGATGCTTTCTTCAGCGCCGCAGTATCTGCCGCCAGCTGAGCCAAGTTATCCCGAATGGCAGCAGTGGAGGCAACAGCACTCTGCTCCTGGCTTGACTGATTTTGGCTACCCTCCAGGGCTGCCTCATCGCTATCCCCACAAGCACTGAGACCAACGACGAGAGCAGAGGCCAGCACAGCGGAGCCAATACGCAGGCCACGCCCAATCAGAGAATAGGTCTCCCTGCTGGAAGCGGCTGCGCTATCGCGAATGGTGTCTGAGGACATTAGTCGACCTGCAGCTCGCCCATGCGATCCCAGTCCTGCTTATCTGGCAGTACCTGCGAGACAATCTTCGGGGTCTCAGCGAGCAGCGGCTTCATCGCCTCCAGGCCCTTGGCGAAGTGCTCGGAATTGACGTGGGCTTCACCAGCGTCATCATCGAATGCCTCGACGAGGATGTACTGGTTGGGGTCTTCTACGCTGCGGGACCATTCAAACCACTTGTTGCCAGCCTCTGCGCGGGTGGCAGCGGTGAACTCAGCGACGTGGTCCATCCATTCGTCGGCAAATTCCGACTTAACTTGGTAATTCACAACGATAAAAATCATGTCGCCCACTGTAGGCGCGTCCAAGCAGAATTGCACCCTTCGACGAATAGAGTTTCGCTGAGAATTTTTCTTACGCTGACCTCAGGTGACAGTTATATTGGTTTGTATGATGAACACTCCGCTCATTCTCACCTACCAAGATAAGACCCCACGCATTCATTCCAGCGCCTGGATTGCGCCCGGCGCGGTCATTATCGGTGATGTCGAAATCGGTGCGGATAGCTCCGTGTTCTACGGTTCTGTTCTCCGAGGAGACGTCGCACCGATCCGCATCGGCCAGCGCACCAATATTCAGGACAACTCCACAGTCCATGTCGACCGAGGTGTGCCCACAATTCTCGGCGATGATGTCACCGTCGGACACATGGCCTTGGTCCACGGCACCACGGTTGAAAATGGTTGCCTCATCGGCATGAAGTCCACCCTGCTTTCGCGTTCCCGTATCGGCGCTGGCAGCCTCATTGCTGCAGGTGCCGTGGTGTTGGAAGATCAGATTATCGACCCCAGGTCGCTGGCTGCAGGCGTTCCCGCCAAGGTGCGTCGTGAACTCTCCGCCGAGGAAGCAGAGGGCTTCATCGCCCATGCAGGGCGTTATGTGGAAACAGCGTCCAACCACCGCCACCTCCGCGAGGTCGACCTGGATATGGTGACTTTTAACTAGGCGGCTGCCGAGGCGCCTAGCTAAGCGGCTAGGCGGATTGTTTGACGGTCAGTGTCGCAGCACTACACCACTGTCGCGCCCGCCGCGGCCAATTCCGCTAGTGCAGCCTTGCCGCGCTCCGGGTCCACCGCCGCGACCTGATTGCTCAGAACACGAACGGAAAAGCCCTCCTTGAGGCCATCGAGCACTGTGGCGCGGACGCAGTGGTCAGTCGCAACTCCCACCACATCGATTTCTTCGATGTCAGAGGCGCGGAGAGCGTCGGCAAGCGAAACGCCAGCCTCCGTTGTTCCCTCGAAACCGGAGTAGGCGGCGGCGTACTCCCCTTTTGTGACATCGATACGCACAGCAGCGGGGTTGAGCTGCTCAAAAAACGCGATGGCGCGCTGCATGCCGGGGTGAATCTCTGCGCCCGGGGTACCTGCAACACAGTGTTTCGGCCAGGTATCGACGAAATCCGGGGTTTCAGAGAAGTGCGTGCCTGGGTCGATGTGATTGTCACGGGTGGTCGCAAGAACCGAGTACTTATTCGCTGTGCCCGCAACATGCAGATATGTAGCGGTGTACGCTGCCTCAGCACCGTCGACGGCAAGTGCGCCACCCGCGGAAAAATCATTCTGAGCGTCGACGACTACCAGTGCCATGCGGGGGCGCGCCGGGCGCTGTTGTTCCTCGGAGTGGGCGTCGTTGCTGGTGTCTGCCCCGGTGCCAGCGTTGTCCGAGTTGTCCGCATTGACCTGTCGGTAGATTTCGGAGAAGGAAGCGTTCATGGCCTATATCTTGCCACGTGCCCACGTTCAGAGGAGCACGTGAACTATCGACAGGATATCGACGCCCTAGCGACAACACAGAGTCAATCCGGGAAAGCGGTTAAAATTGCTCCGGTAATTCTTTGATACGACGACGGCTCCTGGTCGCGTCCTCCAATACGGGAGGTTTTTATGGCAGGCGGACTTGTCGCGCTGCTTGACGACGTTGCCACGATTGCACGTGCTGCAGCGGCAACAACAGACGATATTGCGGCTGCGGCCGGCAAAGCTAGCGCTAAAGCCGCCGGTGTTGTGGTTGACGACGCTGCGGTAACGCCTAAATTCGTCGAGGGTGTCTCGCCGAAACGCGAGCTGCCGATTATTTGGCGTATCGCCAAGGGCTCCTTGGTCAATAAAATTGTCATTATTCTGCCGATTGCATTGCTGCTAAGTCAGTTTCTGCCCTGGGCGCTGACGCCGATTTTGATGCTCGGCGGCTCCTACCTGTGCTTTGAGGGCATGGAAAAGGTCTGGGAGAAGATTAAGCACCGAATCTCTCCCGATCAGACTGAGCAGGAGCGGATGGAGGCGGCGACCAACCGCACACCACAGAATGAAGATTCCCTGGTGAAGTCTGCAATTTTCACAGACTTGATTCTCTCTGCGGAAATCATGGTGATTTCTCTCAATGAGGTCGCTGATCAGCCACTGCTCAACCGCGCGCTGATTCTTATTGTGGTCGCACTCATCATCACGCTTGCGGTCTACGGCGTGGTGGGCTTCTTGGTCAAGATTGATGATATTGGCCTGCACCTGCAGTCCAAGAAGTCAGCCGGTATCAGCAAGTTTGGTGCGGCGCTGGTCAAAGCCATGCCAATCGTTTTGAACACAATCGGTATTATCGGCACGTTTGCCATGCTGTGGGTCGGTGGCCACATCATGGTGGTCGGCCTCGACGAGCTGGGCTGGCACCTCCCCTACCAGCTGGTCCACAACCTTGAGCAGCTGTTTACCGGTGGCTTCCTCGGCTGGTTGGCCAACACCACCGGCTCACTGATTTTCGGCGCCATCTGGGGAGCAATCATTGTGGCGATTGTCGCCGTGCTGCCATTCGGCCACGGCAAGCACAACAAGTCTGACGAGGAAAATGCAGCGGAGGCCTCTGCCTAACAAGTCTGACGCTTAGGAGTACGTGACCTCGCCGTCGACGTAGACCCAACGTCGCGCACGACGAACAAAACGAGAACGCTCGTGCATCGTGCCGACACCGTCATGGTCATGAAAGGCCGCTTCAAATTCCACGATGCCTTCGCGGTCATCCTCGCCACCATCGACAGCGTTGATGATGGTGAGTCCTTCCCATTCCACACTGTCATCGACATTGATAACTTCCGGGCGGTAGCGCGGATGCCACGTCCGCCAGATGTAGTCCGCCTCGTGGGCAGCGTAAGCGCTGTACCTCGCGGCCATCAGCTCAGCTGCGGTCACTGCCTCCCGCTCACCGCGGTGCAGCGGGCCACAGCACTGCCCGTAGAGTCCCCCACCACACGGGCACAAATCGGAATCAGTAACGCGGGCGCGGGCGAAAAATGCGTTCCCGCTTCCTGCTCTAGCACCGTTTCCTGCTACCAATCCAGACTCCGTTACAGCACTGTTTTCTCTTACCTGCCGACCCATAATCGCCAGCCCCTCCCCAATCTTGCACGTGGTACTAAACACGTCCTAACAACGTCTTTACATACCTACCAATTGGCCCGCAGCACCGCTAGTCGGCTTAGCCCCGAGAGGCTTGACGACGGCTACCGCGTCGCCCTCGGCATTCCTTCCGCAAAGCCCGCAGCGGATTGAATTCCCACCACTGCCCGCTCAGCGAACTGCTCGATGGTGGCCGAACCCGCGTATGTGAACGAAGAACGTACGCCCGAGATAATGCGATCGATCTGGTCCTCCACGCCTTCGCGGCCTGGCTCCAGGTAGATTTTCGCAGTCGAGATGCCCTCTTCGAACATCTCGCGCCGGGCCTTCTCAAAGGCCTCTACCTGTGCATTTCGGCTCTCCACCGCACGGTGTGAAGCCATGCCAAACGACTCCTTGAACATGCGCCCGTCGACGTCCTTTTGGACATCACCTGGGGACTCGAAGGTACCGGCAAACCACGAACCAATCATCACGTTGGACGCACCCGCAGCCAACGCAAGCGCAACATCGCGAGGGTCCTTCACTCCACCATCAGCCCAGACATGCACGCCGCATTCACGGGCAGCTGCAGCGCATTCGAGCACGGCAGAAAACTGTGGACGCCCAACTCCGGTCTGCATTCGGGTTGTGCACATCGCACCCGGACCGACGCCGACCTTAATAATGTCGGCTCCCGCCTCCGCTAGGTCGCGAACACCATTGGCGGTCACGACATTGCCAGCGGCAATTGGCACAGGTGGGTTGAGCGCGCGGACTCGTCGTAAAGCACGGAGCATCGATTCCTGATGACCGTGGGCGGTATCGACAACGAGCACGTCGGCACCTGCGTCGAGCAGTGTCTTCGCGCGCCCTTCAACATCACCGTTGATGCCAAGCGCCGCACCGACGCGCAGCTTGCCCTCCGCGTCGACAGCCGGCTTGTAAAGCGTCGCCCGCAGCGCGCCTTTACGCGTGAGGATACCCACCAGCGCGCCATCGGCATCCACCACCGGAGCGAGTTTGCGCCCGGATGCGGTGAGCTGGTCGAAAGCGTCACGGGGCTCAATATCGGCCGGAAGCGTAAATAGCGAAGTGGACATGAGCGTCCCCACCTGCGCAAAGTTGTCAACGCCCGCCAGATCACGGCCGGTAATCAGACCAACCGGTTTGTTGTCTTCCACCACCACTGCCGCACCGTGCGCGCGCTTCGGCAGAAGATGGCGCGCATACCCCGCGGTGTGGTGAGGCTTGACGACGATTGGAGTGTCGAAAACCAGCCCAGCGGACTTGACCTTGCGGATGGTCTCAGCAGCAATGTCAGCTGGGACGTCCTGCGGCAGGATGGCAATTCCGCCTCGGCGAGCGGTGGTTTCGGCCATCCGGCGACCGGAGATGGCCGTCATATTGGAGACGACAATCGGAATGGTTGTGCCGGTGCCATCATCGGTGGCTAAATCGACACCCATGCGAGAGCCGACGGATGACTTTGACGGCACCATGAAGACATCGCTGTAGGTCAACTCGTAGGGCGCGGACTGATTGTTGAGGAATTTCACACACCCCAGGATATGCCGATTTTTCCGGCGCGCACGGTGAGAGTGCACAGAGGTGAGCATCAGTGGCTGACCTCGCCTGGTGTAGGTTCGAACGGGACTCCATTGACTCAACCGGGATTTTTCAGCCCAGGAAAGATGCTTAGCAGAATCTGATGAAAACGCCGATCAAAGATTACTTGTCCGAAATCGTCGAATCCGTCCGCCCCGATGAGTCTGGCGAGGTAGCGGACTATATTCCCACCCTTGCCCAAGCTAATCCCGACCGCCTCGCGCTTGCTATGACCACCGTGTCAGGGCGCACCTATACCGCTGGCGACACCGATACTGAATTCACCATTCAGTCGATGTCCAAGCCCTTCGCTTATGCCGCAGCCATCACCGAGCACGGCACAGACAAAATCGACAGCATTGTGGGCACCGAACCTTCCGGTGAGGCTTTCAACGAGCTGTCGCTGGAGCAGGGCACGCACCGACCAAAAAATCCGATGATTAATGTCGGCGCACTGGCCATCAACCAGTTCGTATGCCAGCCAGGTGCCAACTGGAAGACTCGCACGAAGCACATGGTGGAGCTTCTCTCGACTTTGGCTGGCCGTAAGCTTCGCGTTGACTACGATGCCTATGAATGCGAAATGGACACTGCCCATCGAAACATGTCCATCGCACATATGCTGGCAGCTTACGGTTTCATCGAAACCACGCCCCACGATGCTGTCCGCGGCTACACCGCACAGTGCTCCGTGCTGGTCAACACTCGCGATGTCGCCATGATGACCGCAGTGTTGGCCAACGGTGGCGTTAACCCGGTTACCAATCAGACTGTGCTCGGCCGCTCGGTTGTTCGCAGAGTCTTGTCCGTGATGGCTATTGCCGGCATGTACGACGAGGCCGGTGAGTGGTTTACCGACGTCGGGATTCCCGCCAAGAGCGGTGTCGCCGGCGGCTTGCTGGGAGCGCTGCCTGGACAGGCGGGGCTCGCAGCCTTTTCGCCGCGATTGAACGACCACGGCAATAGCGTCCGCAGCATTGCCATCTTCCGGAAGCTCTCCGAAGATTTGGGTCTTCATCTCATGGATGCCGATGCGATTGGTTCGCGTGCGCTGCGCGGTACACGCGTCAGCAATGGCTGCTCGATCATCGAGATTCAGGGCCCCGTCAACTTCACTGCGGCCGAGATTGTTCTCAACAGGTTGGCGACTTCCACACCGTCGGAAAGCGAAGTTGTCTTCGACGTCAGCCGCGTTGGCATTGTCAACCCGGTGGGACGCACGTTGATTCTGGAAGCGATGCGACGTCTGAGCCACGAGGGCAAGGAGATCTTGTTCTACGACCCGGAGGGCGTACTGCCGAACCCAGATATGGGCGAGGGGCTGCTGCCAGTCATCCTCCAGGATGCGCCGTAAACTGCGCTAACCGAAATCCAATATGGTGACGTTCGGGTAGTCTTGAACGATCGTAACGCCCGAAAGGCAGCAGCGCGAGAACAACCGGAGGGATGTAAATGCAGGTCAGCGATGTGGCATTAGTCTTCGAGGGCGGAGGGACTCGCAATAGTTACACGGCACCTTTCGTCGAGCGGCTACTTCGCGAGAGCATCGATGTCGGCTGGGTCGGTGGCGTAAGCGCCGGCGCCTCTCACGTGGTCAATTACCTTTCCCGGGATATCCAGCGCTCTATAAATAGCTTCACTGACTTCATCGCGCAGCCGGACAGCAGTGGCTGGCGCCCAATGTTGCGCGGACGCGGCTATTTCGATGCCGAGTACATCTATGAAGACGCGGGACTTCCCGACGGCGCCATGCCCCTGGATTACGAGACTTTTAAGAACAATCCAACTCCCTACCGGATTTCTGCTGTCCGAGCGGATACGGGCGAGACCATCAACTGGGGGCCGGACGATATCCCAGATCTACCTACGCTGATGAAGTACACTCGCGCCAGTTCGACGATTCCGGGTGTCATGCGTATGCCCTATATTGATGGCGTTCCGTTCGTCGACGGTGCACTGGGATCATCAGGTGGCATTCCCATTAATGCCGCCGAAGCAGATGGTTTCAAGAAGTTCCTCATCGTCCTGACTCGCCCGAAAGGATTCCGTCGCACCGCCCCTAAGCGCCCACAGCTACTGCGCCAGATTTTCCGCAGTAACCCGGTGGTGGCTGAGCTGCTTATCACTAGACACGAGCGCTACAACGCTTCTCTCGATTGGGCCGCTGAGCTTGAACGAAAAGGCCAAGCATATGTTTTCTACGCCAATAACATGAGCATCACAAAGGCGGAGCGGAGGCGGTCGAAGCTGCTGCACAACTACGAGCTCGGCCGGGCGCAAGCTGATGCCGAATGGCCAGCAATTCGAGAGTTCATGAGCTTATAGCTTCCGCCACCTTTAGGAAGCTTTTCGTTCATTCCTCTTTACTGTGTACGTAACCTTGTGTTAACCTTTGCGTAGCGAACAACCTCGTTAGGTAAGGCTCCTATATCCACATAGGCCGCTGCCCTGCACTTCATCGAGAGTTTCGAAAGCCTCTCGAAGCAAGGTTCCATCTCAAGTGGCCACCTTTAGTTACGGCATTACATTGCCAACACTTTTAGGCGGGGAGCCATAATTTTTCAATCAACAGTAATTCCCTCCTAGCAAAGGAGCTGGGATACCTGGAAAAGGATCCACAATGACACAGACACAGAACACCATCGCCAACTTCTTCAAGCCGAAGTCTTCAATCAGCCCGTACAGCCTCCTGCCTGACACCGTAAGCATGCACATGACGGATTCTTACGTTGCGCTGCCGGAGGACATCACGGTCGGTGAGGCACTGAGCACCTACGCAGCCGAATTTGCTGGTCTCGATGACGATACCTGTGTCTTCCTCGTCGACGATGAAGGCTACCTGACCAGCGATATTACGCTGAAGGAACTCCGTGAGTACGCCGACCGCGATGCCTACATGAACACCGTCGGCGCCCCGGTGAAGGTCTTTGTCAAGCCCGAGGATCCAGCTGCAATCAGGGCTCGCCAGCTTATTGACGGGCCCCTCAGCGAGCTGCCCGTCGTCCGCAGCGGCAAGCTGGTAGGTGTCCTCACCGACCGCATCTCTGAGCGCATTCTTGGCAGGACAAAGGCAGCTAAGAAGTCAAAGAAGTCCAAGGGATTCTTCTCGCCGATTACCGCGTTCTTCGGCGCCGCCAATAACTAGGGCGACTAACTTGGGTAGACGACCCGAGTGACTCAATAGGCCAGCTAGCGTTTGTTAGCTGGCCTATTGTTGTTACCACACTGTTCTATCCCCACAGATGAGAGCCCTCAGGAGGCAACCGTGATACGAGACTGGATTCGGGTAGCCCTGGGCATGTTCGCGGTTGCGTTTGGAGCCAACCTCTTCGCACCACTCTTGCCCGCGTATCGAATAACCGATGCTCTCAACCAGTCCCAGGTCACCTTTCTCTTCGCCATCTACGTCGCAGGGCTCATCCCCGCACTACTCATCTGCGGCCCACTTTCCGACCGGCTCGGCCGTCGCGCCATCATCCGGCCTGCACTCATAACCTCTGCCGTTGGCTCAGCCGTCCTACTCACCGGCATCTGGTTCCACTTCCCATCACTTCTGGTAGGACGTCTTATCATCGGCATTTCGATGGGCATGGTAATGGCCGCCGGTGCCTCGTGGATCAAAGAAATTGCGCCCGTCGCACCTCAAATTTCTGCCCGGCGCGCAACCGTTGCACTCTCCGCCGGATTCTCCCTCGGCCCCCTGGCTTCCGGGTTGGTCGCAGAATTCACCCCGCGCCCTGATGTCATCCCCTACCTCGTTCATCTCGCACTGCTGCTTTTTATCGCACCACTAACATGGAACGCCTCCGGCGGATTACCGGCGGCAGGGCACAGCGACTCTCCGCAACGGTTCTTCTCCTCTGCCACTCTAAGCCCGAGGTTCCTGTGGGCAGTCGCCGCTTGGGCACCGTGGGTCTTCGGTGCTGCGTGCACATCCTTCGTCGTCCTGCCAACAATCGCCGAATCCCGCTACCCCATCGCCTTCGCCGGGCTCATCGCCTGTATCACGATGGGCACCGGCGTTTTGGTGCAACCACTGGTCACTCGCATCAGTTCCAGCAGCTTTATCCCACCAGCTATTTTCGGTCTTGGCTTAACGACGGTCGGAATGCTGCTCAGCCTCATCGTCGTACTCACCCAGAATGTGTGGAGCGTTTTCCCCGCTGCTCTGGCCCTCGGTGCTGCGTACGGCGTAATGATGGTCTCCGGCCTCCGCGAAGTGCAAATTATCGCACCGCCTGCTGAGCTGGGTGCTGCCACTGCTATCTACTATTCGCTGACCTATGTTGGTTTCTTCGCTCCTTTTGTTATTTCTTTCGCGGCACCGAAATTCGGTTTCGTGCCCGTTTTCATCTTCGGTGCGATTATTGCGTTGGTATCCACGTACCCCGTGGCAAAGGTTGCACAGTCTGCGGTGAGGTCCGACGGAGCGTCGTGAAGCAGACGCGACTGAAATTCTTGATATTGGGAAGCGTGCTGAGGCGAGCTCTTGTATTCTTTCTTTCACAAAAGATTGGCTCCGGCTCAGGACATCTGATCAGGTTGCATAGGTTGTTGAAATTCAGCTCGATGGAATGAGGAATCATGAAGCAGCGCAGCTCTGGAATGTGGAAGAAAATTGCGACAACCGTCGTCGCAGGTTGTACAAGCGCCGCCCTGCTCACCGCATGCGGCTCGGGAGAAGAAAGCAACAATGCCGGTGGCGAGGCAGGCAAAGAGTCGACCAGCAAGATGACAAAGGCAGACGGGTCAGCTCCAGCTGCAGCCGAAGATCAGCTCCTGCTCACTAATGAAGTTCAAGGTGTGGACTTCTCCAACAACAGGATTAATGGGTACAAGGACGCAATGGAGATGTTTTCGGAGGATTCTTTAGATATAGAGCCGGCCGAATGTGCCACTTTCATCAAGCCAACGGAAGAATTGGAGCGAGCTGTCAGTTCTTTCGCTAACTTGGACGCAGAAAAGGTCACCATCGCTGTCTCAGTATTGAAGAACCCTCAGACCTACCAGGAGTACACAGATGTTCTTAACAAGTGCTCTGAGGTGACCGCTTCGATGGATGCTTCCGACCTCGTAAACGAATCCATGGAAGGCCAGGAACTTCCTCCTGAGGCGCAGGAGATGCTCAATGACATGGATATGACAACCACCATGAAAATGCACCGGGAAAAGTGGGAGCCGGATCTTTCCGTCAAGCCAGATGAGCTCACTGCACACGCGACAGTTGTGGACATTAGCTCCGGTGGCACTAATACTGATGCCACCAGCTACGACATTGTCGGCGTTGTCAATGGCGTGATGGTGATGGTGTCCGCTGCCCCGATTCCAGACGTTCCATCAACCGGCGCGGAAAATGCGACACAACCAATGGAACTTGCACAGGCGACCCCAGAGTCCAAGGAAGCGGCAAAGAAGCGCGCCTTGGAGGTCTTCGATGCCCAGGCAAAGAAGATTATGGACGCCGCTTAGTGGCCGCTTGGCTGCGCTGCTTTTGAAAAGTTGCGGCGTGCGGCGCGCTAAAACTCCGTTAATTCCTGCACTTTGGGACTCCAGAACGCAGCGCGTGGTGCACTAAGAGTTTTGAAGTGCGGGCTTGTTAGTTCATCAAGAGCCTGGACGTAACCGAGAACCATATCCCGCGGGATTCGCAGCCCCATAGTCAGGTGCGGAATCCAGCGGGAGCCGCGACCTTCAGGGTTAAGACGACTGATCTCACGAGCGGCTTCTTCCAGCTCATCGCTTGTTTCTAATAACCATGCGACAGTCTGTTTACTCTTTGTGCCGAAAACTACCGTTCCTACCCTGCGGAATTCCGCAGGCATCAGCGGTGGGAGAATTTCGGCTGCTCGTTGGATTACCTCCGGGCTCATGGTCGGTGCGAAGGTGACAGTGATGTGGGGCTTTTGATTCTGCTGCGGGAATCCACGCTCTGCCAGTTGCACAAATATCTCTTTAACCTGCGCCTCTTGCTCAGGCAGAAGGTACATCAGGATGTTGTCGGGTGACACCATGTGACGTTTACTCCTCCCCTATTGCTGTCGGTCGACACGTTTGAGGCGCTACCCAAGGGCGCCGTTACTAGAGCTCCTAACCTAAGACACTTAGGACCTTGCACCCCAGAGCATAGCGTAGGGATTTTCCACAATTTATAACCTACCTATAGAAATTTCTAGCCTCTTGTTATTTAGCCCGGTAAAAACCACTTTTTATTGGGATAATGGGGATAGACAGGCTTCCTGAAAGCTTTCTAGACCATCTTCAAAGACAGTGTGGAGTGACGGCCGATTCTCCACACTGCACAAATACCTACACGGCTGGAAAGGTAAGTGAGGACATGGCACCGAAACCTAAAAAAATTACACCCCCCGAAGAATCAAAAGCTGGTGAAGAGCAAGGCAAGCTTCAGCCGCGATGAGCTCGCGGATTTGCTGGAGACGCTGGCAGCTCGCATCCGCGCCGGGGAAATGACTCTCGGCACTGGTGAGTCCACGGTGACGATGACCATGCCGACATCGTTTAATACCACGATGGAAGTCGTCGATTCCCGAAAGCGTGCTGGCATCGAGCGCGAGCTGGAGCTGGAAATTGACTGGATGGTCGACGAGGCTGGCGAGCCCGTCGAAAAGCCAGGACCAGCATCTGGCTTCGCAATCTCCTAGCAGGCTTGTTGCTGTCCGGTTTGGTCCGCGCAGTGTTGACTAAGCAAAGGGCGACTTCGGAATTGTCTTCCGAAGTCGCCCTTTGTCTTGGCTCTTAATTCTGCAGGCCTTACGCCTTAAGCACGTATCGCAGAATCTCTACAACCTGGTCGGTCGTCGTACACCACGCCGAATACACCCGCCATACACCCACGCCTACCCACATCGCATGAGGTGACGCTAACCTAATTCGGGAAAATCCGCGACGAAGGGAACGCGCATGGCCAAGGGCAAGAAAGGCGACAAGGGCAAGAAGACGCACGCCGCCAAAACCAAGAAAAAGGCTGCGGCAACGACCTCGCTACGCCTGCCCGAATACTCGAAGGCCGAGGCCAAGGCCGCGAAAAAGCTCGCCGGCAAGGACCCCTTCAAACTGGCCGCAATGACGCCGAAGAAGAAGTGCTGCAAATCCGGCATCCGCTGCCTGCGCTGCCCCGTGGTGCTACACAAGCTCAATCGCGAGATCAAAAACGGCGAAGTCGACCACGCCGCCCTGCTGCTCGTCGCCGCGAAAGCCCGGATCCGGTAGCCGGCCCTCGCCCCCCCAGCCCGCCGTCGGGCCCGTCCTATGAGCAGTGGTGTCGCGCACTGTATGGCACTGGTACCGATTCTCCCGGGCTGTCTGCTCTTCGGACACCGGCTCACACGCGTCACTCCAAGCACCGCGACAACGCTCCAGCGAACTCCCGCCAGGTCAGGAAGTTTTATTCCGTCGACATGAGGCCTCGGCCAGAACCGGGAATGCGGCCGTCGGAGGATGACACCTTGTGTATCCTTTGAGTGTCATTGAGCCCTGAAGGAGCAAGAAAGTAGCATGACCCGCCCCTCCTCCGCCGCCTCTACGGTGGGCTTCCAATCTCGTGCCCTGCGTTTCGCACCGCGCCGCTCGGACTGGTCCCGCGCGACGATTGGGCGCGACCTCTCGGCAGGCCTCATGGTGGCCCTCGTCGCACTCCCTCTCGCGCTCGGCTTCGGCGTTGCGTCCGGTGTCGGCGCGGCGGCCGGAATTACGACGGCCATCGTTGCGGGTATCCTGGCCGCGATCTTCGGCGGTAGTAACGTCCAAGTAAGCGGCCCGACCGGCGCAATGACCGTCGTGTTAATCCCCATCGTGGCCAACCATGGTGCCGATGGGGTTCTCGTCGTCGGCGTGCTGGCAGGGCTCATGCTGCTCGTACTGGCGTTCACCGGCGCTGGCCGCGCGATGAAGTACATGCCACTACCTGTCGTCGAAGGTTTCACCGCCGGTATTGCGTTAATCATCGGCTTACAACAGCTGCCTGCAGCACTTGGTGTTGACGTGGAGGGCGAGAAAGTCCTCGGGTTGGCGTGGGGCTCAATCAATGCTTGGTTAGATGCTCCGGCATGGCAGGCGCCCGTGATGACCCTTGCAGTAGCGGCTGGAATCGTGCTTGCTGCGCGCGTCCGTAGTGGCTTCCCCGCGGCGCTAGTGTTGGTAGCTGCAGCGACAGCCATCAACATGCTGGCAGACAGCGGCCTGAAGACAATCGGCTACATCCCGTCGACATTGCCTGCTCCGCGCTGGCCAGAGATTCCGTGGGAGCACCTGGATTCATTGCTGTTTGCAGCGGTCGCCGTCGCAGCTCTCGGTGCGCTGGAATCGTTGCTGTCTGCGACGGTTGCCGACGCAATGACTGTCGGCGACCGGCACGATCCCGACCGCGAACTCTTCGGGCAGGGCGTGGCCAACGTCGTCGCGCCCCTGTTCGGCGGGATTCCCGCAACCGCCGCGATTGCCCGAACTGCCGTCAACGTGCGTGCAGGCGCAGGCACACGCCTGGCAGCGGTGTTCCATTCGCTGCTCCTGCTCGTGGCCGTGCTCGTCGCGGCCCGGTGGGTGGGCGAGATTCCTCTCGCCGCGCTCGCCGGCGTGCTCATCGCCACTGCGATTCAGATGATCCACCCGCGGAACCTCCGCTCGGTGATACGCGCCACCAAGGGCGACGGGGCGACCCTGCTCATCACAGCTGCCGCCACCGTCGTGTTCGACCTTGTCGTCGCCGTACTCATCGGCCTTGTAATGGCGGGCTTCTTCGCACTGCGCGAGACCGCCCGCACTGCGGTGTTGGAAGCCGCCCCACTAGACGAGGGGGACCACCGCGACAAGGAACGCGAGCTCCTCGACGAGCACATCGCCGCCTTCCGTATGGAAGGCCCTCTCTTCTTTGGCGCAGCGCACGATTTCCTCCTCGAGCTCGCTGATGCCTCGTCGGTCAAGGTTGTCGTACTCCGCATGCGCTACGTCACGACGATCGATGCCACCGGCGCCCAGATGCTCGCCGACACAATCGGGCGCCTCGAACGCCGCGGTACCAGAGTCCTGCTCGCAGCCACGAAGCCCGAACATATTCCGGTGTTGCGCGAACTCGGCGTATTCGACCAGCTTGCACACGAGAATCACGTCTTCGACAACACCCCTGACGCCATCGCCCACGCCCGACTGCATGCCTCACGCATTCAGCACGAAGAGTCTGATGGCACATCCGCAGCATCGCAGAGTCAATAGCTTGGCTGAGCCAGACAATGGTCACTCCGTCGCAGTCGACCCTGCAATCGTGGGTCCACGTCCCCATCGCGCGATGCTTGAAAAACCTTTACACGTTGCACTTAAACTCCACGACGTGTCGTTGCAAAGTCACCTTCTCATTCGTGAAGCCGATGTGGGGGTAACCGCTTGGCGCGTAGCATTGGCGACATGCGCATTTTCACCGTGGGCCACTCCAACCTCGAGTTCGAGGACTTCGCTGAAATGATCAAAGCTGCCGGTGTGGCATCCATCGTGGATGTGCGCAAGCTGCCCGGATCCAGGAAGTACCCGTGGTTCAACGGCGACTACCTTGCCGAACACCTTCCTACATGTGGCATCACTTACAGCAGAAGCGAGGGCCTCACCGGGCGGCGCAACGTGTCCCACTCGGTGCCGTTTGAGGTTAACGGCAACTGGCGTAACCGCAGCTTCCACAATTACGCCGACCATGCGCTGGGCGAGGAGTTCTCCGACGCAATCTCGCAGCTACGGGCGAACGCCGCGGAAACCCCCACCGCAATCATGTGCGCCGAGGCGGTGTGGTGGCGCTGCCACCGGCGTATCATCGCCGACCACCTCATCGCCCACGGTGACGAGGTTGGCCACATTATGGGTCTGGGTGCAGCCGGGGCGAAGGTGAGCGAGGCAACGCTCAACGACGGCGCAGTCATCGGCAACGATCTCCTCGTGCGCTACCCCGAGCGGGGCTAGCGCGTACACCAGAGGCCAGTGGGTGCGGAAACTCGGACTACGACCCAGTGAGCCACGGCATCCTCCTCGGCCTGACCTAAGGCGCGACTTACGCCTTGTATTCATGGAGCGCCCACCACCTTATGAGCAGCAGCATCGGAGGCACACCAGCGGATAGCACGCTCAAACGAGCTTTAGGTT
The DNA here is from genome assembly GCF_001815745.1 of Corynebacterium sp. HMSC064E07. Taxonomy (NCBI): domain Bacteria; kingdom Bacillati; phylum Actinomycetota; class Actinomycetes; order Mycobacteriales; family Corynebacteriaceae; genus Corynebacterium; species Corynebacterium sp. HMSC064E07. Next base: position 24,297 of record NZ_KV821810.1, on the reverse strand, counting down.
AGGAAATCTGAACCGCGCAATCTAAGAAGAGCACCGGCAACCCCGGTAGTGTGCCCCAAAGCGTCGAATCGAAAAACGTACTACCGACTTGCCACGGCCCTAGACGTCGAGCTTGAACTCCACGGCATCTCGTTGCAAAGTTACCCCCTCTCGTTAACACCATCAAAAGGAGTGTTATCCAATGAAAGCGTTCGGCTTCTTAAGCTTCGGGCATTACGCCTTCGGCAGCTAGCGCGGGCCATCTGCAGAAAAGATCGCCAAGACTCATCTGGAGATCACCCAGGCTGCGGACGAAATCGGCGTGAACAACGCGTCCTTTCGTGTCCACCACTTCGCGCCGCAGGCCTCCGCCCCGATGCCGCTGCTGGGTGCTGTCGCGGCCACTACCAAACACATCGAGGTGGGCACCGGTGTCATCGACATGCGCTATGAAAACCCGCTCTACCTCGCCGAAGAGGCCGCGTCGCTGTACCAAATTTCCGGTGGCCGCGTGGCCCTGGGCATCTCGCGCGGCGCCCCCGAGGTGGCTGACCGCGGCTGGGAGGCCTTCGGCTACTGGGGTAAAGCGCCCAACGGCGCGGACGTGGCGCGAGCCCACCTCGAGGCGTTCATGGCTGCAGTGGACGGCAACGGATTCGCCACCGCCGCACCGCTGGACCGGCAGTACCCCAACATATTCCAACCCGGCTCCGCCCTGCCGGTCTTCCCCATGGCGCCCGAGCTGCGTAAGCATATTTTCTACGGCTCCGGCACCCACGCTTCTGCCGAGCAAACCGCCAAGGACGGGCTCAACCTGATGTCCTCCACCCTGGTCTCCGAGACCACCGCCGAGACTCTGGGCGAAATCCAGGCGGATCAGATCAGCCGCTATCGCGCCGCGTGGAAGAAGGCGGGCCACGATTGGACGCCGCGCGTGTCGGTGTCCCGCTCTATCTTCCCCATCGTCGACGGCGCGGACATGCAGTTGTTCGGCATGCAGGCCTCCGGCTCCGATCAGGTGGGCATGCTTCCCGACGTCGGCGCCTCCACCTTCGGCCGCACCTATGCCGCCGAGCCGGACAAACTCATTGAGCAGCTCAAAGCCGACGCCGCCGTCATGTCCGCCGACACCCTGCTCATCACCATCCCCACCGGGATGGCGTCGACGTCAACGTGAAGATCTTGGACAACTTCGCCACGCATGTCGCCCCCGCGTTGGGTTGGCAGCCGAATCACGAAGGCCCAGTTACCGGCTATCTCATCGACTAATTCCTGCAGTTCGCAAGCTCTTCGCTTCAATGTCAGTTCAGTGCGTGTTGAATAGTTCAGTAATTGCTGTATAGTTCAGTATATGCTGACTATTGCTTCACGCCTCGACGTCATGAACCGGCTCGGCCGGGCCATGGCGGATCCGACGCGCTCCAGAATCCTGATCACCCTACTCGACGGCCCGAGCTACCCGGCCGTGCTTTCGCGCGACCTGGACCTGACCCGCTCGAACGTCTCGAACCACCTGACCTGCTTGCGTGACTGCGGCATCGTCGTCGCCGAGCCGGAGGGCCGCAAGACACGCTACGAAATCGCCGATCCGCACCTCGCGACAGCGCTCAACGCACTAGTGAACGCGACGTTGGCTGTCGACGAAAACGCCCCGTGCATCGACCCTGAGTGCTCGGTGCCCGGCTGCGACGGAAAAGGAGCGGACGCATGAGTTCAGCATGTGGATGCGAACACGAACCAGCCACGGAGATCGAAGATCTCGATCGGCCATGGTGGAAGGACCCCGAGTTGCTACTGCCGATCTTCTCCGGCGTAGCCCTCTGCATAGGTCTGGCGCTGGACTGGTCCGGACTAGAGACACCCGCGACAGTTCTGTTCTGGATCGGCCTGCTGCTAGGGGCGTATACGTTCACGCCCGGCGCTATCCGGAACCTTGCCACGAAGCGCAAGCTCGGCATTGGTTTGCTGATGACGATCAGCGCGGTCGGCGCGGTAATCCTCGGTTACGTCGGAGAGGCGGCGGCGCTAGCGTTCCTGTACTCGATCGCCGAGGCACTGGAAGACAAGGCGATGGACCGGGCCCAGGGCGGACTGCGGGCACTGTTGAAATTGGTACCGCAGACCGCGACGGTGCTGCGCGACGGTACGACGGTCGAGGTCGCAGCGAAGGATCTCGTGGCTGGCGAGCTGATGCTCGTGCGCCCCGGAGAGCGGATCGCCACGGACGGCATCATTCGGTCTGGGCGCTCCAGCCTTGACACCTCAGCGATCACCGGAGAATCCATTCCGGAGGAGGTTGCGCCCGGCGACGAGGTGCCCGCGGGAGCAATCAACTCCGCCGGCGTGCTGGAGGTCGAGACGACCGCAGCTGGAACGGACAACTCGCTGACCACACTCGTGGACCTGGTCGAGCAGGCGCAGGCGGAAAAGGGCGACCGCGCCCGGATCGCCGACCGGATTGCCCAACCCCTAGTGCCCGGGGTGATGATCCTGGCGGTGCTGGTCGGCGTGATTGGCTCGCTGCTGGGCGACCCCGAGACGTGGATCACCCGCGCGTTGGTGGTCCTGGTCGCAGCATCGCCGTGTGCGCTGGCAATCTCGGTGCCGCTGACGGTCGTGGCCGCGATCGGCGCGGCCAGCCAGTTCGGCGTGGTCATCAAATCCGGCGCGGCGTTCGAGCGACTCGGCGGCATCCGCCACCTGGCGGTGGACAAAACCGGAACCCTTACCCGCAACCAGCCCGAGGTTACCGACGTGGTCCCGGCAGACGGATTCGATCGGGCTCAGGTGCTTGCTTTCGCGGCGGCAGTTGAGCAGCAATCGACGCACCCCCTCGCCGCTGCGATCGCGGCAGCGGGGCCCGAAGCGCCCGCTGCCTTGGACATCAGCGAGGAAGCCGGGCATGGCATCGGCGGCACCGTCGAAGGTCGACGGGTACTTGTGGGCAGTCCCCGGTGGATCGACGCCGGGCCACTGAAGGCAGACGTTGAGCGCATGGAGTCCGAGGGCCAGACCTGCGTCCTTGTCACCGTCGATGACGCTCTCGCCGGGGCGATCGGGGTCCGCGACGAGCTGCGGCCCGAGGTACCCGAAGCTGTGCAGACCCTGCACGCCAACGGCGTGGAAGTGAGCATGCTCACCGGCGATAACGCTCGCACCGCCCGGGCTCTGGCTGAAATCGCCGGAATCGACGACGTGCGCGCCGAGCTGCGTCCAGAGGACAAGGCAAGCATCGTCGCCGAGCTCTCCTCCAAGACGCCGACGGCGATGATTGGCGACGGCATCAACGACGCTCCTGCGCTGGCGGGCGCGACGGTGGGCATAGCAATGGGAGCGACCGGCTCTGACGCCGCAATCGAGTCCGCTGACGTCGCCTTCACCGGCCACGACCTCCGGTTGATCCCGCAGGCGCTGCAGCACGCCCGTCGAGGCAGCAGGATTATTAACCAGAACATCGTGCTGTCTCTGGCCATCATCATCGTGTTGATGCCGCTGGCGATCAGCGGCGTGCTGGGTCTGGCCGCCGTCGTATTGGTTCACGAGGTCGCTGAAGTTATCGTGATCTTGAACGGCCTGCGGGCTGCGCGAGCGAAGCGCTGAGGCGCACCTTCGCCCAGCGCGCTGGCTCTCCAGCGCGGATCTTTGAAGGATCGAGCTGCTCAGGGACCAAGCGTCGTCTCAAAACTTTTGATGCCGCGCTTCATCGACACGACCCGCGACTACCTAGGCAGCGTATTTAGCAAAAGGACCCGACACCTATCAGGGTTGCCGAACCGTCGCCGGTCCAGTTGCCGTAACCAACTAGATGGAGATTCTTCACCGCGGTTTCACGGCCACGCATGAGGTGGCGGAATGGGCCGAGGGCCGGACGGAAACCAGTGCACCAGATTAGATGGTCGTGGTCGAGCTCGCTCAAACTATCGAAGATGGAGGTAGCGGTGAGCTGGCCGGAATCGCGGAGCTCACGTAGATGAGGAAGCGCGAGAATGTCCCCGAGGTTCGGGCCGGAATCGCCACCGAGAATCCGGCGGCGGCTGCCCGCGTTAAACGTTGAATTTGAACTCGACCGAGTTTCAGTCGAAAGCTACCTGCCTTTTCGCACCATCAAGCGTGGTAAAATCCTCACCATGGAGCGCACGTATAAGTGGGAGCATGTCAAGACTCCCCTCATCCGGAACGAGGCCGCAGTTCATTTTTTAGGAGCCGGTTTGACCGCTTCCGGAGTGCAATACGGCGATGGATACAAGGCCACGTGGGAGCTGCGCGCCGCGGAGAACTGGGTGACCGAACGTGTGTCGGTGAACGTTGAAGGCGACGGATGGGGGCGAAGCCTCGAGCTGTTTAGGTCCGAGCAAGGCGTGTGGTCGGCGGAAACCAATGAAGAGGGCGCCCAGCCTGAAGATCTGCCCTCCCCCGGTATCGTCCAGTCAGCCGACCTGAAAGCCGCACTCGATTGCGATCTCGGTCTGTGCCCTCTCACCAACACAATGCCTATTCGTCGCTTGACGCTGCTTGAGACTCAGGTCCCGAAAACGCAGCTGATCATGGCTTGGATTGATATACCGTCCCTCCAGGTGATCGCATCAGACCAGTACTACAGCTCCGTCGATGCTGAAACTGTCCGATACAAAAGCGGAACACGGGGAGTCGACGTCGAGTTGGAGGTCGACGGTGACGGCGTGGTCGTACACTACCCTGATCTCGCACGGCGGGTCTGATCCGGAAACAACTCTAACTAAGCTGGGCGGTATGAACGACCTGACCATCGCGCCTGGCCCAGGGATCCCCGGGGGTCTGGTCATCGTCGCCGCCGACCTGACGGAGCGGTTCGCGAAGTCGTCGGGACCAGGCGGCCAAGGCGTCAATACTACGGACAGCAAAGTGCAGCTTTCCGTCGATATCGCTACGTGCTCATCGCTTTCCGACGCCCAGCGTCGCCGCGTCCTCCACAACCACGAGCACCGCCTAGACGGCACCGTCCTTACCGTTACCGCATCGACCCAGCGATTGCAGGTACGCAACCGCGCCGAGGCACGCGAACGCATGGCCGCCCTCTTGCGCGAGGCGCTCGCTCCGCCTCCTCCCCCGCGGCGCAGGACCAAGCCGACGCGGAGCTCGGTGCGACGCCGTCTCGAAGCGAAAAAGCGGCGCTCGGAACTCAAGTCCACGCGACGGCGGCCCCAAATTCCCTAGTTCGAACCATCCGCATGCATATCCTCACGCTGACGGACCTGGTTCGGGTAACCGCTACGCTGAGACAGCTTGGACCGGTTGAATCCGCTCGATTTCCGAGAGGATCTTGTCTTCCGCAACGTCCAAGTCATATTGAGTCTGTAACCCGAGCCAGAACTGGGGGCTCATTCCGAAGAACTTAGCCAAGCGAAGAGCAGTGTCCGCGGTTACAGCCCGCTTACCGTGAACAATTTCGTTGATCCGGCGGGGCGGAACGCCGATGGAGACTGCGAGCTTGTGCTGGGTGATCCCCATTTCCTTGAGAAAGTCCTCCATGAGGATCTCACCGGGGTGAACCGGAGGGAGCTTGTCAGTGGTAGTCAACGATCTCAACCTCCTCTGGCCCCGCGGCGGACCAACGAAAACAGATCCGCCACTGGTCGTTGATTCGAATGCTGAACTGACCCCGCCGATCACCTTTCAACGCCTCGAGCCGGTTTCCCGGGGGAATCCGTAACTCATCAAGAGTCTGCGTGTACCCAAGCTGGCGAAGCTTGCGCAGCGCTACTGAGTGAATGCGGGAATCGATCGAGCGAACTCGCTCTCGATTCCACAAACGCTCAGTGTCCTTGTCAGCGAACGACTGGATCATGCTTCACCCTATCCCCCATAACGCGAAGCGTCAATAACGCTACACGTTAAATTTGAACTCCACGGAGTGTCGGCGATAAATAACCATTTTATTCGCAAGTGCGGAAGTAGCAACGAAATACCGCTAAAACGGACAACATGGGGGTGCACAGAAATACATATAGGTTCTGCGGAAAACCTATAGGGATCGTCGCTATAAGCCGCTGTGCGTGGAAAACATAAAGGGTTTACGGACCCGGTCCCAGCCCCCTCAATACTCTGAGCCGGGAGAATGGAAAATGGAAGTCGATGTATCCCCACTATTCATTTTTCCGTTCTTCGGAGTACACCGGGAGCTACTCCTTCGGACCAGCTCCGTGTGAACTAGATGAGAAAGCGCAGCAGCGAATCATCGACGCTGGACAGTTGGTACTGCGGGCCCGCGAGCGGCACCCCGAGGGGTCACTCGCGGAGCACTACAACCCGTTAGCGATGGACCAAACTCTGCTCAAGGCTCACGACGAAATGGACCGAGAAGTAAATAAAGCTTTCGGTGTGGCACGCAAACTCACCAACGAGCGCCAGCGCCAGGAGCTACTGTTCGCCAGCTACGGGGAGTTGTCGAGGGGCTAATCTCCTCGCTTCCATCAAAATCGAAACCACCAGCAGGGTCGTTCCCCGTGCGGGTAATTTTGATCGGCCCCGCTGCTGGGTATAGAACCCTGTCGCCGGCAACGCCGGGAACTATGACTGTGCCCGACGAGAACACGTCACTGTCATAACCCGGCTCACGGTAGACCAGCACTGGTCGTCCACTACTACTGGTGGATTTCGGTTTGGGTGGCGGGGAGATTAACGCCGCCGGCCTCGTTTTTTGCGTTGAGGAGGGCGTTGACTACTTCCCGATTGTGAAATTGGCCGATGGTGCGATGGAGAGGAACCAGTCACCTGAAAGAGATCGATCCAGTCGCTGGTGCGCAATCTGGGGGGTAGGGTTGCGGGGTCGATTCCTCGCGAGCGCAACCATGATTGTGTATCTGAACGTGATGAAAACAACCCTGCCCTTCGGAGAATTTCCCCTATCCCGCGTCCCCGGGCGGTGAAAACGGTGTGCACCATAGCCTGAAAGGCTTTGCGTTGCTCTATCGGGATCTTCGGGTCACCCACCCGGCGGATCACTAAGATCCCCCCGTCAACGTTAGGCTGTGGACGGAAAGCAGACCTTGGTACTCGGGAACCAAGGTGAAACGTGAACCATGGGGACCACTGAGCCGTCATCATCGTGCTTGCGCCTACCCCGGCCCGGCGGCGAGCGACTTCCCACTGCATGAGGAGTACAGCGTCAGTCCATGCCGGCGCATGCAACAACTTTCGAAGAATGGCAGTGGTGAGGTGAAAGGGAATGTTTCCCACAATGACGCAGGGAGTGGCGGGTAACGGGAAGTTAAGGAAATCATCATGGACCACTTCGACCGACGCCGAGGCGGTCTTTTTTGTGAGTTTGGCAGCTAGTTTTGCGTCTACCTCAACTGCCGTTATTGCCCTCCCCAAGCGGGATATCGGGTGAGTGAGGGCACCGCTTCCCGGCCCGATCTCGATGATGGGGCCGGTGGTTTGTTTTACAAGATCGACGATGGTGTTGATGATCTTTTGGTCTGTGAGAAAATTTTGGCCATGTTCGTGACGGCCGTATCCGTATGTAGACATCAGGTGTGCTCCGTGGAGTTGAAACGGAGCCGGGCATGGCAAATGGCCGCCCGGCTAAAGGACCGGAGCGGTTTTTGACCCGCGGGAGGGAGAAAACCGCCTTAGCGGTTGGTGAGCGGCCGCATGAAAACGGAACCTGAAATCAACATGGTTCTATCGTATCCAATTAATTTCGCAGGGTGCAATACGGTGAGAAAGAAGACAACCGCACCGCAACAGTGCAAGACCTCTCTGGATTGGAATTTGTCCTACCTTCGGGGCGTCATACAGACGCCACTGGCGTATTTTGTCTCTGGGCAACGAGGGGGAGTTACCCCCACCTCCGAATGTTTTTAAGGTGCACCCCTGATTACGCTGGGGTGCGGGAGTAATTCTGTCCGACCGATCGGACTGTCCAGCGAGGTCCCAGCAGATGATCGCGTCGATTTCGCCGCGTTCGAGGGATGCCACCATGGCGTCGTAGTTGGGGCGAGCCACATTCTTCTTTGACGCGGAAATGGACTGATCGACGTCGTTATGTCCTATGTCCAACGTGCAAGCCACGCTGCTTTGCAATGACTTCACAGTCCTGAGGCTGCAGGTCGATGGTGCGGCCATCCACGTCAGCGTCTCGTGAGATACGACGGCAAATAGGAGCGCGTGTTGTCAAACGCTATTAATAAGGCCTAGCTACACATTGAACTTAAATTCAACCACGTCGCCGTCGTGCATGATGTAGTCCTTGCCCTCCTGGCGGACCTTCCCCTTAGCCTTTGCCTCGGCAATCGAACCGGCCTCGACCAGATCACTGAAGGACACAATTTCAGCCTTAATGAAGCCACGCTCAAAGTCAGTGTGAATCACGCCGGCAGCCTGCGGGGCCGTAGCACCCTTCGGAATGGTCCAGGCGCGAGACTCCTTCGGGCCAGCGGTCAGGTAAGTCTGCAGCCCCAGGGTGCGGAAACCAGCGCGAGCAAGCGAATGCAGACCCGGCTCAGTCTGACCAATTTCGGCCAGCAGCTCATTGCGGGATTCCTCATCCAGCTCCAGCAGGTCTGACTCGGCCTTCGCATCGAGGAATACACAGTCCGCCGGTTCCACAGCAGCGGCCAGATCCGCGCGGCGGTCCTCGTCGGCAAGCACTTCCTCGTCAGCATTGAAGACGTAGAGGAACGGCTTTGCGGTGAGCAAGTGCAGCTCGCGCAGAGCGGAGAGCTTCACATCATCGGAAGCAGCGAAGAGAGTGCGCCCTTCTTCCAGTACGGCAAGAGCCTGCTTGACGGCTTCAACCTCACCGACCTTTTCCTTATCCTTCTTGGCTTCCTTTTCCAGACGCGGCAGCGCCTTCTCAATAGTCTGGATATCAGCCAGGATGAGCTCGGTTTCAATCACACCGATGTCAGAGGCCGGGTCAACCTTGCCGTCGACATGCACGACATCATCATCATTGAAGACACGGACGACCTGACAGATAGCGTCAGCCTCGCGGATGTTGGCGAGGAACTTGTTACCTAGACCTTCGCCCTCCGATGCACCCTTGACGATGCCGGCGATGTCCACAAACGACACCGTAGCCGGAAGAATACGCTCGGAGCCGTAAATTTCGGCGAGCTTATTCAAACGGGGATCGGGAAGCTCCACAACGCCGACGTTCGGCTCGATGGTGGCGAACGGATAATTCGCAGCCAGCACATCGTTGCGTGTCAAGGCGTTAAACAGGGTTGACTTTCCGACATTGGGCAGACCGACGATTCCAAGTGTAAGACTCACATTGCTCATCTTACGGGCTCGGGGAGAAAGATTTGAACTCGCCCTAACTTCGTGAAGTTGCCCCCTATCCCCTCCGAACCCCCATAATGAATACGTGAGCAATAAACCCAATGAAGGCGAAGAGTGGACTGCGCAGTCCGAAAAAGACGCTATCGATCACGTAATGGGATCGGAGCCTCTGCGTATAGAACAGTCTCTGTCTATCCCCTCCGACGCCCATAAGTCAGCGGCAACGCAACCGGATCTGCCGGAAGATGCTGAAAACCTCGATGAGCTTATGAGCGAAAATGACTCCGAGTCCATCGACCGCGCCGACGTCATTGGCGAGGGCGCCCGATGGTTCGCAGGTTGGTGCCTGCGTTTCCTCATCACCGCAGCGGCGCTGTATGTCAGCGCTATGATTCTGGGAAAGATTTGGGCTGGCGTTCTGCCGATTCTGCTGGCTCTGATTGTCTCCACGGTGCTGGCTCCGCCCGCCGTGTTCCTGATGAAACACCGCTGGCCCCGCGCACTCTCCGCACTGACGGTCATCCTAGGCGCGCTGGCGCTGCTTGGCGGCGTCGTCGCGTTCCTCGCACCGACTGTGCAGTCGCAGTTCCCAGAATTGCGTCGCCAGTTCACCGACGGCATTCAAGAAGTCCAGAACATCATTCAGGCACCGCCATTTAACGTCAAGGATGAACAAATCCTCGACGCTCTGGACCAGGGTTCCCAATGGCTCCAGGAGCGCTCCGGCGATATCGCCAACACAGTCTTCCAAGGCATCTCGGTGGTCTCTTCGGTCGCCGTAACCTTGATGGCAATGCTGGTGCTGACGTTCTTCTTCATCAAGGACGGCCAGGACTTCCTGCCATGGCTCCGCCGCCTGACCGGACGTCGCCTCGGCTGGCATCTCACGGAGGTACTCACCCGCTCCTGGAACACGCTGTCGGGCTACATCCGCACGCAGGCTATCGTTTCGCTTATCGACGCGGTCTTCATCGGTGCCGGTCTTGCGATTTTGAATGTGCCGCTGGCAATGGTCCTGGCCGTGGTGACTTTCTTCGCTGGCTTCATTCCTATTGTCGGCGCGTTCACCGCCGGCTTCATTGCGGTGGTTGTCGCACTTGTTGCCAACGGCCTGACCACAGCAATCTTTGTCTTGCTCATCATCATTGCCGTCCAGCAGATTGAGGGCAACATCCTCTCGCCGATTCTGCAGTCCAAGGCTATGGACCTGCACGCCGCAATCGTCCTGCTGGTTGTCCTACTCGGTGGCGGTATCTTCGGCATCATCGGCGCCTTCCTGGCGGTGCCGGTCACTGCAGTCGTCGCGGTCTGGTTCCGCTACCTCGGCGACCTCACTGATTTGCGTACGGGCGACAAGACTGCAAAGGATATCGAGTTCGCCACGGACGCCGGATCAATCTCCGGCATTCAGATTGAAGCTGCCGGCCGTGCGATGCGCGACCGACTGGCTTCGTTCCGTCTGGGCAGTGATGACTCCGACAGCTCCGCGGAGAGCGCTGTGAAGGCAGATGCTCGCACCGCCGGTAAGGTTTCCCCCGATGCTGGTCCGACCAAGCAGGAAGAGGGAACGATGACCAAGGCCTTCCACAAGGTCACTGAAGTCGTCTCCGGGCCTTTCTCTAAGAAAAACAAGTAGGGCGAGATTCCAAGACACGGGCAGGCTCTTATACCGGGCTTGCCCGTTTTTATCACTAATAACCGGTAGGATACGCATTCGTGTCGAACAGATCAGCAATAACCCGTAAAGGCAGTGGGAACAAACCCCTGCTTCCACGCGTGCCAATGTTTGTGCCGCCGTTGCTGATGCTTCTGGCCGGAGTTTTTGGTTTGCTCTTTTCTGTTCCCAACGGTTCGCTTGGCAAGCCCTACTTCATTGCTTTTGCCGTGGCTGCTGTCGCCGGAACACTGTTGGTGGTTCCTCGCGGCCTGGTAGTTACCGTCGCTCAAATCCCCATTTTGTTCGCGCTTGTCACGTTTTTCACAGCGTGGTTTACCGGTTCTCTCGCCGATCCCGAAAATGGTGGCGCGACCGCGACGACCTCTAAACGCGCTCGCCTGGTGACCTCGGCATATCCCATCATCCAGCAGTTCCCGTGGCTGCTGATCTTGATGATCATCTGTGTCATCATCGCAGTATGGCGTTACCTCGAAATCACCCGCACCCAGGAGAAATCCCTCAACACCCAGCGCAAGGCCGCTAAACAGCGCCAGCATCGTGACGAAGCCGCTGTCGAATCCAGCTCTCAGGTGCGCCGTCGTCTCGCCGAATCTGATCGCCGCGTAGCTTCTCGCTCTCAGGAACGCCCTGCTTCACGACGTCCCGCTGCGGACATTATCCGAGATGCCGAAGCTCGCCGCCAGGCGCGCCAGCAGGCTGCACGCTCTCGGCAGGAGACTTCTCGTTCTGGTGCCCGACCGGCAGCGAGCGCCAGCTCGGCATCGCGCAACGCCGAGCAACTGCGTGAGCGACCAGTTGACCGCTCTGGGGAGCGCGCCCAGCAGCGCTCGAATTTCGCCCAGCGGGCCCAGCAGCCAACATCCCGTTGGCAGTCTCGCCCGCATCCGGGCCAGGCGCAGTTCACTCAGGATTCCACTTCGCCGAACTCGACTAGACAGCAGCCTCGTCGTCCGATTGAACGGCCAAACGCACCGCAGCGGCCAACGCAGGAGTTTCCCCGTCGTCAAGCGGCAGGAACGGCACGGATGTGGGGAGAACAGTCTTCGCCGGAGTCTCGGTCCGAAAAGCCTCAACAGAGTCCCGCACGCCCGGGGAGCAACCACCGTCGCACCGAGGAGTGGCCACCGCGACAGCAGCGCCCTCGCCAGGAACGCATAACCGGGCGCGATAGCAGGTCTCGTTACCGCAAGTAGCTCGGGCTTGCACTTTTACCGTCACAGTTGCCCACAGGCAGATTTAGCCTGTGGGCAACGTGCGTTTATTAGCAGGGCGATCCGCACCATCGTGTAAGTGTTGATGTATGTCGAAATTGGAAACGTCGGCCGAGAAACCGGTTCAGGTTCGACGCCTGAACCAGTTAGTCAAGGACTACATTGAGCGCCTTGGACAGATTTGGGTAGAGGGGGAAATCGCCCAGGTCAACTCCAAGCCGAGCTGGAAGCTCTCTTACATCACTCTGCGTGACACCTCCGCGGAGTTTTCGGTGTCGGTGACTTGTTCTACGGCGGCTCTGCGCAATAATCCGTTGCGCAACGGCGACCGCGTAGTGGTTTTGGGCAAGCCTGCGTTTTATGCCGGGCGGGGGCAGTTTTCCCTGTGGGCTACGGAGTGGAGGCCCGTGGGGTTGGGGCAACTATTGGCGCGGCTGGAACAGCTGCGCCAGGCGCTAGCGGCGGAAGGACTTTTTGATCCACGGCTGAAACGCCCTCTGCCCTACCTCCCCAACAAGATCGGGTTGATTACTGGTCGCGGTTCGGCGGCTGAACGCGATGTGCTTTCGGTCGCGGGTGCCCGCTGGCCCGAAGTGGATTTCCGGGTAATCAACACAATTGTGCAGGGCGCCAAGGCTGTTCCGGAGATTATTGAGGCGCTTGCACAGCTCGACGCCGATCCGGAGGTTGATGTCATCATCGTCGCCCGTGGCGGTGGCAGTGTCGAAGATTTGCTGCCTTTTTCAGATGAGGCTCTGATTCGTGCGGTGAGTAAGGCGACAACACCGATGGTTTCTGCAATCGGGCACGAGCCGGATACTCCGCTGTTGGATTACGTCGCTGATTTACGTGCTGCCACACCGACGGATGCAGCAAAGAAAACAGTGCCCGATGCTGCTGAGGAACGACGCCTAATTGCACAGCTTCGTGAGCGCTCCTCGGCATCCCTGCGGCGATGGGTTGACCGTGAAGTAGCTACTCTGAGGGATTTAACGTCGCGGCCGGTACTGCGCGATCCGCTCACTCCCATCCGCGTGCGTGAAGAGTTTGTCACGGCGCAAGTGGATCGGCTGCGTTTTCTCATCCACCGCAGTCTGGAACGCGAGGAGGCAGTGGTATCGGGATTGCGCGGCAAGGTTTCAGCACTTGGCCCCTCTGCCACACTCGCTCGCGGCTATGCCATCGTGCAGGCACAATCGGCTACTCAGCCGGAACCACAGATTGTGACCTCTATTGCAGATGCTCCGATGGGTTCCCAACTGCGAATTCGCGTCAGTGACGGCTCCATCTCTGCAGCGACGCTAGCTACGAAGCCGGCGAATTAGTAAGCAATGACTTTTCCAACCTTGAAGCTTTAACTACTAAATGTGAAGGACGTATTCGCTAATGAATGACAATGTTTTCGGCGCGGGTCAGGCTCCCTCTTCGGAGGAACAGGTACCGGTGGAGAACCTGAGCTACGAGCAGGCTCGAGATGCGCTGGTCGAGACCGTCAAGCTCCTAGAACTCGGACAGATGAGCCTGGATGAATCCCTGGCGCTGTGGGAGCGAGGCGAGGCGCTGGCCCGCCGCTGCGAGGAGCATTTGGCTGGCGCCCGGGCAAAGGTTGAAGCCGCCTTGGCCAGCAAGAATCAGGATGTCTCGGCTTCTGCCGAGAATGTGGGCGATGAGGACTAAAAAGAGACGAGAAACGATCGTCGGTTCATATCGTTTCTCGTCTCTTCGCTGATAGCTGAGTTCAGCTATTTTATGGCTCTAGTCGGGATTACCACTCCAGGTGAGTGCTCGACTCGGCCTACTTTGCTGGTGCCGACGGCATCTCGGACGCAGTCGGCTGCGGCTGTGACGAATCCGGCATTGTCGCGTCCGGATCGATTGGCTCGGCCTTCTGCATAGCCGCCGCCAACTGTGTGAACTCCTCGTCGTTGGCAGTGCCCTCGATAATTGCGCGGGAGTCACCGAGGTCCCCAACCCATACGCGACGCACGTTGTCCTCAGCCGGCTCATACTTAGTCCAGGTTGTACCTTCCACGTCAGTAGTACCGTCCCGGAGACGGTTCTTACCATCATCCGGCAGCTGACCTGCTTCCGCATCTGTTTGCGTGACCTGAATGAATGCTCCGCTAGCGGTGACATAGCCAATAATGGTCGTCTGCTTCCCCGCCGCCATACCCGCGCGGGTCGAGTTTGAAGTCCAGCCCTCAGGCACCTTCGGCAGGCGAACTGGATAGTCCACGCGCCGAGCCTCCACGTTCACGAATGGGGCAGCATCGACTTCGTGCACCGGACCGTTTTCCGGCTTCCCGGGGTTAAAACTGCACAGGCCGGTAAAGCCAATGGTGACAGCCACCGCAAGAAACATCACCACGAGGGTGAGAATCATGTCTCGACTGTCCTGCAAAATCCTAGGTTTCTCATTCGCCACGCGCTCAAGTATGCCAAAGGCCCCGCAACGAACCTAGTCATCATTCGCACCCGCACAGCTGCAGCTAGCAATACTTGATGACGGACGCTGTCGACGTCGTCAAGCGAACTGACGCCGGAACAAACTTTTGATAACCGCGTGATGTGGGGGTTTAGCCCTGAAACTCCCCCCACTTTGGCGCTGCGTCCACCCCCGAACACCAAAAAGGTGGAACACTAGTAACAGATGCAAAGGCGCTAAAACTGATGCGCCAAACATCAATCAATAGAAATTGTTGCAACGCTAAACCCCAGTTTCCTGGCGTGGCGTCTCCCAGCACATTCTCAAACCTCAAAAGAGTTCTCAAAAACCACGGAAGGGCCAGAAGTCAATGAACGCCTCGAATCCTGAAGCACCAGATCGCAACCTTGCGATGGAGCTCGTCCGAGTTACTGAGTCCGCTGCACTGGCAGCTGGTCAGTGGGTCGGTCGTGGTCAGAAGGAAAAGGGCGACGGCGCTGCCGTCGATGCCATGCGTCAGCTCATCAACACCGTGGCTATGAACGGTGTCGTTGTTATTGGCGAGGGCGAAAAGGACGAAGCCCCGATGCTGTTCAACGGCGAAAAGGTCGGCAACGGCCAAGGCCCGGCCGTTGACATCGCGGTTGACCCGATTGACGGCACGACTCTGATGGCAGAGGGCCGCCCGAACTCTATCGCTGTTCTTGCTGCTGCAGACCGCGGCTCCATGTACGACCCGTCGGCTGTGTTCTACATGGATAAGATTGCTGTTGGCCCGGAGGCTGCCGGCAAGATTGACATCGAGGCTCCAGTTGAGCACAACATCAAGGTCGTTGCTAAGGCCAAGGGGCTGCGTCCGGAAGATGTCACTGTTGTCGTGCTGGATCGCCCGCGCCACGCTGACATGATTCGTGACATCCGCGAAGCTGGCGCCAAGGTTCGACTGATTGGCGATGGTGACGTTGCTGGCGCTGTTGCCGCAGCTCAGAACACGAACTCGGTCGATATCATGATGGGCGTCGGCGGCACCCCAGAAGGTGTCATCACCGCATGCGCCATGAAGTGTATGGGCGGCGAAATCCAGGGCAAACTGCACCCGCGCGATGAGGCCGAAATTAAGAAGGCTCTCGACGCTGGGCACGATCTTTCTCGTGTTCTGACCACCGATGACCTGGTCGCATCCGACAACTGCTACTTCGTTGCCACTGGTGTCACCAACGGTGACATGCTGCGCGGTGTCGCTTACCGCGGTAACGGCGCGTGGACCCGCTCGCTGGTTATGCGCTCCAAGTCCGGCACCATTCGTCGCATCGAGGCTTTCCACTCCCTGGAGAAGCTGCGCAAGTACGCCAGCATCGACTACGGCAAGGGCGAGATGCCTGACATCGATCTGTAAGTAACTACCCCTTTAGTGGTGCCCTCAGGGCACCACTTTTTTAACAAACTGATTCATACTTGAAGATGAATGCGCTAACGGTTCTGCATCGCATGAAAATTGCATGCGCAATGAGGGGCCGTTCTGCGCGCACTCAAGTTCCCCTAACTGAAAGAGGCAACGAATGACAGAGCAGCAGTTCCGCATCGAGCACGACACCATGGGCGAGGTTAAGGTTCCGGTTAACGCCCTGTGGCGCGCACAGACTCAGCGTGCAGTTGAGAACTTCCCGATTTCCGGCCGTCCGCTGGAGTCTGCACAGATTCGCGCTATGGGTCTGCTGAAGGCAGCTTGCGCCATCGTCAACAAGGAGCGCGGCCTGCTGTCTGCTGAGCAGGCAGATGCCATCGTCGCCGCTGCCAAGGAAATTGCCGAAGGCAAGCACGATGCTGAGTTCCCGATTGACGTCTTCCAGACCGGTTCGGGCACTTCTTCCAACATGAACACCAACGAAGTCATTGCGTCCATCGCAAAGGCCAACGGCGTTGAGGTTCACCCGAATGACCACGTCAACATGGGTCAGTCTTCCAACGACACCTTCCCGACTGCCACTCACGTCGCAGCAACCGAGGCAGCTGTCAAGGACCTCGTCCCGGGACTGAAGGTTCTGCAGGAGTCCCTGGCTAAGAAGGCCAAGGAATGGGAGACCGTTGTTAAGTCCGGCCGCACTCACCTGATGGACGCTGTCCCGGTGACCCTGGGTCAGGAGTTCTCCGGTTACGCCCGCCAGATTGAGGCTGGCATTGAGCGCATCGAGGCCACCCTGCCGCGTCTGGGCGAGCTGCCAATCGGTGGTACCGCTGTTGGCACCGGCCTGAACACCCCGGCGGACTTCGGTGCCAAGGTCACCGCTGAGCTCGTCGAACTGACCGGCATCAAGGAGCTGCGCGAGGCTCAGAACCACTTCGAGGCTCAGGCTAACCGCGATGCCCTGGTCGAATTCTCCGGCGCTATGCGCACCGTCGCAGTCTCCCTGAACAAGATCGCTAACGACATTCGCTGGATGGGCTCCGGCCCGCTGACCGGCCTTGCTGAGATTCACCTGCCGGATCTGCAGCCGGGTTCCTCCATCATGCCGGGTAAGGTCAACCCGGTTCTGTGCGAGACTGCCACCCAGGTCGCAGCGCAGGTTCTGGGCAACGACACCGCTGTTGAGTTTGCTGGCGCTAACGGCGCATTCGAGCTGAACGTCTTCATCCCGGTCATGGCACGTAACGTGCTGGAGTCCGCTAAGCTGCTGGCGAACACCGCACGCGTCTTCGCCGAGAAGCTGGTGGACGGCATCGAGCCGAACGTTGAGCGTATGAAGACTCTGGCTGAGTCCTCCCCGTCGATTGTGACCCCGCTGAACTCCGCCATCGGCTACGAGAACGCAGCTAAGGTCGCTAAGACTGCTCTGAAGGAAGGTAAGACCATCCGTCAGACTGTTATCGACATGGGCTTCGTCGACGGCGAGAAGCTGACCGAGGAAGAGCTGGACAAGCGCCTCGACGTGCTGGCAATGGCCAACACTGATCGTGACTAGTTCTTTCTGAACTCGAAGGTGTGAGAGCACCTTACGCATAAGACCCCGTAGTCTCACTTCGCTGAAAGACTTCGGGGTCTACTATTTTTCCTTAACGTCGGACAAGTTTCAGAGAGTGACTAACTATTCCCACCTATCGCCACACCATCGCATTTCCTCGCCGTTGCGTCGCCGAGTGGTTCTCCCGCCCAGGCGCTGTCACCCGCCTAACACCGGGGCTTCTCCCGATGTCACCGAAATCCGAATCCGCCAACCTCGCCGACGGCACGACCGTATTCTCCATGCCGGCTGGCCTCAAATGGATTGCACGTCACGACCCGGCCGGTTTCCTCCCCGGCCAGAGATTCATTGACGAAGTCACCAGCGAGCCCTTTCGCCGCATCACGGGGTGGAAGCACACCCACGTTCTCTCCGATACTCCGCTTGACGACGGCAGCGCTGGCACGGTTTTAGAGGACACCGTTGACACCAAGGTTCCGGTACCCGGGTTGGATTCGATGTTCGCCTACCGTGCTACGAAGGTTGCTGGCGACCTTGCGGCCGTCGATAGGCTTTCGGAGTATTTGGGGCATGTGCAGGAGCCGCTGACAGTGGCGATCAGTGGAGCTACGGGGACCGTCGGAACGCAGCTGCGCGCGCTACTGACCACGGCCGGACATGAGGTGATTTTGCTGGTGCGCTCACGTGAACAGACGGGTGTGGACAAGCGATATTGGGATACTGCGGCACCCGCAGCTGACTTGCTGGAGGGAGTCGACGCGGTCATCCATCTGGCCGGCGCACCGATTGCGGGGCGCTTCACGGAGGCGCATCTTCGAAAGGTTCGCCATTCCCGTGTCGAACCAACGCGAGCTCTGGCAAAGCTCGTTGCATCTACTGACAGCGTGAAGGTCGCGGTTGGAGCGTCGGCGGTGGGGTTCTACGGTGCGGATCGTGGCCCAGAGGTGCTCACCGAGGACGCTGGCCCTGGCGCGGAAGCGCAGCGTTACGACGGCAGCGCCGCCGCGGACAGTCTCTCGGCTATCGTGCGCGATTGGGAAAATGCATGGGATCCCGCTCGCGATGCAGGCAAGCGGGTCGTAAACGTCCGTACTGGTCTCGTGCTTGCTGGTGGCGGCGGACTCTTGCCGCTACTAGCGGGCGTGGTGTTCACCGGACTTGGAGGAAGATTGGGGTCGGGCGAGCAGTGGTTCCCGTGGATTGCTTTGGACGACCTGTTGGACATCTATCACCGGTCGTTGGCAGATTCCGCACTTGCCGGACCTGTCAATGCGGTGGTGCCACTGGCTTCCGGAGTGAATAATGCGGAGTTCACGAGGGTATTGGGAGAGGTCTTGCACCGCCCGACGGCGGTTCCGATTCCTTCACTGGGGCCTGCAGTACTGCTGGGCAAACGCGGTGCTGCGGAGTTGGCTCTCGCGAATCAGAGAGTAGAGGCAGCAGCGCTGCAAAAGGCGGGGCACAGGTTCCGCTTCACTTCGCTTAACGACGCCCTGCGCCACGAGCTATTGAAGGAGACGTAGCCTTCCACCGTGCCTACACAAAACACGAAGGTTGTGTAATTGAATGGCGCGTTGCGACTATCAACAACCCGACCCCTGCGCCTGAGTCCACGGCATCCTGAACAACCCAAAGATGCTCTCTGCATAGGTACTCAAACACCTGTTGACTCATCAACTTGCCATCACATTGCACTCGGTGTAACTTTGCACCTCGTGCAAATTGATGAGAATACCTATCACAGATTGGACCCGGGCCAACACCCCGAGTGCGGTCTCCGGGAGCTCAAAAGGTTTCAAACACACTGCGCTTTGGCCGATGCCGCGACCGCCCTTGTATTGGATCGCGGATACGACCAAGTCAACATCGAAGACATCTGTCAGCGGGTCAATATCAGTCGACGCACATTCTTCAATTACTTCGACTCCAAGGATCAAGCCATCTTCGGCAACGGCATCATGTCATTCGATGCTGACGATGAAGAGGTATTCCTCGCCCAAATTCACCAAGACCCCATCGCGGACATGCTCGATTTCATCGAGAAAAAGCAGCAATCCCAGCTACTCCGATATAAAGAGCTGGGGGCAACCGAAGAGTTTCACCGTCTGCTCAAGGAGCGTATCCGCGAGATTTTGCGCAATGAGCCAAAGCTATCGACGGTTGTCATTTCGAATTTTGGCAACTCAATGCGCCGCGTCCGTTCTGCCTTTGAGCGCTATTTCGAGATGAATCCACAGTCGCGCACGCACCCCGAGCTGCCCGTCGGGCACGAGGTAGCACTGTCGGTCGGTTTCGTCCGCGAATGCGTGCTGTACTCATCGGCTCATCGGGACGAATTCACAACAGATACACCGCTTCACGACGCCGCCGACGTCGTTAAAAATTTCTGGAGGAGGAATAGTGACAGCTAGCAACACCACTGCTCAAGATCAAACCGACACCACGGTTTCTGACAACAAGTCCCACTTGGGAATCATTTTCTTCGCGCTCATTCTCACTATGCTGATGAGCTCGCTGGGGCAGATGATTTTCGCCACCGCCCTGCCGACCATCGTCGGCGAGCTCGGCGGAGTTGACCACATGTCGTGGGTTATTTCTGCATTCCTGTTGGCACAGACTGTGGCAATGCCGATTGTCGGCAAGCTCGGTGACATGATTGGGCGCAAGGGCCTGTTCATGATGGGCATCGCGCTGTTCATGGTCGGTTCCGTCATGGGTGCAATCACCAACTCCATGAGCCTGCTCATCGCCGCCCGCGCTTTTCAGGGATTTGCTGGCGGTACATTGATGGTTTCCTCACAGGCCATCCTGGCCGAGGTTATTCCCGCACGCCAGCGCGGTAAGTACATGGGCATCATGGGTGCTGTGTTCGGTCTGAGTTCCGTGCTGGGACCAGTGCTGGGAGGCTGGTTCACCGACGGCCCGGGCTGGCGCTGGGGCCTGTGGATCAACGTCCCGATGGGCGTGGTTGCACTATCGGCAGCTGCGGCCTTCCTGAAGCTGCCCCGACGCCAGAGTGAAGGAAACTTCGACTACATCGGCACGATGTTCTTGACTGCCGCTGCCTCGACGCTAATTCTCACCACCACGTGGGGCGGTACACAGTACGACTGGAACTCCGGGGTCATCATCTCGCTTATCGTTGCCTCTGTCGTTTCCTGGGTGCTGTTCTTCCTCACCGAGACTCGCGTTTCCAACCCACTGATTCCGACGCACTTGTTTAATAACCGGAACTTCGTGCTCACGACTGTGTCGGGTCTCATTCTGGGTATCGCGATGTTCGGCACTATGGCCTATATTCCGACCTACCTGCAGATGGTGCACTCAATGTCACCGACCGCTGCAGGTTTGATGATGACGCCGATGATGGTCGGCATGCTGCTCACCTCAATTGGCGTTGGCCAGATTATTTCGCGGACTGGTAAGTATCGCTTCTACCCCTTCGTCGGCCTGATGATTATGGCTGTCTCCCTCTACTTGCTGTCCACGCTGGAGACCACCACCCCGCTGTGGCAGGTTGGTGTGTACCTGTTCATCATGGGCTTCGGCCTGGGCACCGGCATGCAGGTTCTGGTTCTCATCGTGCAGAACTCCTTCCCGGTCGCCATGGTCGGTACCGCTACCGCTGCGAATAACTTCTTCCGCCAGATTGGTGGTGCGGTCGGTTCCTCCATTGTGGGTTCGATTTTCATCCACCGCATGAAGGACCTGGCAGGCGAACGCGTTCCGGCTGCTGTCGAACAAATCAAGGCCGCATCACCGGAGGCTGCAGCAGAGTTCGCAAAGCAGATGGGCCCGGAGGGCTTTTCCTCTAAGTCGATCGGTTCACTGACGCCGCACGTACTAGATAGCATGCCGGCGCCAATCCATGAAGCGCTGATCTCCAGCTACAACGATGGTTTGACGCCGATCTTCTTGGTACTAATGCCAGTGATTATTCTGGCAGCAATCATTGTGTTCTTTGTTCGCGAGGATCCGTTGAAGGAAACCGTCGAATAATTAATTCGCGGGAGCCGCGGCTCCCGGCAGCTATGCCCCCACCTGGCCGTCGGCGCGGTCGAGCTTGTCCAGAATCGGACGGTTCGGCTCACCGGCGGCTTCTGCTTCTTCCTGGACGCGCTTCAGTGCGCGCTCCTCTGGCTTTTCCAGGAGCTTTTCCAAAATAATGACATCGCGCCACTGCCCCGCCATTGGGCCGTAGGTCATCTTTGCCATGTGGTGGTAAATCCCCACTTCACGGAAGCCGAGCTTTCGATGCAGCTTTAACGATCCCACATTCTCCGGGAAGACCCACGAGTGAATCGACCAGCAGTCGAGCTCCGTGGCATCGTCGATAAGCTTCTGCAGCAGCGTCGCCGCCAGCCCCATGCCCTGCCCGTCAGGATGGACGTAGATGGAGTCTTCGATGACGCCATTGAAAATCGGGCGCTTGGATACCGGCGCTGCCGATGCCCAAGCCAGAATCTTGTCCGGGTTTTCTGCGTCGACGGCGACGTAACACAAATCCACTCGTTTGAGTGCGATGAATTCGTCCCACTCGGGAGCGGAGTGCTCCCAGGACGCGTGCCCCGTATCCAGGCCAATCTCGTAGATCTCTTGGATCTGTGGATAGTCCTCTTCACGCATCATTCGAATCGTGAAATCGCGCTTCTTTTCAGCCATAACTACAAGTGTGGCTAATTTTTCCGCGCACGTCGAACGAAACGGCAAAAATATTGTAAAAAGATTACTTTCGCCTGCGCGGTCGCCCGTTTCCGCCGCTGCTTCGACGTCCACCACGACCACTGCGCGCATGCTTTACGACGGTCCCAGCGCGCTGCCGGCGGGCTTGCTTAGCAAGCGTCTTTTCTCGGGCCGACAACTTCTTCGGCTGCTCGTCAGCCCTCTTGCGCCCCAACTGCGTGCGTGTCGAGCCCTCCCTGCGCCCCTGGACAATGCCGACGAACTCCTGCCGGAGCTCGTCGTCCTCTACTTTCGGCCACACCAACCAAATAGCTGTCCGAGACAGCGGTTCCGTGGCGCCTTCCTCGGCCACCAAGTTCGATGAGGCCACCGCCTTCTTCGACAGCGCCTTCAAAATCGTGCGAGGTCCCACCACGACACCTGCACCAGTGGCCGCAACGGGCAGCATCTGTCGCAGCTCATCCGGATCCACGGAGGTCAACAGCACAGTTTCGTCCGCCAACAGCTCCTCCGGCACGGACTCTGTGAGGGAGAACACGTGCTCTTTCTCGAAGGCCACGCCCCAGGCTTCGTCGTAAAGCCGGATGCGATGGAGCGACTCGGGCAGCGAGCTTTCGGACTCTAACCGAACCAGCGCCATGTCAGCGGCACCGCCGACCAGGTCGGACATCGGATCGTCGGCGGCGTGGGTGTGCAGTGTTGCCGGAATTCGATCCCTAAAGCGGCGAAACCACTTCTCGGGACTGGTGCCGGTGGCGAACACGATGCGCAGGACGGCGGGTTCAGGAGTCGACATACTCCGCAAGGTTACTCGAATGGGTGCTAGCGTTGAACCCATGAAACCCCTAACCGCAGCCAAAAAACTTGGCATTTTCCTCCCGGCCACACCCGAGGAATTTCGCACTGGTGAGATTTCGCACGCGCAGTTTGCCGAACTGCAATCCAATCCGCCGGAATGGCTCGCTGAGCTACGCCGCAACGGACCGCACCCGCGTCCAGAAGTTGCCCGCAAGCTGGGCATCACTATCACGGCGTTGAAGAAGAACGACATGGACAAGCCGCTGACAACGGCGGAGATTAAGGATTTGCTCGAGCAGATGCCGGAGTGGCTGGAGGCCGCTCGTGAGTCCATGGCGAAGCAGCGCGTGGAAGCCGCTGAGGCAGAGGCCAAGAAGGACGACGGCCCTGGTCGGGCTGCCGCTGAAGCTGCTCGCAACGCCGAGAATTAGCAGACACAGCTGGCACAGCTGACACAGCCAACACCTTCAAGGAGGATCTCGTGGCCATCGACTACACCGCACATGCAATCAACCACAAGGACAACGGTACGGTTGTCCTGATTGGCTCGCTGGGCACCACACAGGAGATGTGGGAGCCCCAGGTAGCCGCTTTGAGCGAAAAGTACCAGGTCATCACGCCAGATGTCCGCGGCCATGGCGATTCCCCTATCCCCGAGGGTGAGTGGGACATGAGCCACTTGGCCGCCGACATCATCGAGGTCCTCGATGAGGAGGATGTTGACCGTGCACATTTTGTGGGACTATCTCTCGGCGGCGCTATCGCCCAGACCATCGCACTAGAACACGCCGATCGCGTGGTCAGTCTGACACTGTCGTCGACGGCGCCGAAATTCGGCACACCCGAGGCCTGGCAGGAAAAGGCCGAGCTCGTGCGCGACAAGGGCACGGTCGCGCTCGCGGACACTGTCGTCCGCAACTGGTTTACCGACGAGTGCTTCGACACCGCCCCTGAGCTCCCCGCCCGCTTCCGCGACATGATCGCAGATTGCCCCGATGACGGCTACATCGGCGCCTGCGGAGCACTCTCTCGCTTCGACACCCGCGAGCGCCTCGCCGAGATCACCGCTCCGACGCTGGTCATCGCCGGTAAGCAGGACACCTCTACGTCTCTCGACGTCGTCACTTCGCTTCACGACGGCATCGCGGGCTCGACCATGGTCGTCATTTCGCCGGCCAAGCACCTGCTCAACCAGGAAACCCCGGAGTACTACAACTCGGCCCTGCTGGCGCACATTGATGGGATTGCCGACTAGCGCCTAAGGGTTAAGTGACAAAAAGTGTGTCCGCTCGGTGT
>NZ_KV821809.1:0-191126 GCF_001815745.1 Corynebacterium sp. HMSC064E07 | reverse complement strand
AAAGTGGTGATGCATTCACCGCCTGAACCTACCGGCCATTTTTGACATAAACGCAGTCAGTAACTCGGATCGACCCACCGCCGCCAGCCATAATCGCAGTCACTAGCCCCTACTGAACCCAAACCCCACTGAACCCAAACCTGGGAGTGCCACCCCAACAAAGAAAAGCGCGCCCCGTGCATCGCTGCGGCGGGACGCGCTTTTTTAATTAGCTGGGAGGCTAGAAGGTGTGCTCGTTCTTGGCGCCCCGGCAAACGGTCGGCGCAAAATAATTTGGGCGAGCCCCGAAACGAGCCTCCTGTACTCCGCCTTCCCGGCGGTGTGCCCTCAGAATACGTCCGCGTCAAAGCGACCGTCAATAGTTCTTTTTAAAGAAAACCCCAACGGGGGCAATGCGCGCATTTTCCCTGCTAGAACCCTATGGCAAGTGCCACGGCACAGACAGCGCACGCTATCTCAATGACTGCACCAAACACGTCGCCGTTGACTCCGCCAAACCTCTTCACGCAATGCCGCGTCAGCAGCAGTGTAACGCCAAAGCTCAGTGCACAAGCGACTACGCCCACGAGCCCAACCACCCAGCCCGACACAGCGAGCAGCAGTATCCACCAGCAGGTCACCGTGACTGTGGACTGAGTACCGGCAGTCAGAGAGCCGAAGCCGCTGTTCGAAAAAGGCGGAAAGCCGCGCCAGCAGGCAGTCGTTGCTGCCGCGCGAGAGGCTACAAAAGGCAAGCACAGCGCAACCACACCAGGCCACATCTGACCAGCAGACCACTGCGACAGCACACTAGCCACAATCACGGCAAAAGCAGTCGTCGTCGTCAACATCGTCAGCACGATGGAGCCCACGCCCATTGGGCCGGTGCTCGGATCGCGCAGCACCTCCCGCGCCCCCTCCGGCGGCTTATACGAGCCGAGGGCATCCGCCACATCCGCCAGCCCATCCAGGTGCATCGCGCGGGTCAACATCTGTGCCGCCACCATAATCAGGGTGCCGCCGAGGATCGGGGTGACGTCGTAAAGCGTGGGCGTGCCTGACGACGACGTTGCGAACAGCGCCGCCGTGATGAGAACTGCACCCGCGGCAGGAACGAGCCCAGCTACTGGCAGTGCGGCGATGGCGCGACGGCCGGTGATGCGGTCGAACACGCTCGCGCCTTTGAAGGGCAGGATGGTGAGCCAGGACAGGGCAGTGGTGATGGCCTCAGCGACGGCATTGCCGTGAGCAGAGGGATCGCCGTCGAGGTTGTCCTGGCGAGACGGGCCGGCTTTGTCGGACAAGTCGATTAGTCCTTGGTGCTTACGCCTGCGTCGGCGAAAGTAGCCATGTTGCGCAGGACCGATACGCCGGACTTGACCAGCGGTAGGGCAGCGACGGCGCCGGAGCCTTCGCCAAGACGCATCCCGTATTCGAGAAGTGGTTCCTTATCCAGGTGTCGAAGGGCAAGCGCGTGCGCGGGCTCTGCCGACTTGTGGCCGGCGACCCACCAATCGCGGGCGCCCGGAGCGAGCTGGTCAGCCAGCAGAGCAGCGGATGTGACAACCACTCCGTCCAAAATCACAGGAGTGCGACGAACCGCTGCTTGCGCCAAGAACGCGGCCATCACGGTCATATCCGGCGAGGAAATACGACGGAGCACCTCAACCGGGTCATTGCGCAGGCGACGCACGCGGAACATGGCATCGCGTACGGCAGCGACCTTGAGCTTCCACCCCTCGTCATCAATGCCAGTGCCTCGGCCGACGACGACCACCGGTTCGGAGTTGGTCACGGCACCAATCAGCGCCGCGGCTGGAGTGGTGTTTCCGATGCCCAGGTCGCCGGCAATGAGCAGGTCAGCGCCTTCATCAACGGCGGCGTCGGCAATCGCGATGCCCGTGCGGATGGCCTTATCGACCTCCTCCTCGCTCATCGCATCCTCGCGGTCGATAGAACCACAGCTGCGACGGATACGGTATGGCCCTTCGGCATCGTGGTCGAGGGAAATGTCCACACCGGTAACAGTGGCTCCCGCGATGTCAGCGATAGCGTTCACGCCGGCACCCTTTGCCTCGATATTGGCAAGCATCTGAATAGACACCTCGGACGGGTACGCGGACACCCCGCCCTGGGCAACACCGTGGTCACCAGCGAAGACATAAACACGACAATCGTCCAGGTCACGCGGAGGGCATTCTCCCTGACACGCCGAAATCCAAATGCCGAGTTCTTCCAACCGGCCAAGTGAGCCTGCGGGTTTAGTCAACTGCTCATGGCGCGCGCGGGCGGCCTGTTCAGTCTCTTCGTCAGGGCGTGCTACCGGTCCAAAATAATCCGCGTTCATACTCTCAAACGCTACCCGAAAACGATTTGTCTACCGACCATTGGTGCACAGCTATTCGCATTGCTAGGCAGACCGTCATAGGGGAAGCGGCGTGGAGTGAATCTAGTTCGCCGCCTTGACTTCCATGGGGCAGCCAGCCACAACTAGGACAACACGATCACAGACAGCTGCGAGCTGTTGGTTGAGAAGGCCAATTTCATCACGGAAAAGCCGCCCTGAGCGGTGTTCGGGAATGACACCGAAGCCCACTTCGGGCGACACAATGAACAGGTCGGAATCTGCGGGGAAGTTGCGCACGGCGTCGACAAGCGAGTGCGTCCACGGCGCGACGCTGCCCCTCGGCGCCTCCCACAGCCCCTGCGCGTCGATGATGTGCGTCAGCCAGGTGCCGACATCGTCCAGCAGCATGCGCCGCTCCGGCGACGCGAGAGCTTCCACCGCATCGACGTCATCAACCGTGTGCCAGGCCACTCCGTGCTCTTTTGCCTGTGCTTGACGACGAATGCGGTGCTCCTCGACCCTGGAGTGAAAATCGCTATCACCGGGCCAGGGCCGTGCTGTTGCGATGTAATGCAACACCGTTGAGGCTGCAGCATCTGAGGCACCGCCGGTTGAGGCTGCGGCGGTGGCCAGCAGCTCGTGCTCAGCCCATGAGGACTTGCCTGAGCGGGCGCCACCGAGAACCAAAGTGCGCATGGCAGATGAGGCTACTTGATTTCGTCGCCGATGTTGACCTGCGGACGCGGAGTACGCAGACGACGCGGCTGAGAAGCGCGGGAGTAAGCGTAGAAGCCCAGTCCCCAGGCCCCTTCGGTGGTCTTCGGGAAGCGCTCACGCGTCAACTTGATGGCACGGCGGCCGATGTAAATGCCCTCGATAATCAGGGCGATGATGAGAACCATCGCGATGAGAGATGCGATGTTGGCCAGCTTCGGCAGGGAAGTGCCAATCATCATAATCAGCAGCAGAATCAGCGCGAACGGGAGGAACACGTTAGCGAGGAAGCGACGGGAATCAACCCAGTCGCGGACAAACTTGCGCTCAGCGCCCTGGTCGCGTGGCAGCATGTAGCGCGGATCGCCGGCGGCCATGCGCTCGTCGGCAATGCGACGCTGCTCACGTCGCTCTGCTCGCTCGCGTGCCTTGGCGGCCTTGAGCTCTTCCTTGGACATGGAAGCCTTGAGCTCCTTGCGGCGCTGGCGAGCTTCCTTAGCGGTCAGCGGCGCCTCGACCGGGCCACGGCGGATGCCGCGTTCGCGCTCAACCTCGTTGCGCTTCGGAGTGGGGCGCCCCTTCTTGGGAGTAAAAGCACCGCTGTGCTTCTTCTCGGGCTGCTGAGACTCCGAAGCGGTGCCCTTGGCCCCGCTGGATGCGGTCGCGTCGGTGGCTACGTCTCCGGCGTTGGTTGCGTCAGCGTTAGCTGCCTCAGCTGCCTTGGACTTTTTGTCATTCTTTTTCCACGGTAGATTCACGACCCCAGATTATAAGGTCTTCAAGGTGCTTCCCTAATTAGGTTGCAGGTTGAGGGGCAGGGACGGGGCAAGGGCGAGGTTTTGGGGATGACCGCCGCAGGGGCAGGCGGGAAGAGTGCGCTTGTGGCGTGGGAAGCCGTGGTGTGGTTGCGATGTGGCGGCAAAAAGAGACTTCCGAAAAAGAGAAAGAAAAAGAGAACCCAGAATTGGGAATTAAAGACTGGTCGGTAAGGTTGTGATAAATAATGACGTAGCCGACCTTGGGGTCGACTCGCATACTTAAACACTTCAACAAGGAGGACACGCGCTATGACTACTGCTCAGAGCACTGGCGTTACCCTGACCGAAGCTGCGGCTGCCAAGGCAAAGGCACTTCTGGACCAAGAAGGTGCCACCGACCTGGCACTGCGTATTTCCGTGGCTCCGGGCGGCTGTGCCGGCCTGCGCTACCAGCTCTACTTCGATGACCGCAGCCTCGACGGCGATGTCGCCGAAGTTTTCGGTGGCGTCAAGCTGGTCGTTGATCGCCAGTCGGTTCCGTACCTGTCCGGTGCCACCATCGACTTCGCTGACACCATTGAACAGCAGGGCTTCACCATCGATAACCCGAATGCCACTGGCTCCTGCGCTTGCGGTGACTCCTTCAACTAAGTCATTAGCTGAGCAGAGCTGTCAGCAGACGCTGTGAAAAGCGTCGGATAGTAAAAGGCTCGGACCTCACTCTTGTTAACTGAGTGAGGTCCGAGCCTTTTCTATTGGTTGCCCCAGCTATGGTGGCAGCCTGCCGGGGCAGGATGGGGTTGAGGCGCGGGGACCGTCGTAAAGCGAGCTAGAGCTCGACGGGGTAGTCGCGCTGCTCGATGTCCGGAGTAATGCGGTCTTCGATGAAGATGCCGTGCCAGACCATGAAAGCAAGGATGGTCCAGAGGCGGCGGGAGTGGTCGCGCTCGGTTGGGTGGTGCTCGGCGAGCATCTTGAGCACGGCGTCCTTATTAATGAACTCATCGGTCTGGGACTCGCGGATGATGTCCTCGGCCCAGCCGTGCAGTTCGTCGCCTGCCAGCCAGTGGCGAATCGGCACCGGGAAGCCCAGTTTGCGGCGGTTGAGCACGTGCTCCGGAACAATCTGCTCCATGGCGCGACGCAGTGCGTACTTGGTGGTGCCGTGAGAAACACGCATGTCCACCGGCAGCGTCTGTGCAACGTCGAAGACCACACGGTCGAGGAACGGCACGCGCAGCTCCAGGGAGTTAGCCATGGTGATCTTGTCCGCCTTGACCAGAATGTCGCCACGCAACCAGGTGAACAGATCCAAGTGCTGCATCCGAGTCACCGGGTCCCAGCCTTCAGACTGCGCGTAAATCGGCGCAGTGACATCGCTGTGGTCCCATTCCTTCTTGGCCCACGGCAGCACTTCCTGCAGCTGCTCAAAGTTAAAGGAACGAGCATTGCCGTAGTAGCGCTGTTCCAGCGGAGTAGTGCCTCGCTGCAGGAGCGACTTGCCGCGCATGCCCTCTGGCAGAGCTTCGCCGACCTTAGCCAGACCGCGCAGCAGGGGAGATGGAACCTTGTCGAACGGCTTCAGCGACAGCGGCTCCTTATAAATGGTGTAACCACCAAAGAGCTCGTCTGCGCCCTCACCGGACAGTACGACCTTAACGTGCTTACGAGCCTCTGCGGCCACGAAGTACAGCGGCACCAGTGCAGGGTCAGCTACCGGGTCATCGAGGTACCACATAATCTTCGGAATCGCCCCGGCGAACTCCTCCGGCGAGACGACCTTCACAATGTGCTCGACGCCAATGGCGGCGGCGGACTCGGCAGCCACATCGACCTCGGAGAAGCCCTCGCGCTCGAAGCCAGTGGTAAACGTCAGCAGGTTCGGGTTGTGGCGCTTAGCCAAAGTTGCAATCGCAGTGGAGTCGATACCGCCCGACAGGAACGAGCCCACCGTGACGTCGGCACGCATATGCTTCTCGACGCTGTCCTCCAGCGCACGGGCAATGCGGTCAAAAACATCCTGTTCAGCGCCCTTAGCCACTGGCTGAATCGGGAAATTCGGCTTGAAGTAGCGGGTCTGCTTAACTTCGCCACCAGGCGTAACGATGGCAGTGCAACCCGACTCCAGACGAACAATGTCAGTGTGCAGCGACTCCGGCTCCGGAACGTACTGCAGATCGACGTAGTGCTCCAGTGCGCGCTTATTCAGCTTCTTCGCATCGATGCCCATCTCCGGCGCAGCTTCGAGCAGGGACTTCTTCTCAGAACCGAAAATTGTGCCACGCTCTGTGGTGGCGTAGTAGAGCGGCTTAATGCCGAACGGATCGCGCGCCAGGAAAAGCTTGCGCTCGACGCTGTCCCAAATGGCAATGCCGAACATGCCGCGCAAGTGCTTTACGACGTCCGCTCCCCAGTGGTGGAACCCAACGACGATAGGTTCACCATCGCCGGAGGTATTAAAGGCATAGCCTTTCTTCTCCAGCTGCTCGCGAAGTTCGACGAAATTGTAGATTTCGCCGTTGAAGGTCATGGAGTAACGATTCGGCTGATTCTCTGGTCCCCACTGCAGCGGTTGGTGGCTGTGGGCAATATCAATAATGGATAGGCGGTTGAAGCCGAAAACTGCGTCCTCATCGTGCCACGTGCCTGCATCGTCAGGGCCGCGGTGCCGCATGCAGGGCAGGGCCCTTTCGACAACGGGAACGAGCTCCGCTGCGTCAGAATTTGCAGCCAGGATTCCGAGAAGACCACACATGCTTCGTGCGCGCACCTTTCGCTTAGTGTCACTTAATGGATTTTCGACGGCTCCGTAGCTAGCGGCTCAGCGCGACTGGTTGTCGCCTTAACCGGTGGCCGTGAAGGACCGCCGCGTGGCTGAGTAGCTGGGTTGAACCCCAGATTGGCGCCACATAGAAATGCTGCACCTACTTTAATGCCTTTTGGGGAAAAGCGAGAATGTCTGAGTTTGCCGTGTCTAGGGCTCGGGGCAAGGTTGCGCGGGACGGTGTGTGCGTCAGCGCGTGGCACAAACACTAAAAAATTCATAGACTTAGGAGCGTCAACAGGGTGTAACTGGTGAGAATGCCACCCCCGATAGGCGGGTCTTTCTCAGTATTTTATTAGGGCAGATATACTCAAAGGCACCCCACAGCCATATTTATTGTGGAGAAAGCTTAAGAATCGACTACTCTGCTTGGGTAGGACGAAACCTTAATCGGTTATCGAAAATTGTGTGGATCAGGAAGGCAGACACACGTGAATCAGCGTAGAAAGTTCGGAGTCGCCCGTAAGCTCGGCGTCCTCGGCGTTGCCACCGGTAGCGCAGCCTTGCTTGCCGGCTGCGATGTTAATCCTCCGGAGAACGGCTTCTTCAAGCTGCTCCGCTTTGGTTGGCCGGAAGGTGTGACCCCGGAAGCACAGTCCATGGGTAACTTCTGGGTTTGGACCTGGGTTGCAGCTTGGATTATCGGCATCATCGTTTGGGGCGTTACCCTTTACTCGATGGCAAACTTCACAGCTAAGAAGGCTGAAAAGAAGGGCAAGGGCGAGTTCCCGCGCCAGACTGCATACAACGTTCCGGTTGAGTTGTCTCTGACCATTCTCCCGATTCTGATCGTGATGACTCTGTTCTTCTTCACGGTTCAGACTCAGGACAAGGTCACTGCCCTGGATAAGGATCCGGAAGTTACCGTCGACGTCACCGGTTTCCAGTGGAACTGGAAGTTCGGTTACGCCAACATTTCCGCTGACCTGATGGGCGGCGAGGAATACAACGGCCGTATTGAGAAGCCGGCTGATGAGCAGTTCTTCACCGAGGGCGGCCACGAGGTTCCGTCCGCTGAGGATCGCGCAAAGCAGAAGGAGCACCCGGTTCACGGACGCTCCAAGGAGAGCCTCGACTACCTGCACTACGACGAGATTGAGACCCTCGGTACCACCGAAGAGGTTCCGGTCCTCGTTGTTCCGGAAGACACTGCAATCCAGTTCGACCTCGCGTCCGCTGACGTGATTCACTCCTTCTGGGTTCCGGAGTTCCTCTTCAAGCGCGACGTGTTCCCGCACCCGGAGGCTAACAAGTCCAACCGTGTCTTCCAGATCGAAAAGATTGACTCGGACAAGATTGCCAACCGACCAGAGGACAACCCGAGCGACAAGGTCAAGAACGCATTCGTTGGCCGTTGTGCCGAGATGTGTGGTACCTACCACGCAATGATGAACTTCGAGATTCGTGCTGTCTCCCGTGAGGCATTCACCGAGTACATCAAGTTCCGCCAGGAGAACCCAGAAGCTACTAACGCTGATGCTCTGAAGCACATCGGTGAGCCGGCATTCGCAGTCTCCACTTCGCCGTTCAACTCCGGTCGTGTCGACACCCGCGACATGGGTGATCGTGGTGCTAACACCATTGACCTGAACGCGACCGCCAAGTAAACCCAGCAAGATTCTTACTTAAAGGAAGTTCTCAAATGAAGTCTGCAGCAAAGCTCTTCTACGGACTTACCGTGTTCCTGGGGTTCATGGCTGTCGTCTACATCTTCGGCACTCAGTACCTCCAGGACACCGGTAACGTCATCAACGAAAGCCAGGGTCGCCTCGAGTGGGCTGGCGCAACCGGCCTGGTCCTCGCAGCTCTGATGACTCTGATGCTCGGTGGATACTTCCACTTCACTGAGCGCCGCTCCGACATCACCCCGGCCGACTTCGAAGAGGCAGAGATTGCCGACGGTGCAGGTACCCTCGGTTTCTTCTCCGCTAGCTCGATTTGGCCGTTCGTGATGACCATGGGCATCCTGCTCATGGGCTACGGCATCGCATTCATGGCCTACTGGCTGATTGTCCTTGGCGCGGTAATTCTGATCGTCTCCGGCACCAAGCTCAACACTCAGTACATCACTCCGCCGGAGAAGCACTAGTCCGAGTGCAATCAGACTGAACCACAGTCGTAGATAACCGAAAAGTCTCTCCCACTAACAAGGGCGTTAGTGGGAGAGACTTTTTTGTTTGGGCGAGTGGGAGGGGATTCCTAACTGGTGTTACCTCGTCGGTTAGGATCTGTAGTCAATATATGATTCCGCATCAAGCGAATTCGACGGGTTTCTGCCCCTTAGGTAGTTCGATGACCTCACCGTCAGTCACCTGCAGATGACGCGCTTCGAGCGAGTTGATCATGCGGTGATCGTGGGTAATCACAATAATTGTGCCCTCTGCAGATGCGATCGCGTCTTGGGCCTGCTCGATTAGATCCACACTCAGATGGTTCGTAGGCTCATCGAGCAGCAAGATCTCCGGCGGATTGGCTACGACCAACGCTAACGCCACCCGGCGCTGCTGGCCGATGGAGAGGCTTCCTACCGGTCGATTGGCATCCTCAGGGCTAAGCAATCCAAAGTCGTCGAGAGGCACGCGGGCATTGGGCGCAAGGTCGTACAACTCACGGGCGGACTTCTTTGGGTTTTCCCAGTCTTGTTCCTGAGCCAGCATGGCTACTCGACAGTTCTCGCCGATACGCACCTCGCCAGCCTGCGTCTCAACTTGCCCCATGATCGTCTTAAACAAAGTAGATTTGCCGGCCCCATTAGGGCCGGTGATCACGACCTTGTCGCCGGGACGAATAGTCAGTGAACCAACCCGAATTCGATCTGGGACGACCACACCGCGCATCTTGATGTGAAAATCTTCATCGCTGCCCGAAGCAGCGCGCTTGGTCGGTAGGGGTGCGGTCAACGGGGCATCAAAGCCCAGTAGTGCCGGTGGACGCTCCACACCTTCCTCAATGAGTTCCTCCAGCCGCTGCTTAGCCGAACGCACGCGGCGGGCGATTTGCCGCTCTACACGACCGCCACGGCGGTCATAAGCCATCTTGTTATTGTCCGTCATTTCCCGACCCGGTGAGATCTCACGAGCGCCATTCTCGATGGTGTCTTCCAACCGATTGCGTTCATGCTCCTCCGAGCGCCACTGGTGCTCCCATAGCTCACGCTGGTGGCGACGGTGCTTCGCGTAGTCGGAGTAATTACCACGGAACAGCCCAATACCAGGGCGCCCCGGCACCAAGTCTCCAATTACAGTACAAACGGCATCCAGGAAGTCGCGGTCATGTGTTGCCACCACAACCACTCCAGGGTGGTTCTGGATGGTGTCAATCACGAGCTGGCGACCGCGTTCATCGAGATGGTTGGTGGGCTCGTCGAGAAGCAGAATCTCTGGCTTTCGAATGAGCGTAATCGCGAGCCCCAACCGCGCCCGCTGCCCGCCGGAAATCTCCGTGGTTAGTTGCTCTGTCAGGGGAGCGCCGTCCGGAGCAGAACCGGTCAGGCCGAGATGGTCGAGCACAATCTCCGCATTATGTTCGGCGTTCCAGTCATCGTGAGCCATGACGTCCGAGAAGGCCTTCGAATACGCCTTCTCTGCCGCCTTAGACTCATCTGGGGTCTCTGCTAAGGCCATCGCCTCAGCTGCCTCTTCTAACTCCGCTAAACGACGTTTCGAGGGGCCGAGGGCTTCATCGATAAGCATTTGCACCGTGGAGTCGAAAGGAGCTTCCAGTTCCTGAGAGCCGAGTACACGCGTGCCAATATGAGTCACCGTACCGCTCGTGGGCCGACGACGACCCGACAGCAGCCAAAGAAGAGTGGACTTGCCGGCTCCGTTGTCTCCAACCAGACCGAGGACATCGCCGTCGGAAAGCGTGAGCGAGACATCGCGCAAAACAGGCGTGGCCTCGTAGTCGAAGTTGACACCGTTGGCGACAAGCTGTGTGGCGTTGCTCGAAAGATCGGTGGTGGGGGAGGGACTGGTAGACATATGTCCATTTTAGTACTGGTAAACAGTAGATTTGGTATCCGACATATGTGGGGTCAAGGCGAAATCGGAAGAATCTGGGTAACAAAAACCACCCCGGTCGACATCCGAAGTGGATGCGGACCGGGGTGGTCTTATTTGAGCGCAGTAGAAAACCTACCGCGGAACTTTACTGCTCGAGCTGGCGACGCTCTTCAGCGTTTTGAGCTTCGAGGTCACGGAACATCTGAGCCTGCTGCTCGTGGTTCTCGTGCTCGATACGAGCTGCCTCTTCGGCGATCTCCGGGGAGTCCGGGCTGAAGAAGCTACCGCGACCCGGGCTACCAGCGGCGCCCAGTTCGTTCATGGTCTTCGGGACGTAAGCACCCTGGTACTCGAGCGGAACGGCGTGGCCGTGCTCGTCGACCGGACCCAGTGGCTGGTGGACCTCGATGAAGGAACCATCAGGTAGCTGGTTGATGATGCCCGTCTCGATGCCGTGCTCCAGGACAGCGCGGTCAGAGCGCTGCAGGCCGATGCAGATTCGGTAAGTGACGAAGTAAGCGATCGGAGGCAGGATGATCAGACCGATACGGCCAACCCAGGTCATCACGTTCAGCGAGATCTGGAAGTGGTATGCGATCAGGTCGTTACCACCGGACAGAGTCAGCAGGGTGTAGAAGACCAAAGCCATGGCACCCAGGCCGGAGCGAACCGGCACGTCGCGCGGACGCTGCAGCAGGTTGTGGTGGGCGTTGTCGCCGGTGATCTTCGCCTCGATGAACGGGTAAGCGAAGAGCAGGACAACCAGAACACCACAGAGCAGGGCGACCCAGAAGACTGCCGGGATCGTGTAAGAGCCCAAGTAAAGCTCCCACGGCGGCATGACACGGGCAGCACCGTCAGTCCACAGCATGTAGATATCCGGCTGGGAACCAGCGGAAACCTGCGCCGGGTTGTACGGGCCAAGGTTCCAAATTGCGTTGATCTGGAAGATACCAGCGAATAGCGCCAGGAAGCCGAACGTAATCAGGCCGAAGGAAACGGACTTGACTGCGAAGATCGGGAGAATACGAACGCCGACGACGTTGTTCTCGGTACGACCTGCGCCAGGGAACTGGGTGTGCTTCTGGTACCAGACCAGAGCCAGGTGAGCGGCAATCAGACCCAGCAGCAGGGCCGGGAGAATCAGCACGTGTGCAATGTACAGGCGCGGGATAATCATGTCACCCGGGAAGTCGCCGTTGAACATCATCCAGTGCAGCCAGGTGCCGATAATCGGCAGACCGATGATGATTGCGGACATAATACGCAGACCAACACCGGAAAGCAGGTCGTCCGGCAGGGAGTAACCCATGAAGCCCTCTGCCACGGACAGCAGCAGGAGGATGGAACCGATGACCCAGTTAGCCTCACGCGGCTTGCGGAATGCGCCGGTGAAGAAGATGCGGAACATGTGCGCCATGATGGACACGGCGAACAGCAGAGCACCCCAGTGGTGAATCTGGCGAATGAACAGGCCACCGCGAACCTCGAAGGAGATCTGCAGGGCGGTCTCGTAGGCGCGAGACATCTCGACACCGTTGAGCGGCGCGTAGGCACCGTCGTAAATGACCTTCGACATCGACGGGTCGAAGAACAGAGTCAGGTAAACACCCGAGAAGAGCAGGACTACGAAGGAGTAGAGTGCAATCTCGCCCAGCAGGAAGGACCAGTGGGTAGGGAATACCTTATTGAGCTGCTTACGCATGCCGCCAGACAGGGTGTAGCGGTCATCCATATTCTTAGCAGCGGTTGCTAGTTTCGTTGGATTACTCATGACTGACGCTCCCAGAATGCCGGACCGACGGGCTCAATGAAGTTGCCCTCTGCGTACATGTAGCCTTCTTCGTCAACGCTGATCGGCAGCTCTGGAAGAGCGCGAGCAGCTGGACCGAAGACCGGCTTGCCGTAGTGCAGTGCATCGAACTGCGACTGGTGGCATGGGCAGAGAATACGGTTCGTCTGCTGTTCGTACAGAGAAGTCGGGCAACCGATGTGTGTACAAATCTTCGAGTAGGCGAAGTAGTCGCCGTAGTGGAAGTCTTCCTGACCCTTGCGCAGGATTGCCTTTTCAGCGTCCTGGGAACGCAGACGGATCAGCATGACCGAGTTGCGGGAGCCGTGAATCGAGTGCATGTGTGCCTCGTAGACATCAGCATCCTTGGAGTACTTGTCGCCGTCGTTGACGTCCTCCTCCGGAAGAGGGAAGACGGTCTCCATGGAACCTGCGGACAGGTCCTCTGGGCGGAGGCGAACCAGGCGGGAAACGCCCTTAGTGGTGTAGCCGTGTACGCCCTCTTCAGCGATAGCGCCGGTGTCGCGACCCAGGTAAACCTTGTGGCCCTTCTCGACGAGAGTCCAGCCAGTGGTCCACAGGGTGCCGTCACCAGTGACGTCAACGTCGTGGCGTGGCTTCCACGGGTTCTTAATCATGCCGCCAAGCGGAAGGATCATGCCGATACCAGCCAGGACGGCGCCGGTACCAAGGAGGCCCTTGATAGCGGAGCGACGACCCAGGGTGGAGGTCTGCCAAGAATCGTTCAGCAGGGCAACGATGGTCTTCTGGTCGACCTCTTCGGACGGACCATCGTGGCGGCGCTGAACCGAAATCTCTTCCGGAATGAAGCGCTTGGTGAACTTAACTGCACCAATACCCAGGGTGACGATGCAGCCACCGATGGTGATACCCAGCAGCGGGGTGTACATAGTGTACAGCCACAGACCCTCTTCGCCGTGCCCCTTGTAGTGCCACGGGTAGAACAGGTAGATGGCGATGAATGCCAGGCCAAGAATGACCGACAGTGCCAGCCAGATGGTGACACCACGAGCCGCGCGCTTTTCAGCCGGGTCGTTGGCAATCGGGAAGCGTTCCTTGCGGTAAGCAATGGTCACGTCATCGAGTTCAGCACCCAGACGAGCGAGATCCGCATTGCTCATCTTCGACAGCTCTTCGGAGCTGTACTTCTTGTTTTCGTTATTACTCATCGGCGGGATCCAATCCAAAGAGCGGCCGCTACGAGAGCGACAATGCCTACAATCCACATGACAAGGCCCTCAGCAACTGGGCCGATGCCACCAATGCCCCAACCACCCGGGGTCGGAGTTTCCTTGGCGTTCTTGATGTAGGCGATGATGTCCTTCTTCTCGTCAGCAGACAGCTGGCGGTCAGAGAACTTCGGCATATTCTGCGGGCCGGTCAGCATGGCCTGGTAGATTTCCTGCTCATTTGCAGGATCCAGGACCGGTGCGTACTTACCGCTGGACAGTGCGCCGCCACGACCGGTGAAGTTGTGGCAGGATGCACAGTTCAGGCGGAACAGCTCGGAACCGCGAGCAACGTCAGCCTTGTCAAGCTCACCGTTCGGGCCAGCGTTCTTACCGCGTAGCGACTCCATAGCGATGGAGCCGTCCTCGTCGCGGACGATGCCGGCGCCGCCGCCATTAGCCTGGACGTAGGCTGCGATAGCCAGCGTCTGCTCTTCGGAGTAACGCGGGGTCTTACGTGCTGCCTGAGCCTCGTTGCGGAGCATCGGCATACGACCGGAGTGAACCTGGAAGTAAACCGAGCCTTCGCCGACGCCGATCAGCGACTTGCCGCGGTCCTTAACGCCCTGAAGGTTGGCGCCGTGGCAAGTAATACAAGCAACGTCGTAAAGCTCCTTGCCCTGCTGAATCATTGCGGCTTCATCCTGCTGAGCAGTAGCCGTCTGTGCATCAGGGGTCAGAGCATTAGCGAGGAAGCCCGCGCCGGTGAGGGCGAGAGCCATAGCCATAATGCCGGAGGCAGTACGGCGCATCTTGCGGCGGCCCTTTGACTTCGGGGCCGCAGCCAAGGACGTGGTGTCCTTGGTTTCGGAGGTAGTGTTTTCCATCTTTTTCCCTTTAATACTGTTCGTGGAAAGTGGATGGGCTGTAGGCCGTACTAAACAAAGGACGGCCAATACGGCCTACTGGATGAAGTAGATGGTGATAAACAGGCCAATCCACACGACGTCGACGAAGTGCCAGTAGTACGAGACCACGATGGCAGCAGTGGCCTGTGCCGGGGTGAACTTCGCCTTGGAGGTACGGATAAGCACCACAACGAAAGCCAGCACACCCGCGAGGACGTGGGCTGCGTGGAATCCGGTGGTGATGAAGAAGACCGAACCGTAAATGGAGTTCTGAATGGTCAGACCGTGGCTAACCAGTGTGAAGTACTCGTAAGCCTGGCCGACGAGGAAGATTGCACCCAGGGCGGTAGACAGTGCGTACCACTTACGGAGTGCGAAAACGTCGCCACGCTCGGCCGCGAACACGCCCCACTGGGCAGTGAACGAAGACGACACTAGGATCACGGTGATCAATAGTGCGTACGGGACATTGAGGTGGCCGGTACCCCAATCCCACGAATCGCCCTGGCCGTTCGCGCGTGACACGAAGTACATCGCGAACAGACCGGCGAAGAACATTAATTCCTGAGACAGGAACACAATCGTGCCGACACTGACCATATTCGGTCGGTTCAGTGTCGCAGCACGACGTGGTGCTGTCATACCTTGATTTTCAACTGCGCTCGTCACAACTAACAGTATGTACTGTTCTTAAGGAGTAGTCACGTTGCAACCCCCGTTTTTGTATAAAAATTCCTAAAATCCCAGGTCGCGAGGAAAGGTTTCTGAGAATTTCACTAATTTTTCCCCCTGATGGGAACTTTCCGGTGTCTTTATCCGACGCGGGCGAATTCGAGGGTTTGGTTGTGCTGAGTTGCGCGGTGTCCATCCCCTGGACTGCCAGGTTCACCTCCGGTGAACCTGGGTTAGCGATACTGCGACATCAGTTGTCGGTTAGTTTATCGCAGGTTCGGCTCTGTTTAATATCGTATTTTTCCAGTTGCCCCAATGGGGGTGAGATTTTCGGTGAACGCAAAAGGTGGACCTGGTGATGCGCTGGATATATGGGGGAGGTATCTTGTCTTATTACGTACATCACGGTGGGATTTTTTTCAACAGCCCTGTGATGTGGTGCGCCTGGTGGGCGGGATAGCCAGCAGTACCTAGGTGCAGTTGTATTAATAAAGTACGAATACAGACTTGACTATCTAGTGGAAGGGAGTGGCGATGAGCGAGATCGGCGATAAGAGGGCGGTCGAAAACTGGCGCCATGTTCTCTCCACGATTGGCGCTGGCCGCGAAGTTTCCGGTGAGGGCATTCGATTCGCCATGGATCAGATCATGTCTGGTGCTTCCGGAGACGTGCAGACCGCAACGTTTGCTTTCGGTCTCCTCGCCAAGGGGATTACGGCTGCCGAGCTCGATGCTGCGGCTGAAGGCATGCTTTCATTTGCCCGCCCAGTTCATGATCCACAGCTCGCCGGTGTTATTGAGCGTGGAGCAGTCGATATCGTCGGCACCGGTGGTGATGGCGCAAATACCGTCAACATCTCCACGATGTCCATGATTGTTATCGCGGCCAGTGGTGTGCCGGTGCTCAAGCACGGTAACCGCGCGGCTTCCTCGAAGTCGGGCGGAGCTGACATGCTGGAGGCCTTTGGCATCGACATTGAGAACGGTCTCGTTACTTCTCCGGAACATCCGGATTTCTACGTGCGCTTCCTCTTTGCCGCTCGCTTTCATCCGGCCATGCGCTTCGCTGGACCGGTGCGTAAGGGGCTAGCGGTTCCGACAGTCTTCAACCTGCTGGGGCCGCTGACGAATCCAGCACGCCCGCAGGCGAGCTTGATTGGCTGTGCCTTCGAAGATCAGATGGAGACGATGGCGAACACCTTCGCCCGCCGTGGTCAGCGCGCGCTGGTGGTTCGCGGAAGCGATGGCCTCGACGAGATTACCGTTACTGGTCCCACCAAGGTCTTTATTGTGGAAAACGGTGAAGTTGCCGAAGATGTCATCGATCCACATGACTATGGCATGGAGTACTCCGAAATTGACGCGCTGCGTGGCGGTGACCCTGCTTACAACGCTGATGTTGCACGTCGCATTTGGGCTGGCGAGCTCGAAGGTCCGATTCGCGATGCAGTCATCCTTAACTCCGCCGCCGCAATCGCCATTTCGCGTGGTCTGAGTGGCCGTCCACTAAAGGAAGCTATGGCCGACTCCATTGAAGAGGTCAAGGAAACGCTCCAGTCGGGGCTGTGCTTGGATATCCTTACCGCGGCGATGAGGGGTTAAGGTTCGCGTCGCGCTTCACGACGTGCTTGCTGCGCGTCAATTGCCCACTGAAGGTATTTTCCTGCGCCCAGCCTAGGGTAGGAAAACTCGCCTCCGGTGGGCTTTATTCGTACCTCCGGGCGCTGCAGCCATTTCCAGATAATACTGAGTTCATCAATTGATGCTCCTTTATATAAGGAGTCATCTGGAGTGACTGTTTGGGCCGAACTCTCCATGAGGTCGATGATGTAGTTCATATCCGCGCCACGTGGTGCGGTGCTGGCGCCGGCCAACCTGCCGTAGCGAATTTCCGCTAGGTGCCAGCCTCCATTGCCATCGGGGAAAGCGGCTTGCAGAGATGGGATGGCGGCAAGCATGCTCAGGCGCTGCTGCTTGTCCAAGCTGATAATGAACTCCGCAGTGCGGTCACGCTGCACTGCCGCGCGTTGGAAGCGGTGTGCTTCGGCAAGTGCTGATATCTCTGCAATCATGTCTGCGATCTCGTCGGCGCCGGTGGTGGAGATCTGGGCGGTTGTCATCGCAAAGTCGTCGTTAAGCGCGGAGAACCTGTCGCGGATGGCAGTAGCGGTGTCGCGCGTGCGGAACGGACCTAGGCTGCGGGCGTCGGTGACTGTCCGGCTAATTTTGGCAGGCCGACCGGGGCTAGTGGGGACGATGTACCAGCCGCGGGTTGGTTCGGTGCGTTGTCGGTTGTAGGGCGGACGGAGTGCAGAAATCAGACGAGCCTCGCGGATTTCTGCAGCGAAGCCGTGCGGGCACTCGATGATCTCGACGCGTTCGGCTAGAGAGACCATTTCCGTAATCTTGCGACGAGAATCAGTGCCGTTGAAATACTGCAGAAGTCTACGTCGCAAATCGAGAGCTGTACCTATATATAAGGGGTCGTCATTTCTTGACCGAAAAACATAGACACCAGGGGTGTGCGGAGCTCCATCGGCAAGGTGCCGTTTAGCACGAACCTCTGGAGCGACGGTGGGCGAGTAGTGCACTAGCTCGGACGCTGTTTGTACTTCATCGCCAGCTAGTCTCTCCACGAGGTAGTGAAGGACGTCGACGGTTGCGATTGCGTCGTCAAGCGCCCGGTGGGTGGGGCGATTCGGAGAACCGACGTACCGTGCGAGCTGTGAGAGCTTGAAACTGCCAACTTGTGAGCGGTCGAGGACGCGACGCGCCAACGTGAGAGTGTCTACGACACTGGGGCTCGGCCAATCTAGGCCCAAATCTGTGCAAGCCTGGCGGAGGAATCCAATATCGAACTTGGCATTATGCGCAACCCAGACGCTTCCCCGGGCAAATTCGAGGAACTGAGTAATAACTGTGCCGAGCTGTGGGGCGGTTTCAACATCGGCGGTAGTGATGCCGGTCAGAGATGTGATGTGGTCGGGGATCTCCATACCGGGGTCGATGAAGCTGGAAAAGGTGCCAATTGTCTTACCGCCACGGGTTTTGATGGCCCCAATTTCAATGATGTGGTCGTTTTTGGCCTTCAATCCGGTCGTTTCCAGGTCTACGACGACAAAGGTGGTGTTGAAAAGAGAATCATCGACGGTGCCTTCGAGAGGGAAGTGCTGTTGTCCTGAATCCACGTCAATAATCCTATTCTGAGCGCTCCTAGTGGTGTTAAAACTGTGAAACTTGAGCAAATTGAGCTGTTGCAAGCTGGGGTGTGACATAAAACACGTTTTGAGCCCGCGATAAAAATGTGTCGACTTTAAGGCATTAAGTGTAAAGTTCTCGGCGGACTTCAAAATGCCAGGTAGTGACACGTTTATCAAACTGTTATTATTCCGCTATAGGGGGAGTGTTTAGTTGTAACAGCTTGGTAACGGTTTAGTTCTATCGATGGTAACAACCGGGCCTCGAGCGGTTTTCTGGACAAACGGCTAGACAAAACTTGATGCCATTTCGTAACCTTATCGAGACATTGAAACGGGGCCACTGAGTTGGTGCCGGTCATTGATAAGAAAACACAGAGCCTTATCGAAGGTCCTGAGGGTCTAAGTAGTGAGAGCCTCAGGGGATTCGAGCCGGGGACCCACCTCGAACCATGG
Source organism: Corynebacterium sp. HMSC064E07 (assembly GCF_001815745.1). Lineage (NCBI taxonomy): Bacteria > Bacillati > Actinomycetota > Actinomycetes > Mycobacteriales > Corynebacteriaceae > Corynebacterium > Corynebacterium sp. HMSC064E07. The sequence continues at coordinate 172,288 of NZ_KV821809.1, read as the reverse complement.
GGTGAATCCCAAAGGGAAATCCCGGAGGGTAGGAAGTCTTCCATTCTTCCGAACCCGTCAGCTAACCCGGTCGGCTAAACAGGAAGATTTTGGAGTTTCAAAACAATGGGCAAGCACCACCGCCGTTCTAACTTTGCACGCAACGCAGTCGCATTTGGCGCAACTGTCGCCGGCGTTACCGCTCTCGCAGTTCCGACCGCTAACGCTAACCCGCTGAACGACATCCAGGGCGCACTGAACGGCTTCGATACCCCGCAGGTTGCAGGTATGCAGGATGTTGTTGGCAAGTTCAACGACATCGCAGGTGAGGTTACCTCCGGCAGCGTTGCAAACGTTGCAGCACCGTCCACTGGTTCGGCTATCGTCTCCGCTGCACGTTCCAAGATCGGTTCCCCGTATGTGTGGGGCGCTACCGGCCCGAACTCTTTCGACTGCTCCGGTCTGACCTCCTGGGCATACCAGCAGGTCGGTAAGTCGATCCCGCGTACCTCCCAGGCGCAGGCTTCCCAGGGTACCGCGGTCTCCAGCCCGGCACTGGGTGACATCGTTTCCTTCTACTCTGGCGCTACCCACGTCGGCATCTTCTCCGGCAACGGCAACGTGATTCACGCTCCGCAGTCCGGCGATGTCGTCAAGGAAGCTCCGATGAACTACATGCCGGTTCACAACTTCGTCCGCTTCTAATCTGTTTGAACGGATGACAAGCTGCGGGGCCTTGATGCCCCGCAGAGCCTTGGCTCTCTTTTTACCGAGGGGGCACTGAGGCGAGCGCCCGGGTGCTGACGCTATGCGCGTCGTAAAGCACTATAGGGGCACTCGCCTCATTTTTTGTTTTTCTACTGCGGTTACGCAATGCGTGGAGTCGAAGGGCTATCCTGGTTACTCCCTTTGGATACCCCTTTGTGCTGGCGGTTTGTCGGTGTGTTGTTCCGCGGCAAGGCTGCTACAATTTGCTCGAATGCGTCAAGTGGTTTGATGTTTTGTTTTTCGGGGAAGAAATTTGAATACACAACTTGAAAAGGGTTTGGATTTGTCGCGTCACCGTGCCTCTCGCCGTCGCCACAACTCTCGTCGCGGTGTAGTCGGGCTTACGGTCGTGACTGGGCTAACCTTTGGCTCCGTAGGTTTGGCGCCGATTGCGTCTGCGCAGGATGAACAGCCAGCCCCGGATCTGGCTACTGCAGACGGCATTATTGCAGAGCTGGAGAAGATTTCTCGGGATACCGAAGCGGTTTCTGAGGAAGTTACCGAGCTGGATTCCCAGGTTCAGGCCAAGGAAGAGGAACTCCGGCACGCCGAAGGGGAACTGAAGCACTCTGAGGATCAGGTTCTCCGAGCACAGGATAATCTCAAGGCGCTCTCTGGTGAGATTTCCTACTTCGCGAAGAAGCGGATGCGTGGTGAAATCGTCGACCCATTGTCTGCCGCCCTGGGATCTTCCAGTGCTCAGGACGCTATCGACCGTGCCGGCTACATCAACAAGATGTTCCGCGACAACGATGAAGTCGTCAGCCGTGCGGTGCAAGCCCGCAAGGATGCCGAGGATGGCAAGGCCAATGCGCTGCGTCTGCAGGGCGATATCCGCAAGCAGCTCGATGACCTGGCCAAGCGCCGCGATGATTTGGACAAGCGCAGCGCCGAATTTGATGAGCGCGCCGAGCATGTCAAGTCCATGGTTGAATCGCTGAGCCCCGAACAGCGGGAAATCTGGATTTCCAAGAACAACCCAATTACCGAAGGGTTGGACAAACTGCTCGGATCTTCCGCCGCAGTTGATGCCGCGATGTCGAAGCTGGGTTCCCCGTACTCGTGGGGAGCTGCTGGTCCCTCCGCATTCGACTGCTCCGGCCTGATGTACTGGGCGTACCAGCAGATTGGTAAGTCCATCCCGCGGACCTCGCAGGCACAGCTCGCCGGTGGTACTCCGGTGAGCCGCGACCAGCTGCAGCCGGGCGACATCATCGGTTACTACCCGGGAATCACGCACGTGGGCATGTACATCGGCAATGGTCAGATTGTCCATGCTTCCGACTACGGTATTCCAGTCCAGGTCGTTTCCATCGACCAAGGTGGCCCGTACCAAGGCGCTGTCCGCTTCTAACTAGCGGCAGGTGACCTCGCGTCCTTTTAGTCAAGGTAGATAAACTCGGCTCCATGTCTGCGCGCGTACTGCTCATTACGAATGATTTCCCGCCTCGCGATGGTGGAATCGAGTCCTACCTGCGTGATTTCTGTGCTCGTTTGGCCCCGGAGAACCTCGTAGTCCTCGCGTCCTCGCGAGCCCCCGAAGAAAAGCTCCGCGCCTACGACGAGTCGCTACCGTACCGTGTTTATCGCATGCGTGATTCCGTGCTGCTGCCACTGCCGCACGTAGCTCGTCGCGCCGCTCAGATTATTCGCACCGAACGCATTGACACCGTCTGGTTTGGTGCCGCCGCGCCACTTGGTTTGCTTGCCGACGCATGTCGTCGCGCAGGTGCCACCCGCATCGTTGCTACCACTCACGGACATGAAGTGGGCTGGTCGATGCTGCCATTGGCCCGCCAGATGCTGAGGCGCATTGGTAAGAGCTCCGATGTTGTGACCTATATTTCCCGCTACACCCGTGGTCGATTTGCGGCAGCCTTTGGTCCGCAAACAGCATTTGAACGCCTGCCTTCCGGTGTCGATATCGAGCGATTCTCCCCGGACCCCGAGGCGGGACAGAAGATCCGGCAGCACCACGGAATTGGTGAATCCCAGCCGCTTATCGTCTGTATTTCTCGGCTAGTGCGCCGAAAAGGGCAGGATATGCTGATTCGCAGCATGCCTAAGGTTCTTGAGCAGCACCCGGATGCCAGATTGCTGATCGTGGGTGTTGGTCCGTTGAACCGAGAATTGAAAAAGCTGGCAGTAAAGCTCGGGGTCTCCGAGCAGGTTATTTTTGCCGGAAAGGTCTCTTATGATGACCTCCCCGCTTATTACAATGCGGCCAGCGTCTTCGCCATGCCCGCCCGAACCCGCGGACGTGGCCTCGATGTAGAAGGCCTCGGCATTGTCTACTTGGAAGCACAGGCCTGCGGTGTCCCTGTCATAGCTGGCAAGTCTGGTGGCGCCCCGGAGACAGTTATCGATGGCGAAACTGGCATCGTTGTCGACGGGGCCTCGAAGCGCAGCGTCGCCACCGGGCTGGTTGAGATTTTGGATAATCCGGAGCGCGCGGCGGCGATGGGAGCCTGTGGTCGGGAGCATGTTGTGCAGTCGTGGACCTGGGAGGTCATGGCTGCTCGGGCTCGCCGAATTCTCCGAACCTGCGCAATCCCTTTATAATCAACTGTTATGTCCACCGATATTCCGATTCATCCGAGCTCAGACGAGTCCGACGCCGCTGATCGCCCGGCTATCGGTTTTGATATTGGTGGAACAAACCTGCGCGCTGCAGTGGTCAGCGCTGATGGGCAGGTGCTGTATCGAGTTCAGACTAGTTCTGACGGCAGTGTGGATGCCATTGAACGTGGCATTGTCCAGACATCCGAGCGCTTGGTTGAACGCTTTCCAGATGTCAGCGCCATCGGTTTAGCTGTAGCTGGTTTTTTGGATTCTGACCGCCAGACGGTTCGTTTTGCCCCGCATCTGCCGTGGCGCGATGCGAACGTCGTCAAGCGTTTATCCTTGCTTCTCCCATGTCCGCTGCAGCTTGAGCACGATGCCAACTCGGCCGCCTGGGGTGAGTATCGCTTTGGTGCGGCTCGCGGTGCGGATAATTGGGTGCTGTTTGCGCTGGGTACGGGAATCGGCGGCGCGATGATGCAGGGTGGTGAGATTTACCGTGGCGCGTACGGCACGGCGCCGGAATTCGGCCACCTCACCGTTGTGCCGGATGGTCGTCCTTGCTCCTGCGGAAAGCGTGGTTGCTTGGAGCGTTACTGCTCGGGTACGGCGTTGGTTACCACCGCTCAGGAACTCTCTGAATCCGGTCGCTACTTCTCGCGGCTTACCGACGGGCTCGTGGCCGGCTCGGTAACTGGTACCGATGTCGTCTCGGCTGCTCGCCAGGGGGATGAATTGGCTCTAGCTGCGATTGATGACTTTGCTACCTGGCTGGGGCGTGGCCTGTCGATGGTGGGCGATGTCTTTGATCCGGAATTGATTGTCATCGGTGGCGGTGTTGCCTCGGCGTCTGATCTATACCTGGACAAGGCCAAGGCCGAGTTTGTCCGCAATCTCACCGGCGCTGGCTATCGTCCGGTAGCGGATGTGCGGGTCGCTGAACTAGGTGCGGATGCTGGGTTGATCGGTGCGGCGGATATTGCGCGCAGCGTTGTGGCTGCCGAGGGCGCGGCATCGTCGTAAAGCGTCAATTGGGGGGGATTGCAGGGGAATTCGCCCGCGAAAAGGTGGGGGAATGGCTGCGGAGATGGATCGTCGGACCACCTGAACCTGTATAGTTTTAAACTGTGAATAATCGCTGGTACAAGTTCTTTAAGTACATCCTCATTGGCCCTTGGCTGCGGATCTATAATCGCCCGTACTACATCGGTGGTGAGAAGATTCCTCAGGAAGGTCCAGCGCTGATGGCGTCGAACCACCTTGCTGTGATGGATCACTTTTTCTTCCCACTGGTCTGCCGTCGTCAGCTGACGTTCCTGGCGAAGGCGGAGTACTTCACCACGCCGGGCTTTGTCGGCGGTATCCAGAAGTTCTTCTTCTCCTCGGTGGGGCAGGTGCCGATTGACCGTACCTCTGGTGATGCAGCTCGCGATGCGCTGAACGCAGGCTTGAAGGTGCTGTCACGCGGTGACCTGCTGGGCATTTCCTTGGAAGGCACCCGTAGTCCGGATGGTCGACTGTACCGCGGTAAAACTGGTGCGGCACGTGTAGCGCTGGAGTCCGGTGTGCCGGTGTTCCCAATGGCGATGATTGATACGGAGAAGGCCAACCCGATTGGTTCGTGGATTCCTCGTCCGGTGAAGGTCGGAACGATTATCGGCGATCCGATTGATCCGTCGGAGTACAAAGCCAAGTACAGCGATGAGTATGAAGCGGCCAGGGCGCTGACGGATGACCTGATTAAGGAAATTCAGAAGCTTTCGGGTCAGGAATATGTCGATGCTTACGCGACTGATGTGAAGAAGTCCTTGGAGGCCGGCACCGGCTATCCAGCGGGAACCGAGCCGGGTGGAGAGCTGACCACTCCGGCTCCGGGGCCGAAGCCGACCCCTCGTCGCTGGTTCCGACGCGCTCGCTAGAATAATTAGGCGCAGATAGTTTTCGCGACAGTGGGGCTGCACACTTCCTATGGCGATTCGGTGCATGGGTAAGATTTGCTCGGTAGGGCTCCACGGTCTTTTGGTCGCGAGGTAGCCGACGCGAGGCCGAGGCTGGAGAGGATTCTACACCGTGCGTTATTTTTATGACACCGAGTTTATTGAAGACGGCAAGACTATTGATCTTGTCTCCATCGGTGTCGTAGCTGAGGACGGCCGCGAATACTACGCGGTGTCTACCGAGTTCAATGAGAGCAAGGCCGGCCCGTGGGTGCGGGCCAACGTGCTCAATCAGCTGCCCAACCCCTCATCTCCGCTGTGGAAGAACCGGGACACGATCCGCGAGGAACTGCTGGCATTTTTCACCGAACCCGGTACGGGCAGCCCAGAGCTGTGGGCTTGGGTAGGCGCCTACGATCACATTGCGTTGGTGCAGCTTTGGGGTGATATGACCAAGCTGCCGCAGTTCATGCCACGTTATACCCGTGAACTCAAGCAGTACTGGGAGATGGCGGGCAAGCCACGGTTGCCGAAACAGACTGCAGGTAAGCACGACGCGCTGGCAGATGCCCAGCACAATCTGCTGAAGTTTCAAAAGATTGCACAGAAGTTGCCGCTTGATTAAGCAACGGAATTCGAATATTTGGTGACCTGACTAACACCCTTCTGGCAGGGGCACTACAATGAACTTCTGTGAGTTGGACTATTGATCTCCCTGTAGATGACCTGCCCGATCTGCCACCGCTTCCCGGAGACATGGCTGAGCGCTTTGCTGATGTCGTATCCCGCCAAGCCCTACAGCAGCCAAGCTGGGATGCCCGCGCCGCTGCAAACGTGCGTCGCATTCTCGAATCGGTGCCGCCAATTGTGGTCGCGCCTGAGGTTCGCAAGCTTCGTCAGGAGCTTGCCGACGTCGCTAATGGTAAGGCCTTCCTGTTGCAGGGCGGTGATTGTGCGGAGACCTTTGAGTCCAATACTGAGCCGCACATTCGCGCCAATGTGAAGACCTTGCTGCAGATGGCCGTTGTGCTGACCTACGGCGCATCCACCCCGGTTGTAAAGATGGCTCGTATCGCTGGTCAGTACGCTAAGCCGCGCTCGAAGGACATCGACGGCGACGGCTTGCTTAGCTACCGCGGCGACATGGTCAACGGCGTTGAGCCGACTGAAGAAGCTCGAGTTCACGACCCAGCTCGAATGGTGCGTGCTTACGCCAATGCCTCCGCGGCGATGAACCTGGTACGTGCACTGACAGGTTCGGGCACCGCTGACCTGCATCGTCTGCACGAGTGGAACCGTGAGTTCGTCAGCAACTCGCCGGCTGGCGCCCGCTACGAGGACCTGGCACGCGAGATTGATCACGCACTGCAGTTCATGGCTGCCTGTGGTGTTGCGGACTCGAACCTGCAGACCGCGCAAATTTACTGCTCGCATGAGGCACTGGTTGTTGACTACGAGCGCGCTATGCTGCGCCTGTCTGAAAACGATGGCAATCAGGAGCTGTTCAACCTCTCCGCGCATCAGCTGTGGATTGGTGAGCGCACCCGTGGTATTGAGGACTTCCACATCAACCTGGCTGCCATGATTGGCAACCCCGTCGGTGTGAAGATTGGCCCGACCACCACGCCGGAGGAGGCTGTCGCTTACGCCGACAAGCTCGACCCGTTCTTCCAGCCTGGTCGCCTGACCCTGACTTCGCGTCTGGGCAATGACAAGGTTCGCTCCGTGCTGCCTCCCATCGTTGAGGCTGTGGAAGCTTCTGGTCATAAGGTCATTTGGCAGTGCGATCCGATGCACGGCAACACTTACTCGGCCTCCAATGGTTACAAGACCCGCCACTTCGACCGCATTGTCGACGAAGTTCAGGGCTTCTTCGAGGTGCACCGCTCGATCGGCTCGCACCCGGGTGGTATCCACGTGGAGCTGACCGGCGAAGATGTCACTGAGTGCCTCGGTGGCGCGCAGGACATTTCCGATGTCGATCTGCCAGGCCGTTACGCATCCGCCTGCGACCCGCGTTTGAACACTCAGCAGTCGCTGGAGCTGGCCTTCCTGGTTGCCGAGATGCTGCGCAACTAGTTGCAACCAGCTCAGCTAGGTACAACTAGCCCAGCTAGTGCAGCACCGCGTTCAGTGGAGCGCTGCACTTTTTACAGAGTGCTGACCGAAATGCGGTCGCCCGCCGTGGCCTTAGCGCCCGGTCGGGGTGACTGCAATACGATGCGATCGTCATCGTTCGCAGAGCCGTCGATGTCGAGCTGAAGATGCTGTTTCTCCGCTTCACGACGTGCCTGCGCAACAGTTTTACCCAGCAGCTGCGGAACCTTCACTGCTCTGGACACCGTCAGCGTGACAGTCGCATCATTGGGGTTAACCAAACGACCTGCACTCGGTGAGACTGCGTCGACACGGCCGTAGTCGCGCGAGGAGGAGGACGCGTCCTTTACTTCGCTTACCTCAATGCCCTCGCGCTGCAGTATTTGGCGAGCAGTATCCTCCGACTTGCCCACGACATTGGGCACTTCGATGCCGTTGTTAATGGTCAACGTCACAGAACTACCGCGTTCGAGGCCAGTGCCTTCCTCAGGAGACACGGAAAGAACCTCTTCCGGCTCAGCAGAGGAGGAGAACTCCGCCGATACCTCCCGGACTTCCAGTCCGGCCTTACTCAACAGCTCACGAGCTTCATCCTCTTGAAGGCCCACGATTTTTGGCACCTTCACCGGTGCTGGCCCCTTGGAGTAATGCACAGTCACAACCGAGCCAACTTCGACGGTCTGTCCTGGAGCAGGAACCGCAAAGACCAAGCCGCCGGTGGAGACATCATCGGAAAAGACGGGGTCTCCGACCTCTTCTTTCAACGTCCGCTTAGCTAGGGCAGCGCTGAACACTTCCTTTGAGTGGTTCGCGGGATATGCGGGCACAGTCGGGCGGCCGAGACTGACCAGTACGCGAACATCATCACCGCGGACAACCCGCGCTCCAGCTAGGGGGTCCGAGCCAATAATCTGGGACACTGCGACATCGTTGTCGTAGCGCTCATCAACCACCGGTTCAAAGCCCGCCTCACTGATTGCGGTCATCGCCTGTGGTTGCGACAGCCCAGTGATAGAGGGCACTTCGCCATAACGGCCAGAGCCCAGCCACCACGCGCCAAGCCCCATGCCCAACGTGGCAACCAGGGCGATAATCAGCCACAATGCACATCCACGGCGCGTCCGCTGTCGGGTAGCTCGACGGCTCTTAGGCGTCTGAGTCTGAGCAGATCGCGGCTGCGGATGCTGTGGGTGCTGTGGCCCCTGAGTGTCCGGCGGCAGCGGATATTCCGGAGCGCCTGGAACGTCGGCTGGTACGAGAGCTCCACCAGACGGCTCCGGGGATTCCCAGCCAGTGGGGTTGTACTCGTCATAGCGATCGAAAGTGCGTGTCCGCCCCGCATCCGGGTCGTCGAAATCATCGAAAACGTTTGGTGGTCCCGGTGGTCGGGAAGAAACGGGGCTACCGGGTGCGTCCGTCGAGAAGCCATAGCCGTCGTGACCGAAGCGCTCGGGTGCCGTCTCTGCGGTGCCGTGTCTGTCATCGAAATGGTCGTTGCCCGGTCGGTGGAAGTCCTCTGTGAGCCCCTCCATGGCGGCAGCGTTGGCGGCTGCTGAATTGACGGGCGATGGCACGCGGAATGGTGGCAGCGCGAGTTTGTCCGCAATGTCTTCGAGTGCGTCACCGAATTCCTCGGCCGTCTCAAACCGATCCTCCGGCCTGCGGGAACAAGCGCGGGCGACCAACTCGTCGAACTCCTCGGGAACGCCGTCGATGAGCTCCGAGGGTGGCGGGACATCTTCGTTCAATCGCTTCATGGCAACGCCGAGCGAAGAATCGGCGATGAATGGCGTGGTGCCGGTAAGCAGCTCAAAGAGCAAAATACCCGCCGCATACACATCGGAGGCAGGGGAGATGGATTCACCCGTGACCTGCTCCGGAGCCAGATAAGCGACGGTGCCGACGATGACCGAGTTAGAGGTCACCTTGGCATCAGCGGCCGCGCGCACTAGACCGAAGTCCGCCAGCTTCACTCGCCCGTCCGAGGCAATCAGCACATTTTCCGGCTTGATATCTCGGTGCACCATGCCGCGGGAATGCGCCACCGATAGGGCGCGCAGAACTGAGCGCATCACGACGGCAGCTGCATGCGGAGGCATCGGACCGCGCTGACGGAGCAGTTCGCGGAGGGTCCCACCGTCGACGAATTCCATAATGAGGAAAACATGCCCCGCCGGGTCCGTGCCCTGGTCGTAGACGTTGACAAGCGACTCGTCATTGAGGTGCGCGACCGCGCGGGCCTCACGTTCGAAGCGGATGCGGAAAGACTCGTCGTCGACAAAACGCGGATCCATGACCTTTGCGGCCACCCTGCGATCGAGCCGCAAATCGGTGGCGCAGTACACGGTGCTCATGCCACCGTGTGCGATGGTGGCTCCGATGCGGTAGCGACCATCGAGAATCTGCCCCTCGACAAGCTGCGACATAAACCAGCCTTCCCTGTTCCAATCAGTTGCTTCTAATAAGTATATGGGGACGTACCTACTGCAAGGCCAACGCGCTAAAGTGACCAGTGTGAGAAAGATTCCAACTTGCCACGATGTCCTGAGCGCCGACGAACCCACTCTTGCGCTGCCCGATGCCGCTGACCTCATTGGCGTCACCGTCACTCGAATTCACGCGTTGCTGCAGGAGGGTCGCCTTATTGCAGTCCACCGCGACGGCATTGCACAAATTCCCGCCCGCTTCTTTGAAGATGATGAGGTCGCGCGTTTTGTACCTGGCGCACTCGCATTGCTTGCCGACGGCGGCTACACGCGAGAAGAAACGCTGGAGTGGCTATTCACCGAAGATGAATCTCTGCCTGGACGTCCGGTGGACGCCCTGCACGGTCACCTTGCACGCGAAGTAATGCGCCGCGCACAGGCTATGGCGTTGTAAAGACCCGGACGGCGTCCTACGCCCGCCGTCCTACGCCCGCGATAGCTCCTGTCGTAATCGCCCGGCCACTGCTGTGAAAAGCAGCGGGAGGGCGATTTTTGCTTTTCGAGCGCGTCCCACTTGAGCGCGTTGCGCAAAGACGTTGTAGTTCATGCGCTCAATTTCGCCGAGAATGTCTGAGTAGAGAATCTCCGCGGCACGGATAGCCTGACGCCCTGGCACCTCTAACATGTCCACGCCGCTGCTGGCTTCGGCATAGAGTGCGCGGTTGCGAGCGATGAAGAAGGCCAATGCCTGACGTACCGCCGGGGTCGTCTGTCCCGTGGCGGCACAGTAGCCGATCTCCTCGGTACCCACTCCGAAGGCCTCCCACTCATTCAGTGGTAGGTAAATACGGCCACGGCGAAAATCCTCGGCGATGTCGCGGAGGAAATTCGTCACCTGAAAGGCTTTTCCCAGGAGCTCTGCGTAGGGAGTGGCTTCCTCGCGGGAGACCCCTGCGCGGGTGCCTAGGATGGGCATCATCTCAAGGCCGATGACTGCTGCGGAGCCCCACATATACGAGTCGAGTTGCTCCCATGTTTCAAAATGCGCAATGTGGCACGATGTGTCGGGCACGTCCATCAACATGGAGTGAACAAAGTCCGCAGAGAGCTGTGGATCGATGTCGTAGTCGCGAAAAGTCTGTGCGGCCGCCGAGATGACGGCACGGTCGCGGTCGCGGTGGACGTCGTCAAGCGAACCGATGACGACAGCTGAGTGGAAAAGCTCGCTTAAACGTGTGACCGTGGCTTCGATGTGCGTGGGGGAGCGGTCGGCGTCGGCGGGGCAGTCGACGTAGTCATCGACGATGCGTGCCCAGGCGTAGAGAGACCACACCGCACGCTGTTGGCGGGGTGCCAATAGTCGCGTGGCCAGGGAATACGTGCGACCGTGGGAGGCCATAATATCGCGGCAGAGCTCGTAGGACTGTGGCAGCGCGATGGTCGAGAGAGGCTGTGGGGTGGGCATGGACAACTATGCGACCTCGGTCGACCGCGACAGGGGCGCCACCGTGGAATCCGTGTCTGCGGCGGTTTTATCGTCACGCCACGGGTACTTCCAGCTGAATTTTCCAGTGGTCAGCCAGCCGACGGCCAGCCAGCCGAGAACGGTAATGATAACCATCCAGGGCACGTCGTAGAAGCGGTGATTGCCGCCGCCGGCGAAGGACAGCGACAGGATGAATGTGAACAACACGGTGCCTTGAACCACCCATCGTGGCGGGCGAATCGTTCCCATGGGAGTCAATAAGCTGGCGTAGTACCAGGGAAGTGCCACGGCATTAAATACGCAGGCCACCACGTAGGCGGCAATCATGCCAGCGACATTGTTACGAGGGGTGGCTCGGAAGTAGAACCAGGAGATCACGAGTCCCACCAGCATGATGATAGAGGAGACCACGCGTGTGTGGCTGACGATGACATTGAAACCGATGTCGTCGTTGAACCACGCCATGACGCCCGAGATCACACCAGCGACCGCTGACGGTGCTGCCAGGGGGTTAATCACCTTGGTATTGCCACTGATCTCGGAAATCCAGCCCCAGCTCGAGCCGGTCAGCCACGTCACCACTGCAAGCGTGCCGACGCAAACTGCGACCAACACGATGCCCACACCGGCAATCGCCGGAATCTTGCGCAGCATCTCTTGAACCGTGGCGATGGGCTCGCGCCTGGTCAACACAATCCACACGACGAAGGGCAGCGCCAGGACAGCGGTGGCTTTCAGCGCGACGCCAATTCCGATGAGGACAGCAGCGACCAGGCCACCCCGCATGCGCTCCATGTGCAGTGCGGCGACTAGTGCCAGGCTGACCAATCCGACCATCAGTGCCTCGTTGTGCATACCCGCAATCAGATGCAGTAGCACCAGTGGATTGAGCACACCGAGCCACTGTGCGAAAGCCGGATTTGCTCCAAGCTCCCGGGCGATTCGCGGGATCGACCAGACAATGGCGGCGAAGCCCAGCAGACACACAATGCGGTAGAGAATCACGCCGACGGTGATGTTGTCGCCGACAATCCGCGTGATGACCTCGCCAATTCCCAGATGCAGCGGGCCATACGGGGTGGTGGTATTCCGCCAATCTGCGGATACCTCCAGCAGCATCGGCCCTGGATTGGCTGCAGCTCCCTCAGTGTAGGGATCAAACCCATCGCGGACCATCGCGCCCTGCATGAGATACGAATAGACATCGCGAGAGAACAGCGGTGCGGCCAGCGCGAGGGGAATTGCCCAGGCCATCAGGATTGAATTGAACCGACGCAACGTGGACTCATCGCCGCCAGCGTTCGCTGGAACCGCAGCGTCTGCTGCGTCGCCATCATGGGCAGAACCGGCCACAATGTCCCGGATGGTCCCCTTCGAGAACAGCAGTTCCCGCCCGATGCGCAGCCACGAGATAAGCAGCAGGGCGATACCTACCCAAATCACAATCTCACAGAAAATCTGACCGTGACCGTAGGTGATCCAGTCGAGTCCCAGAGCGTGGACAAGGCCGCCACGGTAGCGATTCGCACCGGAACCGTAGGAGCCCAGAGCAATGAGGATGCCACCGTAGACACCCAGCTGAGCACTCCGCGATAAATTCATGTCAACCTAAACAATCGATACATTGCTGATGCATTAATCCTAGTTGGTCAGTGACCACCGGCAGACATCCGGGAGACATTCATGAGCTAAGGCGTTTCAAACCGCTGTGCCGCAAGTCGTCCCGAAATCATGACCGTCGGCACGCCAACCCCCGGCACCGTCGTCGATCCCGCCAGCGTCAGATTCTTTGGCATCTTCGGAGAGAAGTTGCGGGGACGGAACGGCCCCGTCTGTCGGAACAGATGCGCCAGCCCAAACGGCGAGCCAACGCCCATGTCGCGTTCTTGCCACTGCTGAGGGGTATCGATCCGACCGACTCGCCACTTCGTAGAAATCCCGGTCAGTCCGCGCCGCTCCAGCTCAGCGGTTATTTTCGCAACGTAGTCCCCACCGATTCGTGACCAGATCAGATTGGCCGACTGCAAGTTGGGGCACGGCGCGAGCACACTGACGGGCTCCCACTGCACGCCGTTCGCATCTGTGACAATACGCTCCGGCGCGCTCACCGCAGGCCGGGTGACCAGCAATGATGGGTCCGACATTAGCTTTCCATGACGCGGTGACGAGATCTCCTCAAAGGTTTCGTTCCACTTTTCGCCAAACGAAATCAGGTGATGCCGCTTCGGCCACGTCGCAGTCTCCGAAACCGGAATCAGCCCGTGCGCCACCACCGCCGATGGAGAAAATCGAACTGGGAACAACCGTCGCGCTCCCGTCCGCTTTACGACGCTCCGAAGGCCTCGCCGCTTCGATGAGCTACCGGCGGCAGAGGTAGCCGCGTCGTGAAGCCAGCTCTGCACCACAGGTAAATCGGTCGTAGCGATGACGGCATCGGTGGGACGCTCGCCAGTTGCCGTGGTGATGGCGGAGACAAAGCCTGCTTCGTCAACTTTCAGCCCAGTGACATCAACGCCGAAGTCGATGGTTCCGCCAGCTCGACGGACGGCCTCGGCGAGCAACTCGCTGACGGCGCCTATACCCGAACCAAATGCGGGGGAGTGCGGATAGTAAACCCCCATCGAGGTATCCATGTGGGAAATGCAGCCGTAGACCGCACGGGCCTTAGCGGGAGGCACACCTGCGTAAAGCGCCTGGAAGCTGAAAACGCGAGCGAGATCATTATCTCCGAGGAAGGCACGAATCTTAGGTTCGAGGGCGCCGAAGGCACCGAGTCGGAGGAGCGTAGTGAGGTCGCGAAGCGCGCCGGGCCCGGTGAATAGGTCCGTAACGCGGTCAAAGCTGCGGGACATGAAGTTGTCGAAGCAGGCATTGAAGAGAGTTTGCAGCCACGTGCGAAGTTTGCGGTAACCGGCGACGGTGGAGTCAGAGGCACCGAAGCGCGCGAGTTCATCGGCCATCATGTCTTCGTTGGAAAACACGTCGAGTCCGCCGCGGGTGGCAAATTCCGCACGGTAGGTGGGCGTGATTGGGGAGGCCGAAAAACCCGGGTCGATATCGCGCGCGTAGAGGCCGACGGCGGCGAGGGCATCGTCGACAAGCGAGGGCATGGTCCATACAGTTGCGCCAGTGTCGAAGACTGCGGTGAGCGATTGCTCGTCGATATCGACTGTGATGGGTTCACTGGCGCAGCGTCCGCCGACGAAACTTCCCCGCTCGACAACGGTGACATCGTAGCCATCGGCGATGGCGTAGAGCGCGGCGGTAAGTCCGGACAGGCCTGCGCCGATGATGGTCAGTCGTGGTTTGGAGCCCTTATGAGGACGAGTGACCGCACGTCGCAGACGCGGGGAATTAATGGGGGCACGAGTGGGGGAAGCAGCGGGCATGACTACGCAACACCTGGTCTAATGCTGACGAGCGGTGGCGCGAACGCCCATAGCAATGAGGTTCTCGCGCGACGTTGCAGGCAGGTCGGCATTCTCGATAGTGGAGAAAGCGCGGCTGGTCAGGCGGTCAATTTCACGTTCGACGGCATCGGCAGCGCCGGAATCAGCGATGAGATTTCGTAGCTCATCAATATCTGCAGCAGACGAGACCGCTCCCAGGCGTTCATCGATAAAGCGGGCCTTTTCAGGTGCGGAATCGAGGTAGAGGCTTAAAGCCTGGCCGACCAGTACGGTTCGCTTGCCCTCGCGGAGGTCATCGCCGGCAGGCTTGCCCGTGACTTCGGGATCGCCGAAAACACCCAGCTGATCGTCGCGGAGCTGGAATGCCACACCGATATCGCGGCCGAAGCTGCGGTAGGCCTCAACCAATTCCGCTGGGGCGCCGGCAATCGCAGCACCAATGTGGAGCGGCCGCTCGATGGTGTAGGCGGCGGT
This sequence comes from Corynebacterium sp. HMSC064E07, assembly GCF_001815745.1. Classification (NCBI taxonomy): domain Bacteria; kingdom Bacillati; phylum Actinomycetota; class Actinomycetes; order Mycobacteriales; family Corynebacteriaceae; genus Corynebacterium; species Corynebacterium sp. HMSC064E07. Next base: position 157,149 of record NZ_KV821809.1, on the reverse strand, counting down.
CTTGAACAGATTGATTTTCTCAGCGGTCTCGACGCGACTGTCCCGGCTGGCTTCGGCCGTGATATCGAGCAGTTGGCCGCCAAGTACTTCAGTGCGCATCGCCCGCCAGGGGACAAGTGCGCGGGTTAGCGCCTCCGAGCTGAGGCCTGAAGAGTGCATCATGTCATCAGCCCAGGTCAGGGCGACATCGCCAATGAGAATCGCGGCGGAAATACCGAAGCGGTCGGCGGCTCCATTCCAGCTATTGGCCTCGTGCTTGGCCTCGAATACCTTGTGGATAGTCGGTGCGCCACGGCGCGTATCAGCGTCATCGATGATGTCGTCATGAATGAGTGCGCAGGCTTGAATGAGTTCCAAGGCACTCACCGCGTTCATCACAGCCAGGGAATCCTCGGCTGGGGAGAAACGGCCTTCGAGGCCGCCTGCCCCCAACCACCCCTGCCAGGCGAAGGCTGGACGCACGCGCTTGCCCCCATTGAGGACGAAGGAGTGGAGCGAATCTATGGCCTCGGTGTACACCGCATCGACCGACGCGACATCGTCGCCACGGCTTTTGAGGTAATTCTCCAGCGTTTTGGTAACAGTAGCTGGTACTTCGCGGGGCTGTAGCGCGGCCAAATCCAGTTCTTCGCTCATGTGAGCCTCTCGTCGATGACGGGTAATGCTGACTCAAGAATAGGACACCGCTTAGTATGAGTGACTATGTCCTCAACAATGCCACTGTCGCCAGGCCGCCAAGTGACAATCCGCCAGGCGCTTTCAATGCCGAGCGCGGGCAGTATTCCCTTCTCGGTCGAGTTCATGCCCCCGCGTGACGACGCGGCCGAGGAACGTCTTCTCCGAGCAGCTGAGGCTTTCCATGATCTTGGTGCCTCCTTTGCATCCGTGACCTACGGCGCCGGTGGTTCTAGCCGCGACCGCACCCTGCGAATCGCCCAGCGCGTTTCGAGGCAGCCGCTTACAACGCTTGTGCACCTGACATTGGTAGAGCACACTGTCGACGAGCTGCGGGAAATCCTGCGCTCTTATCTCAGCGCGGGGCTGACGAATCTGCTCGTTCTGCGTGGTGACCCGCCGGGAGACCCGCTTGGCCCTTGGGTGGAGACCGAGGGCGGTCTGCACTACGCCAGCGAACTGATTGAGCTAATTAAGGCCGAGCCGGAGTTCGAGAAATTTGAAATCGGCATTGCGTCGTTCCCGGAGGGACATTACCGCTCGCCGGATTTGGACCATGACACGCAGTACACGCTGGCCAAGCTGCGCGCGGGAGCCGAATACTCGATTACGCAGATGTTCTTCGATATTGAGCACTACTTGCGCCTTCGAGACCGCCTGGTGGAAGCCGACCCAGTGCACGGTGCCAAGCCCATCATTCCGGGGCTGATGCCGATTACATCGCTGCGCTCAGTGCGCAGGCAGGTTGAGCTCTCCGGGGCACAGTTGCCATCCGATTTGGAGGAACGCCTGATTAAGGCAGCAGATGGTGACGAGCAGGCCAATAAAGATGAGATTCGCAAGATTGGTATCGAGTTTTCGACCAACATGGCAGAGCGGCTCATCGCCGAAGGCGTGCCGGGGCTGCACTTTATGACTATGAACTTCGCTCGCGCCTCCCAGGACGTTTTGCACAACCTCGGCATGGCGCCCGAATGGGGCACCGGCCAGGATATGCTGCGCGGCGGTTTTTAATTGCTAAAAGTCCTGCATGTCGCGAACTCTTCGCGCCCACAGGACACCTAGCACTGAGGCTAGGACACCGGCGGCTGTGGTCACACCGGCAAATAATAGGAATTGATTCCGCTTGGTGGATCCAGCCGGCGACGAAGCCCATACATTATGGTTCTCGCCACTGGCGAGCTGCCATTCCACCTTGTTCGGTTCGGTCTGGCGGCCATTGGAGTCAGTAACCTGCTCCGGGAACGCGACGACGAAATCAACCTTCGCGCCGGGCAGGTGAGTCAAATCCATGTGGCCGTTCATCGAAATCTTGCCGCCACCGGTACGGTCTAGGTCGATGTCTACGCGATCGTCGGAAAGCTGTCGGAGCGTATCGGTGAGTTCAATGAAGTGCAGCTCGTTGAACGAGACTTCCATCTTTCCTGTGGAGGAGTCGATTACTCCCTGCGAGACGCGGTCGGAGAGATCTTCCGGTACTTGCCACTGCTCAAATTGGGAACGGACTTCCTCCGTGGGTGTTACGTGAATTGTGCCCGAGACTCTGTCGTCGCCGGAAATGGTAATGCCAGCCTGTGCGTCAAAGCAGCCGCTGAGCGGCAAGATGGCGGCAATTCCGGCCATTGCTGTGGCAATGCGCAGAGGCGAAAGTCGTTGACGTGGTGTGGAAGGTTCACTCGGTGATGATGTCACGGGGAAGATCTACTCCTAGAACTGCGAAGGGACGAGAGTCCCCTGTGAAATAAAAGTTCCTTAAAACATCTTTGAAACCAAATTGGCGGTAGAGCTGCCATGCCCTATTGGCCTCATTCGGGTATTCCGGGGTTGACAACAGAACTCGCGTCTCCGGGCGGGAATCGACCAACTCGTGGAGCAACCGTTTACCGAGTCCCCGCCCCTGAAAGCTGGGGTGAATGTGAATCTCAGACAGTTCGGCGTAGTTGCCCAAGAGCTTGACGACGTCCGGTAGCGAGCGCCCGTCCATGAGCAGTCCATCTCTTACCTGGCGATACCACCAGTGCGTGTCCAATCCTGTACGGCAGTAGCCGATGCCGACCAACCTGCAGCGCGGGTCGCGGAGAGCGTGGGCAGGGGAGAGCTCTTCGGGGTGAGCTATGGCTGCAGCAGCCATGAAGCCGGGTTGAGTGGTTTGCTTCTGCCATTCGTGGAGACGACCGGGCAAGATCGCGGGGTTGTACTGCATCGCGGTGATGTAGAGAGCCACTGCTTCTTGCAGGCGGAGATTGAAGTCTCCTGCTGTCATCGGAACCACGCTGTATTTCACAGTGACCAGATTAGCGACTTAGACGAACTTAGTTGTGAGATTACTGCAATAACATCGAGTCGAACAGTTGTGCGAAATTATGCCTGGCGTAGTCCGGGGTTGGGGATAGATTGCAGTCAATCCCGCTAAGGGGAAGCGGAAAATCCGTGCTCATGTGAATGCTGTGTGAAAGGAGAAGCAGGGTGGTGGCAAGGTCGAACGTGGTGGAGTTTAGGGCGATTTCGCAGTCGGGTTTGGTCGCCCCGGTCGGTGTCTCAAGGCAATCGCTGGAGCTGCTGGGGCGGGCAGAGGCTCTGCTAGCGAATGCTTGGAATGCCAGCTCTGATGAGATGTTGGAGCTTTCCTACTGTGCGGCGCTGCGTTGCGCAGGCGCGCTGTTGAATCGCGACGATGTGTCGGTGGCTGGGGGTTCTGGCTCGGGCGCTCGTTCGGGCTCGGTAGTTAAGCGTCGTCGTTCGGCAACACAGAGTGCCTGGTTGCGTTTAAAGAAAGAGCAGCCCGAATTTGATAGCTGGGTCACCAAGTTTGAGCAGTTCACCGCGCTGCGTGAGGAAGTCCGGTTGGGTATTTCGCGTCGCATTGACTCTCGGCGGGCGCAGGAGTTGTGGGATTTAAGTTGTGCATTCTTGGGGGCTGTCCGGGCTGAGCTGGGTGTTCTGTCCGCGGCTGCGTAAGCCGGTGGGGGCGTGTTAGAGCGTTGCTTTCCTAAATAAATGGGGGATTGTTCGGATTCATGGAACAATAGAGGTGAGTCGCCCGTTGAAGGGGTAAGAATGAAGCTAACGGACGCCGCGTTAGCAGCACGTGGCCTGTAATTAACTTTGTTGTATCGGCATTGTTAGTTGAGGGGTCAAGGCTCGCCAGTATCGCGGTGGGCAATGCTCAAGTAGGCGATGGAGGAATTGTGGGACTATCTGAGCACGAACAGCGGATGCTCGACGAAATCGAGTCTGCACTCTACGCTGAGGATCCTAAATTTAGTTCGACGATGGCCGGAAATGCGTTCAGCTTTCCGGAGGAAAACAGCGCACCTCGTGGGTTTTCCATCCAGGTTTTTGCGCTCATGCTCCTCGGTCTGCTGATGTTGATTGGCGGCGTCGCTCTTTTCTCTGTGAGCAATTGGTTCATTGTGTTATCGGTTGCCGGCTTTGGCCTTATGTTCGGTTCCGGCGTTTGGGCTCTGACCGGCGCCGGTAAGCAGGAGAAGGCTAGTTCTGCTTCGGGGCTGAGCTTTGGAAAGTCTAAGTCCGGGGCGGCAAAGAGTCGTCGAGGGACCTCGGGTAGCCGTGGCTCCTCTGGTGATTCCACGTTGGAATCGCGTTTCCGTGGCCGCTTCGAGGGGCGTTAGGGGATAAGCCTCAAGAATTAACAAGTGAGGGCAAGCCAGCGATGGCTTGCCCTCACTTTTTTGTTTTTCTAGACGTGAATCGTCTCCACAAGATCTCACCCACTTTGCCCCACCCCGAGTCCCCACTTTCCTCCACTTAGCTATTGGGGTGAGGGAATTCTTATCTTCGGTCGTTGCTGGTATTTCCGAATGTTTGGCTCTGGCGACACAAAATTGCAGGTCAACGCGCTAATTCTGGCGATCAGGTTCAATCTGGATAGTTTCTAGCAGGTAGGTGGTGGGTAGTGGGGCGTAAACTGCTTTCTGTTAACAATGTGGTTGGTGTGGCGTCGTTGTCGGCGTGGTCGCGGGTGGGTGCCCCACTTTTTATTCGCACTTTAATTGTCGAGAGGATTCTTTAAAATCCCAGGTCAATTGGGTTAAAATGGATGTCCTGGCGGTGGGGTTGCGCTGATGCTGTGACTATTTTTCTCCTTCTTGTGTTGATAGTGGCAGATAGTGGGGTAAAGTGGGGCGTGATGTTGATTGAGGTTGGTCAACATTGCAGAAGTGAATATCCGATTTGCGCTTAAGGTTTGGCGAGATTTTGGCACTGCGGTAAAGCGCAGCCCTCTGGCTCTGCTTGAAGGCAACGCCTAAATCCCTGAATTCGGTAAGCGTTTGTGCGTTGACATTGAGGTTGACACGGGGATAGGAGGCCAGTGACGCATGTTTCTGGGCACCTATACGCCGAAGCTTGATGACAAAGGGCGCCTGACGTTGCCGGCGAAGTTCCGCGAGGATCTCGCAGGTGGCCTGATGGTCACTAAGGGACAGGATCATTCTCTGGCGGTGTATCCGAAAGAGGAGTTCGTCAAATTAGCTCAGCGGGCTACTAAGGCCTCTCGTACGAATGCCAAGGCGCGAGCTTTCATCCGTAATCTTGCGGCGAGCACAGATGAGCAGCGTCCTGATGGCTCGGGGCGAATCACGTTATCGATGGATCACCGTCGGTACGCGAATCTCTCCAAGGAGTGCGTGGTTATCGGCTCTATTGACTTTCTGGAGATCTGGGACAAAGAGTCCTGGGAGGCCTACCAGGCGGAGCATGAAGCTGATTTCTCCGAAGGTGAGGATGACTCGCTGTTCGGCGTTTTATAAACCGCTTGGAATAACCGAAAAGAGGGAATGTCCGCATGGACTCTGCCTGATAGCCCCTGGTGTACTTCCCCGATACCAGGTTCTGTCAGGCGGGGCCCTGTGAACATCCCCGCTTTTTGTTTTAAGCACCGATAGCAGCATTCCCAGTAGTGCTCATGAGGTGCGGTCTGGTTGCTGGCGCGGCACTCGTCGTTAAGCAAACCGGGAATACACTCGATAGATTCTCTGACCAGTGCGAACATACCCGGTGAGGAGGGGAAATGAACGGATCGGCACCTGCGGATGATCGCAAGTCCGGCGAGTTTGGTCATGTCCCCGTTTTGCTTCACCGAGTAACTGATTTATTGCGCCCGGGCATCGAGGCACTGGGTGACGACGCAGTAGTTGTCGACGGCACTCTTGGTGCCGGTGGACACACGGAATACCTGTTGGAGCAGTTCCCGAAGCTCTGCGTTGTTGGACTCGATCGCGATGACAATGCATTGCGAGGGGCAGAAGAACGTCTCGCGCGCTTCGGTGATCGCTTTGTAGGGTTCCGTGTGCGTTTCGATTCGCTCGCCGAGGTGCTCAGTGGTGAAATTTCTGCAGCCGCTGGTGGAAGTGGCGCGGAGGACATTCTCGCCCGCGCCGCTGAGAAGGGCATTGCAGGTGCGCTTTTCGACCTCGGTGTTTCCTCGATGCAGCTTGACCAGGTCAATCGTGGATTCGCCTACCGAGTCGACGCCCCGCTGGACATGCGCATGGATGCAAGCCAGGGGATTACCGCAGCGGATGTGCTCAATACCTATTCGCACGGTGATATCGCGCGCATCCTATCGACTTACGGCGACGAGCGCTTCGCCGGCAAGATCGCCTCGGCAGTCCTGCGTGAGCGGGAGAAGGAACCGTTTACGACTTCCGGTCGTCTGGTTGAGCTGCTCTACGAAACCATTCCGGCGGCATCTCGTCGTAAGGGCGGACACCCGGCCAAGCGTACGTTCCAGGCTCTTCGTATCGAGGTAAATCGTGAGCTTGAAGCTCTGGAAAATGTGCTGCCGCAGGTCTGCGATGCACTCGCAGTCGATGGGCGTGCAGTGTTCATGAGCTACCAGAGTCTGGAAGACCGCATCGTCAAGAAGGACTTTGCGGAGCGCGTGAAGTCGACAACCCCACCGGGGCTCCCGATGGAGCTTCCGGGGCATGAACCGCACTTTGCTCTCATCACGAGAGGTGCGGAGAAGGCGTCGGCAAGCGAGATCGAAGACAACCCCCGAGCCGCACCGGTGAGAGTTCGCTGTATCGAGCGAATTCGAGCCGATTGACCCAAACCTTTCAACCGCACCAAACGCACCCTTAACGATCTAAGTACTGGGAGAACTTTCGAGCATGGCAACGACAATCACGGAGCACGCCCCCACCCGGCGCACCTCCCGCGGCGCATCTGCAACCGTCGCCGGTGCCAAGACGAAGACTCGTCAGCGCGGTCGCAGCGCCCGCACGAAACAGGATCTTTATCAGCGCAGGCGGTTTGGGCGCACAGGTTCTCAGCAGGTCATCTCGGTGCGTGGGCGTCGCGTTACGACGTCCTCGAGGGATAACCACAAGTTTGCCGGTGCGGCCGTGATGATCATTCTCGTCGTTGCCGGAATCGTGGCGGCGATGTGGCTGTCGGGTATTTCGACCTCGACATCCTTGCAGCTGGATGCTGCGCAGACCAAGGAAAAGGAGCTGCGTAACCAGCTGGAGGTGCTCGAGCGGGATGTTGCTTACATGAAGTCAACCGGTGCTATCGCGCAGCGTGCTGTGGAAGAGGGCATGGTCAATCCGGAGCAGCCTGCCGTTTTGACGACTGATCCGGAAGGCAAGGTCGTGGAAGTGCGACCGGGCGATGAGAAGCAGCAGAAGATTATCGACCTCAACAGTGAGTCGCCGAATGTTCCGCATGCGCCGTCGTCGAACCCGAAGGACACCGAGAATGTTCCGGGGATGCAGGCACCGGCCATTGAGGAAGCGCACCCACGTCCGAACGGGTTGCCGGCAACCGCTCCGTATGCGCCGCAGAACCATGAGCCCGCACCAGCACCTGCGCCGGCTCCGGCACCCGCGCCTGAGGCTGAAGCGCCAGCGCCAGCCCCAGAAGCGCCAGCCGCGGCGCCGGAAGCACCGGAAGCTCCGGCACCCGAGCCAGCTCCAGCACCGTAGGAACTTAGAAAACAAACACGGCCAAACTGGCCAACTGTCCGATATTCTGGCGGTTCCACTGTTTCTGGTCGGGCGACTGTAGACTAATTAATTCAGTACTCGCGATGGCAGGGAATACCGCCTAACGTTATCGCGCGGGAGAATCGACTTAGTAGAAAGCACTAGCGCATGATTCGATCTGAAGACGACTACCCCAACCGTGGAGGGGGGTATGACTTCGGCGAACGTGCTTACCGAATTACATCCCGTGAGCGCAGAGGCCAAAGTCGCGTTCGGGATGGTCAGCGCAGCCGGGGGCTCGATGCCAATACCAACCGAAGCGTGCCCCCGCGCGAAAAAATGCGCATTAGTAATAAGGACTTCATCCGACGTCGCAACTGGCTGCAGTTTATAGGCGCTATCGCAGTTGTAGTGCTGGTCTCCCGTTTGGCTTGGGTGCAGCTCGTCGCAGGTCCTGACCTTTCTGCGGCGGCACAGAATCAGCGCACGGTGGAAGTTGTTGATGCAGCTCGGCGCGGTGCGATTCTCGACCGTAATGGAGCTCAGCTTGCCTTCACGATGGAGGCACGCAGTATTACCGTGCACCCGAACACTTTGCGCAAGTGGATTGGGGACGCACATAAGCAGCGCCCGGATGATGTCGCTGCCTACGATGAACGCCTCGAGCAGATCGCCAAGGATTTGCCGAAGCTACTCGACGTGGCCGACATCGACGCGGAGAAGTCGGGAAGCAGTCGCCGTCGTCAAGCGGAACCCGAAACCGAGGAGAACTCGGTGATGAGCGCGCCGTCCCGGGTGAGCTCGAAGGACATTCTAGAGAAGCTGCGCAATGAGGACAGCACCTACGAGGTGCTCGTGCGTAATGTCGATCCGGACAAGGCCGCCGCCATCGTGGAAAAGTATCCGGAACTGGTGGCGGAGCGTCAGGATATTCGCCAGTACCCGAATGGGGCGACGGCGGCTAACGTCATCGGCAAGATTGGCATGGATGGCGTCGGCCAGTTCGGCTTTGAAGCCTCTCGTGATGCCACTTTGCAGGGTATTAACGGTGGCAAGACCATTGATATCGCCTCCAACGGCGTGGCAATCCCGGGATCCACGCGCGATGTTCACGCGGCTGTGGACGGTACGACATACGAGCTGACCCTGGACCTAGACATGCAGTACTTTGTCCAGCAGCAGGTCAACCAGGCGAAGGCCAACTCGGGAGCGAAAGATGCGTCGGCAGTTGTGCTCGACGCGAAGACCGGCGAAGTGCTAGCAATGGCGCAGGCGGACACGGCTAACCCGAATAAGGATATGGGGGCCGAGCTCGAAGAGGGGCGCACTATCGGAAACTCCGCTGTATCGAACCCATTTGAGCCGGGCTCTGTAGCAAAGATCATTACCGCCGCGGCCGCTATCGAAGATGGCAAGACCACACCGGATGAGGTTCTGCAGGTCCCGGGCACGATTGATATGGCGGGTGTCACCGTGCGCGATGCATGGGAGCACGGCACGGAAGCTTTCACGACGACCGGTGTATTCGGCAAGTCCTCCAATGTCGGCACCCTAATGCTGGCAGAGCGTTTGGGTCAGGACCGCTTCGCTGAGATGCTGCATCTCTTCGGGCTGGGGCAGTCCACGGGTATCGAGTTGCCCAGTGAATCGTCCGGCTTTGTGCCACAGCGTCCGCAGTGGTCCGGCGGTACATTTGCGAACCTGCCCATTGGTCAGGGTATGGCCATGACACTGCTGCAGATGACAGGAGTTTTCCAGGCAATCGCCAACGATGGCGAGCGCATCCCGCCGCGTATGATTCGTTCGACAATTTCCCCGGACGGCACGAAGACGGCAACAGAGCGCCCGGAAACAGTGCGTGTGGTTAGCCCGGAGACCGCCCAAACTGTGCGCGCTATGTTTGAAGGCGTTATGCAGTCTGATCCCACGGGGCAGCAGTCGGGTACCGCGGCCGGCAATAGTATTGAGGGATACTCGCTCACAGGCAAGACAGGTACGGCGCAGAAGTTTGACCCCGACACCGGCGCGTACTCGAATTCCAAGTACCACATCACGTTTGCAGGCATCGCGCCTGCCGACGATCCCCGTTTTGTCATTGGCATTATGCTTGACGAACCCCAGCGTGGTGTCCATGGTGACGGCGGTCAGTCAGCAGCCCCACTGTTTAAGGACATCGCCGCTTGGGCGCTTAACCGCTACAACGTACCGCCGTCGCCACCCCGCGAGGGCAAGTTGTTGCTGCAGCCGTAACGAGGTCACCACCACAATGAAGTTACCGCGACAGCACTAATACACAGACTTTTATTACTTTGGTTTCTGCAAAGTGAATCTCTTGAATTTTTCCAACCTGTTGTACACCAACGACTGACTTGAAAGAGGGAACAGCCAATGACCGCCACCCTTGCGAAAATGTGTAACCTCGCGCATGGCCGACTTGACGGCATTACCGAATCCGCGGCGGCAGGAGCGGATATCGCCGCAATCGAACTCAACGCTGCCGAAGTGCCTGAAGGCGGAATGTTTGCTGCCGTCCCAGGTACTCGCACGCATGGTGCGCGCTACGCGCAGCAGTCGGCTGCTACAGCGATCCTGACTGATGAGGAAGGTCTGAAAATCCTGCGGGAAGCAGGGGAGACTCGACCAGTCCTGGTTGTCGACGATGTCCGGGCCGTCATGGGGCACGTTGCTGCAGAAATCTACGATCACCCCTCGGATTCACTGACCATCATTGGGGTTACCGGCACCTCTGGCAAGACCACCACGACCTACATGCTGGAGGGCGCGCTCCTGGCAGCTGGATGCTCGACAGGCATCATTGGTACTACCGGCACGCGCATCAATGGCCGTGCCGTTCCGTCGAGCCTGACTACCCCAGAAGCTCCGGCCCTCCAGCGCCTGTTCCACCAGATGCTCTCCGAGGGGGTGACGCACGTTGTCATGGAGGTTTCTTCTCACGCACTGTCGTTGGGGCGTGTAGACGGAGTCAGTTTCGAGGTCGGGTGTTTCCTCAACCTCTCGCAGGATCATCTGGACTTCCACAAGACCTTGGAAGAGTATTTCCAAGCCAAGGCCAAGCTCTTTGATCCCGCAGGTCCGACACATGCACCGAAGGCTGTCGTGTGCATCGACGACGACTGGGGTGTCCGCATGGCAGATATCGCTGCCGGCGACCCGGATGTCCAAGTCACCACTGTCCATACTCAGCATCGCGTAACCGACAAGACGCCAGCTGCCGAGGTCTTTGCAGAATGGCACGCCGCTGCAGCCACTGTCGCCACCAACGGTGTCCAACATGTGGAGCTAACGCGAAATAACACTGACACAGTTGAGGTGGAAGTTCCTCTGCCGGGTGCTTTCAACGTTGCCAATGCCGCAGTCGCATGGGCTGTGCTCGATGCGATTGGGCATGCCAATCACGCGGCCAAGAGCGGTCTGGCACAGGTGCGTGTGCCAGGCCGCATGGAGCGCATCGACCGCGGACAGGACTTCCTGGCTGTGGTGGACTATGCCCACAAGCCAGCCGCAGTAGCTGAGGTGTTGGCCACATTGCGCGCACAGACCGAAGGTCGCGTGCTGGTTGTCGTCGGCGCCGGTGGCGACCGCGATAGTGCCAAGCGTCCAATTATGGGAGCTGAGGCTGCATGCGGTGCCGATGTCGTCATCATCACCGATGACAACCCACGCTCCGAGGTGCCCTCTGAAATCCGTGCGGCCGTGGTCGCCGGTGCGAAGGAAGCCGTTGCCAGCGGCAAGGCCAGTTCTGACACGGTTGTTGAGGAAATCGGCGATCGCGGCCAGGCAATTCGCCGTGTCGTCGAGCTCGCCCACAGCGGTGACAGCATCGTGGTGGCTGGCAAGGGACACGAAACCGGCCAGGATATCGGTGGCGTGATTCACCCGTTCGATGACCGTGAACAGCTGGCCGAAGCACTCACACAGCGACTGGAGGGATCCGCTGATTGAGATTGCTGAAATCGCTGAGGAAGCGCACCACCTGACATGCCTACCGCGAACCATTCGCGGTAAGCGAATAAAATCAAGAAATCATCCTTTACTAGGCGCCTGGAACTCTAACCAACAAGGACTATAGACATCATGATTGCCCTGACCGCCGCGGAAATCGCTCACATCGTGGGAGGTGAACTCGTCCACGTCGATGATGACGCCACAGTGACTCAGCCCGCAGAATTCGATTCCCGAAAAATTCGCGAAGGCTCGCTCTTCCTCGCCCTGCCGGGCGCGCGTGTCGACGGCCACGACTTCATCGATCAGGCTGTGGCCGCTGGAGCGACGATGGCACTGGCGGCACGAGATGTTGGGCAACCTGCGGTCGTCGTCAAGCCCCTTGGTAAGCAGGACTCCAATGCCGACGCATTTGCACACGATCCGGATGGTTCCGGGGCGGCGGTGCTGGAAGCGCTTGGTAAGTTGGCGCGTTACGTCGTCGACGAGCTGAAGAAGGATCAGCTGCATGTTGTCGGTGTCACGGGTTCGGCGGGAAAGACGTCGACGAAGGACATGATGGCGACGCTGCTGCGTACCGACGGTCCGACGGTGGCGCCGAAGGGGTCGTTTAATAACGAAATTGGGCATCCGTACACGGTGCTGCAGTGCACTCCGGAGACGAAGTACCTGGTTGCGGAGATGAGCGCACGCGGAATTGGGCATGTGGCCCACCTGGCGCGCATCGCGCCACCGACGATCGGTGCGGTGCTCAATGTTGGCACGGCGCACCTTGGTGAGTTTGGCTCGCGCGAGGCAATCGCGCAGGCTAAGGGCGAGCTCGTGGAAGCGCTGCCGGCTGCGGAGCAGGGCGGTGTGGCCGTACTCAATGCCGACGATGACTACGTCACTGGCATGGCTCCGCGTACCCAGGCGAAGGTGGTGTTCTTCTCTGCCGATGAGAACTCCGAACGCCACGCAACCGCGGATTACCGCGCCACGAATGTGCAGCTCGATGATTTTGCTCGTGCATCTTTTGACCTGCATGTACCGGATGGGCGTACATTCCCGATCCAACTGCAGGTCTATGGTGCGCACCAAGTGGCCAATGCCCTGGCGGCGATTGCGGTGGCAGTGGAGTCCGGTATTGATGCTGAGCAGGTCACAAAGGCGATGGCCGCGCATGTGGCAGCGTCAGAGCGGCGCATGGATGTCCAGCAGCTCACTGGCAATATCGTCGTAATTAACGACTCCTATAATGCCAACCCTGATTCGATGCGTGCGGGGATTGACGCTCTGGCACGTACAGCAGCTAGCCCAACGCACCAGGACGCCTCATCGTGGGCCGTGCTGGGACAGATGGGTGAGCTTGGTGATTCCGCTGAAGATGAGCACTCGTCGCTTGGCGAGTACCTTGTGGGCCGCGGCATCGATCGACTAATTGCAGTCGGAGAGAGTTCTAATGTGCATGCCCTGGCCGACAAAGCGGAAGAGTTGGGGTTAAATACTTCTAGGGTGCCGGATACATCCACTGCCGCGGATTTGGTGGCGGCCGAGGTGCGTCCGGACGATGTGGTGTTAGTCAAGGCCTCCTATGCGGACGGTATGTGGCGGGTCGCGGACTCGCTGGCTGCCAAGGTTGGGACTACGCCCGAAGGTGAAAGCGGAGAGGAAAAGTAAGTGATTCAACTTATTCTCAGTGGTGCGATTGCATTCCTGGTGAGTGTCTTTTTAACACCAGTGCTTATTCGCAAATTCTCTGCTGAAGGTCTTGGCCAGGAGATTCGTGAAGAAGGGCCGAAGAGCCACCTGCGCAAGCGGGGAACTCCGACTATGGGCGGCATCGCCATCATCGCCGCAATCGTCGCTGGCTATTTCCTCTCACACCTCGTTACGTATATCCAGACTGGCGTGGGGCCGTCCGCCTCCGGTCTGTTGGTGATGTTCCTTGTTCTGGCGATGGGCGCATTGGGTTTTGCCGATGACTTCATCAAACTCTACAAAGGACGCAACCTGGGGCTGAACAAGACAGCGAAGCTGGTTGGGCAGCTGGCGGCAGCACTGATTTTCGGCGTGCTGCTGCTGCAGTTCCCGGATGCGTCTGGCTTGACTCCCGGTTCGACGAGCTTGTCGCTGATTCGAGATATTCCGTTCCTGAATCTGGCACCGGGGCCTGTGTGGTTCGGCATGATTGTCTTCCTGGTATTTGTCTTCATCGTCATTGCCGCATGGACGAATGCCGTCAATCTCACTGATGGCCTTGACGGCCTGGCCGCTGGCGCCACCGCGCTGCTACTGGCCACCTACACGCTGATTTCCTTCTGGCAGTTCCGTAACTCTTGCGAGGCTTCGCTGGGCAGCGGTTGCTACAACGTCCGCGATCCACTGGATATCGCCGTTATTTCCGTCGCGGGTCTGGGCGCCTGTTTGGGCTTCCTGTGGTGGAATGCAGCGCCGGCAAAGATCTTCATGGGAGATACCGGTTCGCTGGCTCTTGGCGGTTTGGTAGCGGGTCTGTCATTTGTCACCAAGACTGAGCTGCTGATGGTTATCATTGGCTTCATCTTCGTGATGGAAGTTGCTTCCGTGGCAATCCAGATCGCGGTTTTCCAAACGACTGGCAAGCGCGTATTCCGCATGGCTCCTCTCCATCACCACTTCGAAAACGGAGGTTGGGCGGAGACAACTGTTGTCGTTCGCTTCTGGCTACTCGCAGGCATTTTCAACATGATTGGCGCAGCCATCTTCTACAGTGACTGGCTCTCTCAGGTAGGCGTATTTCAATGATTAACTCACCAGACCCGACCAACCTCACCGATATCCGAAATCTCGACTTAGTCGCTACGGTGCGCTCTGGTCGAGTTCTGGTGGCAGGAGCCGGGGTTTCCGGTCGCGGTGCCATTGCGATGCTTAAGGACATCGGCTGTCCGGAAGTTGTCGTCGTGGACGACTCCGCGCTCGGCGCACTGGTTGCCGCTGACTTTTCGGTTCGGCATGTCACGACCGCAGACGCTCGCGACGAGCTTGCCGACGCGGTTGCGATCGTGACCTCCCCGGGGTGGCGTCCGACCAGTCCGCTGTTCGGCGCCGCCGCTGAGGCCGGTGTCCCGGTATTCGGTGATGTGGCGCTGGCTTTCGCCTGCGACTGTGCCCAGCTGTGGGGTCCGAAACGGACCTGGTTGGTAGTCACCGGCACTAACGGCAAGACCACAACCACCTCCATGCTGGCCGCCATGCTCGGGGAGCAGGGCGCAGCTGTGGGCAACATTGGTGTGGCTCTGTACGACGCACTGACTGCTGAGCCTCGTATCGAGGTGTTGGCCGCAGAGCTGTCCAGCTTCCAGCTGCACTGGGCTCCAAACATTCGCCCAGATGCGGGAGTACTGCTGAACCTGGCGGAAGACCACATCGACTGGCACGGTTCTTACGAAAACTACGGTCTGGACAAGACCCGTGCGCTGCGCGGTACTGTCGCAATCTACGGTGCGGATGACGCAGATGTCGTCGAGCACGTGGAAAAGATGCTGAAAAACGACGAGCTCGGCAACTCCGTCGTGGGCTTTACCGATGGTCCCCCGGAGGCACACCAGGTCGGAGTTCGCGACGGCATGATTGTCGACCGCGCTTTTGGCGGCGGCGATGCCGCAGCTGACGACTCTGGTCCGGGCATTGTCATCGCACCGGTAGCGGGAATTTCTCCTCCCGGCCGGGCAGGTGTTCTCGACGCGGTGGCCGCCACTGCGATGGCGCGCAGTATCGGTACCTCACCGGAGCAAATTGCAGCGGCATTGGAGACTTTCGAAGTTCGGGCACACCGCGGTCAGATTGTCCATAAGGCAAATGATGTCGTGTGGATTGATGACTCCAAGGCCACCAACCCCCACGCTGCCGACGCTGCACTGTCCGGTCATGAGCGTGTCGTTTGGATCGTCGGTGGTCAGCTCAAGGGCGCGGAAATCTCGCCGCTAGTGGCGAAGCATGCTCACCGCCTGCAGGCCGCCGTGGTTCTGGGCGTCGATAGGCAACTAGTCAGCGATGCGCTCTCCCGCATCGCACCTGCTGTGCCGGTCGTTGTCATTGATGACACCGACAAGGTCGATGCCATGGCAAAGGTCTGTATGGCAGCTAGTGAATATGCCAACCCTGGGGATGTGGTGCTGTTGGCACCAGCTGCCGCCAGCTTGGACATGTACTCCGGAATGGCTGAACGTGGCGACTTGTTCGCGCAATGGGCGCAGAAGGTGACGTCAACTGATGGATAACTCCCGCAAGGCTCGTAATTTAAGCGCTAGTGCCGCGACGGCACAAAAGGGGACGAAGGCTACCAGTTCACAGCGGCCCTCGTCGTCTAGCTCTAGTGCTCGAGAGCGGCCGGCGTGGGTGGAGCGTTTTAACGACTGGAAGTCGCGTCCGCTGTTCGACTACCACCTACTGATGATTATCGTCGCGCTGCTGACGTCAATCGGACTGGTGATGGTGCTGTCGGCATCCATGGCCAGCGCGGGTAATGACTCGGGCAGCGTGTGGTCGGTGTTCATCCGTCAGCTGGTCATGGTGGTGGCGGGTCTCATCTCCATGTGGATCGTGCTGCGAATGCGGGTGGAATTGATTCGCTCGCTATCGACAGCAGCGCTGATTTTGTCCTTTGTGCTGCTGGTTTTGGTGATTATCCCTGGTATCGGCATCGGCCTGGAGGAAACCGGTGCGCGTTCGTGGCTGAGTATTGGTGGTATCACCATGCAGCCGTCAGAAATCGCGAAGATCGCGCTGGCACTGTGGGGTTCGAAGCTGCTGGCTGAAAAGGTCCGCACTGCTGTGTCCTATACCGATTTGTTCGGGCTGTTCGGTGCGGTCAGCTTCGTGGTATTGGCACTGGTGATGCTGCAGCGTGACCTCGGCATGGTTGCTTCCATGGCGTTCGTCGTGGTGGCGTTGGCGTGGTTCGCTGGCCTGCCGCGCGTATTCATCACCGGGCTGCTTGCCGCTGCGGCTTTCGCCCTGGTGATTTTTACCGTCACCGCGGGTTTCCGTTCGGCGCGAATCAGGGTCTACTTGGACTCGCTGCTTGGTAACTTCAACGACGTGCAGGGCGATGCCTACCAGTCCTACCAAGGCTTTCTTTCGCTTGCCGACGGCTCTCTCACCGGTGTCGGTCTCGGTCAGTCGAGCGCGAAGTGGGGATACCTACCGGAGGCGAAGAATGACTTCATTTTCGCCATTATCGGTGAGGAGACTGGTTTCCTCGGCGCGCTGATGGTTATTTTGCTCTACGCAGCGCTCGGCTGGGTGGGACTTCGTATCGCCGGTCGTCAGAACGATCCGTTTCTCCGTCTGCTCGCGGGCACGATTACTGCTGCAACCGTGGTGCAGGCTTTCATCAACATCGGCTACGTCGTTGGTGCGTTGCCAGTGACTGGTCTGCAGCTGCCGCTGATTTCCGCCGGTGGTACATCGGCGATGGTGACGTTGTTCTCGATGGGTCTGCTGGCCACATGTGCCCGCCACGAATCGGAGGCAGTCTCTGCAATGCAGACTTCGGGACGTCCGGGGCTGGACAGGTTCCTGGGTATTCCGGAACCAATCCCGTATGACGAATCGCGTCGCCACGCGCCGAAGGTGCGTGCCCATCGCGATCCGCAACGCTTCGGTCCGCCCGTGGTGACCAGTGGAGCGCGTACTCCACGTGGCGAGGGGGCGCAAGTGCGGGAAACCTACAGTGGCCGAGCTGACCGACCCAATCGGGCCGGCCGTAGTGGAGGCAGCCGCAGTGGCCGAGGTGCCACCCCGCAGCGTGGTTCCCGAACCTCCGGCAGCTCCGGAAACTCGGGCAGCGTTCGTGGCCGCGAAGTGGATTATTCCTCTCGTAGTGACAACGGACGGACGCGGGGATTTACAGCGAGGTCGCCGCGGACTGGACGGTCACAGGGCTCCTGGTCGTCGTCAAGCTCAGGCCGGGGCAGTAGGATTCGGGGCGAAGGTCGTGGCGGACAGTCGCGTTCGCGCCAGCGCCCGGGCCGAAACAATAGGAACGGCGGTTCAGCACCGCGGAGGAGGAATCGATAACACCATGGCAGACAAGAATCTGGGCGCAGCCGCTGGGGCGAAAGGCGCTTCGGAGTCTGAGCAGTTTCTTAAGGAAGATGGCTCTGCTCCGACCATTGTGGTGGCCGGCGGTGGTACGGCTGGCCATATCGAACCCGCATTGGCTGTGGCGGATGCGATTTTGAACCTGCAGCCGGAAGCCCGCGTCATTGCACTCGGTACGAATCGGGGGTTGGAGTCAACCCTCGTACCGGCGCGAGGCTATGACCTGGAGCTGATTCCGCCAGTGCCGGTGCCGCGCAAGCCGACTGCGGATTTGTTCAAGCTGCCTCTCAACGTCGCTCGTGCGGTGCGTGAGACCCGCAAGGTTTTCAAGCGCATTGACGCTGATGCGGTCATCGGCTTTGGTGGCTACGTATCGGCACCGGCCTACATGGCGTGCCGTGCGGGGAAGAAGATTCCGTTCCTGGTTCACGAGGCCAACGCCCGTGCGGGTCTGGCCAATAAGCTCGGTGTCGCACTCGGGGGCGTCGGTTTGGCTGCCGTGACTGGCTCTGGCCTGAAGGCCGAGGTTGTTGGCAATCCCGTGCGTGCCAGTCTCGCGGCGTTGGACCGCGACGCCAAGCGTGCCGAAGCCCGCGAGTTCTTCGGTTTACCGCAGGAGGGTCCGGTGCTCTTTGTCACCGGTGGTTCGCAGGGGGCACGTTCCATCAACGAAGCTGTTACCGGTGCAGCCGCAGAGCTCGCCAACGCCGGTGTATCTGTACTGCATGCCTACGGCAAGAAGAATCACGTCGAGGTCGAGGCTATCCGCGAGGACGCCCCCTATGTCGCTGTGCCGTACATCGACCGGATGGATCTGGCGTACTCCGCCGCCGACCTGATTTTGTGCCGTTCCGGTGCGATGACGGTGGCTGAAGTCTCAGCTGTCGGCTTGCCTGCGGTGTACGTTCCGCTGCCACACGGAAATGGGGAACAGGCGCTCAACGCCACCGATGTCATCGATGCTGGTGGCGGTATTCTCATCGCCGACGAGTCGCTGACTGCGGCATCAGTTTCGGATATCGTGATTCCGCTGGTCACGTCCCCAGAAAAGCTTGCCGACGGGCGCCGCGCCCTGGCCAACATTGGACATGGTAACGCTGCGGAGAACATCGCCCGTCGGGTGCTGTCTGCGGCTGTGAACTCTAAGAAGTAAAGCGAGCATAAACATGAACGTTAATTTCGATGACTTTCAGCCGGTAACGGGAGAGCTGCCCGCAAGTGTCCACATGATTGGCATTGGCGGTGCCGGTATGTCCGGTATCGCTCGCATCCTGTTGGCGCGTGGCATTCGTGTTACCGGTTCCGATGTCAAGGAGTCCCGCGCGGTGGTGGGACTACGTGCGATGGGAGCCACCATCGCCATTGGGCATGACCGTGCGAATCTCGAGCTTGCTGGCGAGGGAGAGCTGCCGGACGCAGTGGTCATTTCCTTCGCTGCTATCCCGAAGACGAATCCGGAGCTGGCCGGTGCACATGAGCTGGACATTCCGGTGCTCAAACGCTCCGATGTGTTAGCGCTGTTGATGCAGGACTCCAAGGCTCTCCTGATCGCCGGTACTCACGGCAAAACCTCGACTACATCGATGACCGTCGCCGCTTTGCAGGCAGCTGGTTTGGATCCGTCTTTTGCCGTTGGCGGTCTGATGAGCAAGGCCGGTGTCAATGCTCACCAGGGCAGTGGCGATGTCTTTGTTGCTGAGGCCGATGAGTCGGATGCCTCGTTGTTGACCTACCAGCCGGAAGTGGCCGTAATTACCAACATCGAGCCCGATCACCTTGACTTTTTCGGTGACGACGAGACCTACTACGCCGTCTTTGACGCTTTTGCAGAGCGCATTAAGGATGGCGGTCATCTGGTCATCTGTGCTGAGGATCCGCATGCGGCCGCATTGGGCGAGCGCGCGGTGGAGCGCGGCATTAACGTGCTGGCTTATGGTGGGGAAGAAGCCTTGGCTCAACACCCGACGCTGCCGGTCGGTGCCGTTTTGCACGGCTGGACTCCGGTCGGTGGTGGTGCCCGCGTGGAGGCCACTGTTGGCTCGACATCGGTGAGGTTTGAACTTCATCAGCCCGGCCGTCACATGGCGCTCAACGCGCTGGCTGCAATGGTCGGTGGCGACTGCGTCGGGGCAGATTTGGGGCGTATGGCGCGCGGTCTCGGTGAATTCACCGGTGTCCGTCGCCGCTTTGACTACCACGGCAGTATCGGCGAGGGGCCATTTGTTGGCGCTCGTATCTACGACGACTACGCGCATCACCCGACCGAGGTCTCCGCAGTTCTCGGCGCAGCTCGGGAGTTGGTCACCGAGGCCGGTCGTGGCAAGGTCATCGCTGTGTTCCAGCCTCACTTGTACTCGCGTACTCGCAACTTTGCCGACGAGTTCGCTGCCGCCCTGTCTCTGGCGGACAAGGCCGTATTGCTCGATGTCTTCGGCGCCCGCGAGGAGCCACTGCCGGGCGTCGACGGCGCGCTCATTGCCAACAAAATGACCATCCCTGTGACGTATGAGCCGCATTTCACCAGCGTCCCGGCTCGCGTTCGCGAAATCGCCGAACCGCACGATGTCATTCTGACCATCGGCGCTGGCTCTGTGACGATGCTTGCCGACGAAATCGTGCGCGAGCTCAGCGGCGACAACGACGAACAGGTGGAGTCGTAGCACTGTGAAAACCAGCCGAAAGCAATCTCAGCAGACCGACGGTGCAGGCCGGGGCACAACAGCGTCGCGGCGTCGGCGTTCAGCGCGCGCCCCGCGACGCGGCTGGCTCATCGGCGGTGGCCTGGTCGCGATTATCGCCATCGTTGCAGCGGTGGTGTGGTTTTCGCCGTGGCTGGTTGTGAAAAACATCGATGTTGAGGGCGTCGTCCACGGGGATAAAGACGCGATTGTCGAGGCCAGTGGTATCTCCGAGAATCAAAAGCTCATTCGCTTGGACACGGATGCCTCAGCGCGCTCCGTGGCGGGGCAGCCGTGGGTCGATAGCGTGACGGTCAGTCGTTCGTGGCCGCAGGGCGTGACTATTTCGGTACGGGAATTCACCCCGGTGGTGTTTGTCCGTGCCACTGACGGAGAGCATCTGTTTTCCGCAAATGGTCAGGAGTTCGTCACGGCAGCCCCGCCGGCGGGTGTCATCGAGGTTGTTGATGCACCTCGCGTGGATGAGCCAACAGACGGCAAAGTTGACCCCGAACCGCGCGTTATCAAGGCGGTTTTGAACGTCGTCAAGGCGTTGCCAGAGCCCGTTGCACACCGTGTGGAGCGGATTAGCGCTCCTTCCGAGGCAGAAATCAAGCTATTTCTGACCGATGGATACGAGGTGTACTTCGGGTCCTCGGATAATGCGGCAGAAAAGGCACGCGCGACGGAGATTGTGCTGAACCGTGGCGAGAAGATTTGGAATGTCTCCAACCCCCGACTACCCGCTGCTAAGGGAGAGTAGAGAATGGTGGTGTCTGGAGTGATTTCTGTGGCTAAACACTATCCCTCAAGTGCAGGTTTAAGGTAGCGACACGCGCTAAAAGGTCGCTGAATTATTTGCAGTTTTCGACCACAATGGGGTCAACAGCTTTTCGGCCATGATGCACTTCTTCCGTGCGGTGTCATGGAGAGCTGTACTGCCCGGCGGTGCCAATGCTGTCGTGCGGCCCATGTGCAACGTGGCTAGATGAAATTATTTAGGACCTATAGGAAAGGGCGAGAAACGCGCAATGACCTCCCCGAATAACTACCTCGCCGTTATCAAAGTCGTCGGTGTCGGCGGCGGTGGCGTCAATGCTGTCAACCGCATGATCGAGGAGGGGCTGAAGGGTGTCGAATTTATCGCAGTCAACACCGACTCGCAGGCCCTGATGTTCTCCGACGCTGATGTCAAGCTCGACATTGGGCGTGAGGCAACTCGTGGTCTGGGAGCTGGCGCTAACCCCGAGGTTGGCCGCACTTCCGCGGAAGACCACAAGGACGAGATTGAAGAGACCCTCAAGGGTGCCGACATGGTCTTCGTTACCGCAGGTGAGGGCGGTGGAACCGGTACCGGTGCAGCTCCGGTTGTCGCGAGCATCGCCAAGAAGTCCGGTGCCCTGACCGTCGGCGTGGTAACCAAGCCGTTCGACTTCGAGGGCAAGCGCCGTGCACGCCAGGCCGCTGAGGGCATTGAAACCCTCAAGGAGGTCTGTGACACCCTTATCACCATTCCGAACCAGCGTCTGCTGCAGATTGGTGAGCAGGATCTGTCCATGATGGACGCGTTCCGCTTTGCCGACGAGATTCTTTACAACGGTGTCCAGGGTATTACTGACCTGATTACCATTCCGGGCATGATTAACGTCGACTTCGCCGACGTCCGCTCGGTAATGGCTGAGGCTGGCTCGGCTCTGATGGGCGTTGGCTCCGCACGCGGCGACGACCGTGTGATGAATGCCGCGACTCAGGCCATTAACTCCCCGCTGCTGGAGTCCACCATGGATGGTGCACAGGGTGTGCTTATTTCCGTCGCCGGTGGCTCCGATCTCGGCCTGATGGAGGTCAACGCCGCCGCGTCCATCGTGGAGGAAAAGGCTGATCCGGATGCCAACATCATCTTCGGTACCATTATCGACGACAACCTCGGTGACGAAGTTCGCGTCACTGTGATTGCTACCGGTTTTGAGCAGGGTAACGGCAACCCGCTGGACAAGCCAGCCGCAGGTGCCGCTGCACGTCCGGCTGCACAGGATGCCGAGGCGCGTCCGGCCGCTGAGCAGGCACCGCGACAGGGCAGCGCACTGCCGGGCGGTGACAACCTCGGCGCTCCGGCCCCGCGTGCGGAGGAAGAGCGCCCGGTCGCACAGCCGCGCGAGCGTGAGGATCGCGACCGCTTTGTCCCGCGCACCAACCCGAACAGCGGTGGTCTGTTCACCGATAACCCGACACCGCGTACGCAGGAAAACCGCACCTACCGTGGTGCTCACCGTTCCGAGGGGCGCGATGACCGCGACGACCGTCGTGGCGGCTACCAGGCTTCCAGCGACCTGCCGGAGTGGGGCTTCTAAGAAATCATGACTGAATCCCGCCGCAGCCGAAAAATTCTGACGAATCGGCGCGGCGGGTTTTCGCTGCCACCATATGATTCCTTCAATCTTGGAGATCATGTCGGCGATGACCCGTCCGCAGTCGAACGCAACCGCCAGCGCTTGGCCGATTCTCTGGGAATCGACCGTGCCCGCTTCGTCTATATGGAGCAGCTTCACACCAACACGGTCACCGTCGTCAACGAACCACAAACTGAGCCTGTCCCGGCCACCGACGCCATCGTCACGACCACGCCGGGTCTCGCGCTGGTAGTACTCGTTGCCGATTGCGTTCCCGTCTTGCTTTCCGACGATCATGCGGGTGTCGCCGCTGCGGTACACGCGGGGAGGACCGGCGCCCGCAACGGAATCGTTCGTAAATCTGTCGAGAAGATGATTGAGCTCGGTGCCACGCCCGAGAATATCCATGCGCTTCTCGGTGCGGCGGCTTCTGGCCACAATTACGAGGTGCCTGAGTCGATGGCCGATGACGTCGATAAGCATTTACCCGGAGCGAAGACGCGAACGAAGCAGGGGACTGCCGGTGTCGACGTGCGCGCCGGCCTGATGCGTCAGCTCTATGACCTCGGTGTACGGCATGTCAATGTCGAGCCCAGCTGCACTATTGAAAATGAGCAGTACTTTTCCTACCGGCGGGAGGGGAAGACTGGCCGTCAGGCGGGCATCGTAATCCTGCCCGAGCAGGGCTAAGTTTCAAAGTTGTAATTTTGGCGCGCCAAATTTGCGCGTGTCTATGCGATATTGCTGACCCAGCCGGTAGGTTGTGGGTAGCACAGACTTAAATTCGCACACTAAGAAGGACGTAGCAGAAGATGGCTGATTTCTTCCGTGGGGTTTCAAATTTCTTCGGTCTTACCCCGACTGATGACGCGGCTTACGACGAGCACTACGACGACTTTGACCGCCGTGACGAGGAGCGTTTTGATGACTCCTATGCCGACTCGCGTCGTGCGGAGCGCCACCGCTACGAGCTGCGCGAAGAGGCTCCACGTGAGACTGCAAGTGTGAACTCCCGCGAGGAGGACTACCGCTACGGCAACCTGCACTCCGTTGCTGAGACCAAGGAACCGGAGCAGGTCTTCATCAAGCCGGAAAGTGGTTTCCAGGACAAGTACTCCAAGGCTCCGGACATCGGTTCGCACTTCCGCGACGGTGACATTGTCACCTTCGATCTGAGTGAGCTTGACCCATCTGAGGCTAAGCGCTATGTCGACTTCGTTGCTGGACTGGTTTTCGGTCTGCGCGGTCGAATCAAGGCTGACGGCTCCGTGTTCACCCTGTACCCGCATGGCTGCGATGTCAACGAGGGCCAGTTCGACCGGATGTCTGGCTAGTCAGCCGGCTCGCATGGCCTGTTAGTGTTTCGTATTTCGATTAATTAGCTAGACTGTTTATTCGTGTCTTCACTACTGCTAGTTCTGCTAATCCTGCTGAAGCTTTTCACCTATCTGCTGTTGGCTCGCATTGTGATTGAAATGATTCAGTCATTTTCTCGCTCTTGGCGACCAGGCAGGGTGTTTTCGTCGATTGGCGAAGTTGTTTTTGTCATTACCGACCCGCCGGTGAAGCTGTTGCGCCGACTCATCCCGCCTATGCCGATGGGCAACGTGATGGTGGACATGTCTGTGCTTGTTTTGTTCTTCATCCTTATGATTCTGCGAATGGTGCTGCAGGTAGCTCTCGGCGCAGTGGCGTAAATATCGCTAACTGTTTGCTTGGTGTCCACAATGTGGATTTCGGTGGAGCTGTGTTGTTTTGGCTGTCCCGAATGTGATGTTCTCGGGCATTGAATTGCTGCCGGGGGTGTTAATCGGGGGCAATAATAGGAACCCGTTGGGGAATGTAATCCCCAACGGGTTTTTGTTGTGTCGGGGGTAAAGTTCTGTGGCTAAAGGTGCAGGGTAAGGGCGAGGTTTAATGTTTTACTAGAACTTTGCCACTGGTTAGAACGTGGGGGATAGAGTCCTGCCCAAAATAAATGGGGTGAGGACTGTGACTAGAGCAGGTAGGATTGGCCGGGTAAACAGTACTACTGGAAATAATTCTCTTAAGATTTCTTAAGAACTGTCCGCTCAAAGTGTTAGGGGAACTCACCATGCCGTTGACTCCGGCTGATGTGCATAATGTGGCTTTCAGCAAGCCTCCGATTGGCAAGCGTGGTTACAACGAGGACGAGGTCGATCAGTTCCTCGACCTCGTGGAGGACGCACTGGGTGAGCTCCAGGATGAAAACGCTGAGCTGCGCCAGCGCGTTGAGGACCTTGAAGGTCAGCTAGAGCAGGGTGGCGGCGCAGACTATGCCGCTTCCGGTGCTGTCGCTGCGGCGCCGGCTGTCGATGAGGACAAGCTGCGCAAGGAAATTGAGCAGGAACTGCGCGCTGAGTACAACGAGCGCCTGAGCGCTCAGCAGCAGGAGATTGAGGCTCACTACCAGGATCGTCTGGATGCTCTCGAGAAGCGTGCTTCTGAGGCAGAGGCTTCTGCACAGCAGGCTTCCTCCGCATCTGCGGAGCAGCCGCAGGCAGTTGCAGCAAGCACCGGCACTGAGTCGCAGGAAGTTAGCCTCCGCGCTGCTCGTATCCTGCAGGCTGCTCAGGACACCGCTGATCGCGTCACCACTGACGCCTACGCTGAGGCCAACAAGCTTGTCACCGAGGCTCGTGAGAACGCTGACCGCACCGTGGCAGAGGCCAATGAAGAGGCCGAGCGCACTATCACCAACGCTCGCAACGAGGCAGACGCAACTTTGGCTGATGCCAAGGAGCGCAGTGAGCAGCTGCTGGCTGATGCCCGCAACGAGTCTGAGTCGACCCTCACTGACGCTCGCCAGCGCAGCGAGCAGATGATCAGCGACGCAGACGCTCGCTCTAACGCCACCATCACCGCAGCGCAGCAGAAGGCAACCGCGCTGCAGGATGATGCAGAGCGCAAGCACCACGAGATCATGACCACCGTCAAGGAGCAGCAGACCGCTCTGGAGGGTCGCATCGAGGAGCTGCACATCTTCGAGCGCGAGTACCGCACCCGCCTGAAGACCTTCCTGGAGTCCCAGCTGGACGACCTGAACTCTCGCGAGTCGGCTGCCCCGGCCGACGGCTACAACAACTAATTACGTAGCCAACACGTAGAAAACCACCACGCTCGGCTCCCCAGGGAGGGGAGGCAGAGCGCGGTGGTTTTTGCTATCTTTCCCTGCGAACCAATCGCATTCTTTGTTCCGGTCAGGGTTGTAGTAGTTGCCTGAGACACTGCTATACTGACACCCATACGCGCAATGAGCCGGCCATCACCGGGGAGCGTTTCGGAAGAACAGTCCAGTAGAAAATGGGCCCAGTAGAACCGAACGGTTTGGCACCGTTACAAAGCCTTATTAAATAAGCGGGCTATCGCGTGAAGCCGCATGGTTCTTGTTCGCAAGAACCGTCGTAAAGCGTGATGCCAAGCGGGGTGGTACCGCGCGAGACTCCTTTTCAGCGTCACCAGTAACAACGCTGAAGGGGCTAGGCATGCGTCCCCGTGGTGAGTATTAATGATGTTCGACCACGGAAGTGACGTAGAAACGGTGTCTAATTCGAACGATGTAAATGCCTCTGCTGAGGCCACTCCGGCAGGTGGCGCGTATCCGCGCACTGCTGACTTTGGTAAGTACACCTCCAGCCCGGAGTTTCCGGAACTGGAGGAAAAGGTTCTGGAGTACTGGGGCAAGGACAGCACTTTCCAGGCCTCTATCGATCAGCGTAATGGTGCTGACGAATACGTCTTTTATGATGGCCCGCCGTTCGCCAACGGTCTACCGCACTACGGTCACCTGCTGACCGGTTACGTCAAGGACATTGTTCCGCGTTACAAGACCATGCGTGGCTACCAGGTTGGTCGCGTCTTTGGCTGGGACTGCCATGGTCTGCCGGCGGAGCTGGAGGCAGAGAAGCAGCTCGGTATTAAGGACAAGGGCCAGATCGAGGAAATGGGTCTGGCTAACTTCAACAAGTACTGCGCTGAGTCGGTGCTGCGGTACGCGGGCGAGTGGAAGGAATATGTCACTCGTCAAGCGCGTTGGGTTGATTTCGACGGCGGATACAAGACCATGGACATGAGTTACATGGAGTCCGTGATTTGGGCCTTCAAGGAGCTCTACAACAAGGGCCTGGTCTACCAGGGATTCCGCGTGCTGCCGTACTCCTGGGCAGAGCACACCCCGCTGTCCAACCAGGAGACCCGCCTGGATGACTCCTACAAGATGCGGCAGGACCCGACTCTGACCGTGACCTTCCCGTTCACCGGCGCCAAGGCAGGCTCGGCAGCGGAGAAGACGCTGGCGGACAACCCGGTGCTCGCTGACACTGCAGCTATCGCTTGGACCACCACGCCGTGGACGCTGCCGTCCAACCTTGGTCTGGCCGTGAACCCGAAGGTCACCTACGCCGTAGTTAAGGTCGGCGAGGATTCCTCCGTGCCGGAGTTTGCAGGTAAGACCTTCCTGCTGGCAGAAGCGCTGATTGGTGCCTACGCCAAGGAATTGGGCAAGGAACACGAGGTCGTGGCTACCTTCGCTGGTGCTGACCTGGAAGGTCTGACCTACCAGCCGATCTTCGACTACTTCGCAGATCACCCGAACGCTTTCCAAATCATGGTGGCCGATTATGTCACCACCGAGGACGGTACTGGTGTGGTCCACCAGGCGCCGGCCTTCGGTGAAGACGATATGAACACCTGTAATGAATACGGCATTGATGTCATCATTCCGGTGGACATGGACGGTAAGTTCACTTCGCAGGTGCCGGAGTACCAGGGCAAGTTGGTCTTTGACGCCAACAAGGACATCATCCGTGACCTGAAGGCCGCTGGCCGCGTCGTCCAGCACCGCACCATCGAGCACTCCTACCCGCACTCCTGGCGTTCGGGCGAGCCGCTGATCTACATGGCACTGCCGAGCTGGTTTGTGTCCGTTACCAAGATCCGCGAGCGCATGGTGGAGCTCAACCACAACGAGATTGAGTGGATGCCGGAGCACGTCCGCGACGGTCAGTTCGGCAAGTGGCTCGAGGGCGCACGTGACTGGAACATCTCCCGTACCCGCTACTGGGGATCGCCTATTCCGGTGTGGGTTTCCGACAACGACGAGTACCCGCGTGTCGACGTCTACGGTTCCCTCGATGAGCTGGAGGCGGACTTCGGCGTTCGCCCGACCACACTGCACCGTCCGGAGATTGACGAGCTGGTTCGCCCGAACCCGGACGACCCGACCGGTAAGTCCATGATGCGCCGCGTCCCGGATGTCTTGGATGTCTGGTTCGACTCCGGTTCCATGCCGTTTGCGCAGTTCCACTACCCGTTCGAGAACAAGGAGTGGTTCGAGTCCCACGCACCGGCCGACTTCATTGTAGAGTACATCGGCCAGTCCCGCGGCTGGTTCTACCTGCTTCACGTCCTGTCGGTTGCACTGTTTGACCGCCCGGCGTTCAAGAAGGTCGTCGCCCACGGCATCGTGTTGGGCGATGACGGCAACAAGATGAGTAAGTCCAAGCGCAACTACCCGGACGTCAACGAGGTCTTCGACCGCGACGGCTCCGACGCCATGCGCTGGTTCCTCATGTCCAGCCCGATTCTGCGCGGCGGCAACCTGATTGTCACCGAGCAGGGCATTCGCGAGGGCGTGCGCCAGGCGCTGCTGCCGATGTGGAACGCATACTCGTTCCTGCAGCTCTACGCTTCCAAACCGGCCGAGTGGTCGGTAGACTCCGACAACATCCTGGACAAGTACATCCTGGCCAAGCTTGCAGCAACCGTCCGTGCTGTTACTGAGTGCCTGGACAACACTGACATTGCTTCTGCCACCGATGAGGTCCGTCAGTTCTGTGACGCACTGACCAACTGGTACGTGCGCCGCTCCCGCGACCGCTTCTGGGCCGGCGATGTCAAGCACCCAGAGGCCTTCAATACCTTGTACACGGTGCTGGAGGTTCTCACCCGCGTGGCTGCTCCGCTGCTGCCGATGGCCACCGAGGTCATCTGGCGCTCGCTCACTGGCGGCCGCTCGGTGCACCTGGAGGATTGGCCGGACGTCGACAAGCTGCCGACCGATGACGAACTCGTTGAGTCCATGGACATTGTCCGCAATGTCTGCTCGGCAACATCGCGCATCCGCAAGGCCAACCAGCTGCGTAACCGCCTGCCGCTGAAGAAGCTGACCCTGGCATTCCCGGATGCCGAGCGTCTGCGTGAGTACACCGACATCGTTTCCTCCGAGGTCAACGTCGACAAGGTGGAGTTCACCTCCGACGTGGACTCGGTGGGACGATTCGAGGTCTCCGTCAACGCTCGCGTGGCCGGTCCGCGCCTGGGTAAGGACGTCCAGAAGGTCATTAAGGCTGTGAAGTCTGGCAACTATGAGGTTGTCGACGGCGCGGTTGTCGCCGATGGCATTCCGCTGCAGGAGGGCGAGTACACCCGCAACCTGGTCGCGATCTCGCCGGATTCCACCGCTGAGGTCGACGGCGTCAATGGCCTGGTTGTGCTCGACACTGAGCTCGACGAGGACCTGGAGTCCCGCGGTTGGGCCGCTGACCGCATCCGTGGTCTGCAGGATGCCCGCAAGAACGCTGGCCTTGAGGTCACCGACCGCATTTCGGTGAAGTTGCAGGTGCCGGCCGAGCGTGAGGAGTGGGCCAACCGCCACGCTGACCTCATCGCCCGCGAGGTTCTCGCAACCGCTTTCGAGGTCGTCGCTGGCGGAGAGTCGCTGAGCTACGACGTGGCGGACGGCTGCTCGGCGGATATTGCCAAGCAGTAGGGGAGAGTAATCTCTATGCCGACTTCCGGGCGGTGGGTTCTGCACATCGACATGGACGCGTTCTTCGCGTCCGTCGAGCAGCTCACCCGCCCGACTCTGCGCGGGCGGCCAGTCCTCGTCGGCGGACTGGGCGGTCGAGGTGTGGTCGCCGGTGCCTCCTATGAGGCCCGCGCGTACGGCGCGCACTCGGCTATGCCGATGGCTCGCGCACGTCGTCTCATGCCACCGACCGCAGTGACGGTCAGCGCGCGCAAGGGCATCTACGGGCCGGTGTCGCGCCGCGTGTTCTCTGTAATCCGCGAGCGCGTGCCCGTGGTCGAGCAGCTCAGCGTCGACGAGGCTTTCATGGAACCCGAAGAGCTTCAGGGAGCCTCGAAGGAGCAGGTCATTGCCTGGGCGGAGCAGCTGCGGGCAGATATCCGGCGGGAGACCGGCTTGGCTTCGTCGATAGGCGCGGGCGCGGGCAAGCAGTTCGCGAAAATTGCGTCAGGCCTGGCGAAACCCGATGGCGTGTACGTGCTGGACCCCGCACGCAATCACGAGCTTCTACACCCATTGCCGGTAGAGAAGCTCTGGGGTATTGGCCCTGTCACCGCTGCGAAACTGCACACGCTGGGTGTGGAGACGATCGGTGATTTTGCCGCCATGTCCCAGCGCGATGTCGAGGTTTCGCTGACATCCAAAACCGGCGTGATGCTGTGGCAGCTGGCGCAGGGGACAGATGATCGGCCGGTTAAGGAGCGCGATGTCGCCAAGTCGGTATCGGCGGAGTACACCTATCCTGAGGATTTGGAGTCGCAGGCCCAGCTCCACGCCGCCGTCGATCGCGCGGGTGAGTCCGCTTTTCGACGACTCAAAAAAGATGGCCGTGGTGCCCGCACCATCACTTGCAAGGTGCGTCTGTCTGACCTGAGCATCCATACCCGATCTGAGACGCTCGCCTACGCCACACAGGATTTCGACACCCTTATGGCAGTGGCGCACCGAATCGCGTTCACGCCCGCGGAGGTCGGCCCAGTGCGACTGGTGGGCGTCGGTTTCTCCGGGCTGGATTCGCACATACAAGAAGTCCTGTTTCCTGAGCTCGACCGCGCAATCACCGTCGAAGATCGAGTACCAGCACCTGCGCTTTCCGACGCTCCCGCCGGCCTGGTCGAGCTATCTGGAACCGGTGCGTTGCCGACCGTTCGGCTTTCCGACTCCAAGTGGGCACCCACCTCGGACGTACACCACAGCGAGTATGGACATGGTTGGGTGCAGGGTTCGGGGCACGGGATTGTGACTGTCCGCTTTGAAAGCCGCACCAGTGGCCCCGGGCGCATGATCACACTGAAGGAGGACGACCCGGAGCTGCGTCCGTGCTCCGCGGTGTGCAGTTTGGACTGGCCGGAGTGGCTGGCATCCGACGAAGCAGCAGCTCTCGACTTGCCGCAACCTGAACGGGAAAGCGAAGACGAACTCGGCCCCGACGCGGATGCTTGATATGGCTGACTGCCTCAGTGCCGTTCGCGGCTCTCTGTTTATGCGCTGTCCGTAAACTGGGGCACTATGACTACCGCATCCCGCATTGCAGAGCTCGAGGCAGCTCGCCGCGCCTCGTTGCGCAACACCGATCGAGATCCGAATCCGTCGACCACACTTCCCGACGACGGTCTGGATAACCGCCAGCGCATGCTGAACGGTCAGTGGTATATCGCCGATCATCCGGAATCACAGGCTCTGAACGTGCGAATTGGCCAGGTGGCCGCTGAATTTGAGGTCGCATTCCGCGAAGACCAGCAGGCAGCACAGCAAGTGCTAGCACCGGCACTGGGGTCTTTCGGAGAGAGCAGCACCGTTCGCCCGCCGATCTACCTGGACTACGGCGATAACATCCACATCGGCGACAACGTTTTCATCAACTTTGGGCTCACCGCACTTGACGTGGTGAAGGTGACAATCTGCGACTATGCGCAGCTCGGGCCCAACGTACAGCTGCTTCCACCAGTACACCCACTGGGAGCTGAGGCCCGCGCCGCTTATCTAGAGTCTGGAGATGAAATCATCATCGGACGCAATGCCTGGATCGGTGGCGGAGCCATCATCCTGGGCGGTGTTCACGTCGGCGACAATTCTGTGGTCGCCGCGGGTGCCGTGGTGACTAAGGACGTTCCCGCGGGCGTAGTTGTGGCTGGAAACCCGGCGAAAATCATCCGCATCATCGAGGCGTGAATTAGAACAGCGTCTGCGGATGCACATTCGCAGCCAGCGCGGCGGCGAGAATGATGCGCGCCTGCGGTGCATGCACGCAACCAGCGCTAATCACACCGTGCCGAGCCAGCGTCGCACCGCCACCGGCACCGCCGTAGGCGGCGTGGACATCACCGCGCGGAACGCGCGTTGCCATCACGACGGTCACATCAGCCGCAATGGCCCGGTCAATGGCAGCGGCAAACTCATCGGAGACATTGCCCGACCCCAGGCCCTCTACGACAATGCCGCGTGCACCGGCGGCGACTGCCGAATCCAGCAGTGATCCATCTGCACCCAAGTAGGCGGGGATAATCTCTACCTTCGAGCCCGCCAAAGCCGCCAGAGGCAGCGGATCTGGACGAACCGGCTCCTCCGGTGCATTAGTGGCAAAAGCCAAAGGATCGGTTGTGTGCCACTTCGTCGCACCTCGTACCGGCAAGACTGCGTGGCCAAAGACAATAAGAACGCCAATTCCCTGCGCAGAGGCATCGGAAGCAATGGTCACGGCCTCAAAGAGGTTCCCCGGTCCGTCGGTTTCCGGATGATCATAGGGAAGTTGTGCACCAGTAAAGACAACCGGACGCGAGTCAGCATGGAAAATATCGGCAGCCATGGCCGTTTCCTCCATCGTGTCCGTGCCATGAGTTACGACGACACCGTCCACGGAGTCGTCGTCAAGCACTTCGTGAATAGTGGCGAGAATACGGTCAACGTCGGTGAACGCGAGATTCGACGAGTCCAGCATCCCGAGCTCACGAACCTCCAGCTCTAACATGCCCTCTGGATAACGCTGCGCGACCGCTGCGACAAGCTCCGTGCCCGAGATGGTCGGGGTTAGCGCACCGCTGCGATCCGTGGTGCAGGCGATGGTGCCGCCGGTGGTGATGACAACGATTCGGCGAGGGGAGGCCGTGCTAGACGAGGCCGAGCTAGCCGGGGAATGATCCTGAGTCGACATGTCCACCATCTTACCTAGGCGATGTTTTGGCCTTGTGTAGGATTATGGAAGGCGTGAAGCCAGCGAATCTTCATGCAGATTTTATTGGAGTAGTGCACATATGAAAGTCCCCTGCAACCAGCGCGTTAGCGGAATGCGTTGGCGCACAGCGCGTGGTGTGACAGTAGCGGCGATGGTCTCGGTCAGCGCACTTGGGCTAGCTGCCTGCGGTGGTGGCAATACTGCAGCGCCGACGACTGAATCGAAGACATCCAGCTCGGCGGAACCCGTCATCATGCTGCCGACGCGCGCAGAGCTTAACGACGTCCTCGCACGCCTTATCAACCCCGATTTACCTATCGAGGAAAAGGCGCTGACCATTGAGGACGGCGATACTGCCGGCGATTTCTTCGACATTGTCACCAATAGTGCCAATGAGCAGGAAATCAGCTTTGATGTCATTGATCCGATCACGCCCGGCTTCACGACGAAGCAGGCCGTAGCCGGTGTCAATATCCTCCGCCCGGAGGAAGATCCGATGCTCGTGGATCAGGTGGACTTCATTTACAGGGATGGCCGTTGGATGCTGAGCAAGGAATGGGCCTGCAACCTGGCGTCGACGCTTGATCCGGAGCACAAGCCGGGGTTCTGTCTCGCGCCGGGCGAAACCCCTCCGCCGCCGCCTGAGCCGGAGGAAGAAGCCCCAGTTGAAGAGGCTCCGGTTGAGGAGGCCCCAGCACCGGTCGAGGAGCCAGCCCCGGCTCCGGCGCCCGAACCACCCGCTGAGGAAGTTCCGCCACCCGCGCCTGAACCGCCGGCTGAGGAGGTCCCGCCACCGCCAGCTCCGGCTCCGGCGGAGGACGCGCCTCCTCCACCTCCACCGGCTTAGGTGCCGTTGGCCCAGGCATCACAGCCTAGTCCGGTCGGGTGCACTGGGCAGACAAAAGAAAGTGTCTAGGTTTATGACAGTTCCGCCCATTTTTTGGGAAGAAAAGTGACATAAACCTAGACACTTTCTCGTCTTCTAACCTTGCGCTGGCCAGAGCTATTTCTTCTGGGCTACTTCTTCGACCCGCTGCCGTCCTTAAACTCCAGCCCGCGGTGCGTCTGCTGAGTGATGCGCACATCGGAGTTGCCGTCGCCGTAGGTCACGGAGGTCACAAAGTCGATGTTGCCCTTCATCGGAAGCGGCTTAGTCAGGTCGATGGTGACGCGGTCGGCAAGCATGTCAGTCGTGGCCTCGACAACCTTCAGTGCACCCTCGCCGCCAGTGTCCAACTCCGTGACGGTCGGCACCTGCTTGACATCGACCTTCAAATTAACAATGTCGCCCGCACGGCTGAGCAGGGTATAGGTCACCTTCTGCGTCATCGCGGTCTGGCCTTCGACCTCGCTTTCGACCGTCCAGGTTGCATCCTTTCCGATGTCCTCGGAGGGGAAGACGATAGGTACGGAATGCAGCTGTTGCAGCGCCATCTCCACACCAGCGCGAGCGGTGTCGGTCGCCTTCTCCGGCGCTCCCAGTTTGAGTTCCTTGACCTCACCAGTGGCCGTTGTTGACCAATCAGAGATAAAGCCCTGCGCGGTCGCGATATCCTCATTCAGCTCATCGTTGGAGCCGTGTGGCTTACCCACCTCTGACGTCACCACACGAGTATCGTTATCGCTGGTAACAGTGCTGGTCAGGGGGATTTCCAGGCGGGTGTCCGGGAACGTCTGGTCGCTATTGGCGTTTCCGCCACGCTGCGCGAAGCCCTGCGTCACCGCCACGGTCGACTCCTGCTCTGCACCGTCGTCCTTCCAGCGCACGCTCGCCAGCTCACCGCTACCAGCACTGGTCAATTCGACCTTGGGTTGTGCAACGTCCACGGGTTGTGTTTTCACCGAGCTTTCCGACGAGCACGCGGCCAGTGACACCACAGTGGTAGCGGCAACAACAGCGGTGCCGACCCTCGCCAGCAAGCCACGCTTGGTGTGACCAGGTTGGTCGCTGCGGCTAGGTCGACGGAACCACGAGGAGGTGGATTCTCCTGCACGTCGTAAAGCAGAGGAGGCCGGAACAAACTGAGATTGGAAACGTCGAGTCACACCGGTTAGCGTACCGGTTTCGCGGTGGATAGGAACCACCCGGGCGGTGTCAGTTGGCTGAATATGGGTTTGTTAGGCCATTATGGGACAGTGACTAAGAAGGAAACGAGGACATATTTCCCGCGGCGGGGGATTCTCGCTGTGGTTATTGTGTCAGTTGCGATCATTGATCAGCTGACCAAGATTATCGCTTTGAAGACTCTCGATGGCCGTCCTGCGGTGCAGGTGATCGGCAATCTCTTCGAGTTGCGGCTCGTTTTTAACCCTGGTGCGGCCTTTTCCTTTGGCACGAACGCCACCTGGGTTTTTACCACGTTGCAGCTGGTTTACATCCTGGCTGTGATGTGCTTTTCCCATTGGCTGCGCAGTCCTATATCGGCGACTGCAGCGGGGCTTATTGCTGGTGGTGCGCTGGGCAACCTCATCGATAGGCTGTTTCGGGAACCCGGTTTCTACGTCGGCCACGTCGTCGATTTCCTGTCGGTTAAGGGTTTTGCCGTATTTAATATCGCGGACTCCGCGATTACAGTGGGCGTTATTATCCTCGTTATCTGGATGGTTTTTTCCAAGGAGCCGGATCTCTTCGCTGATCAGATTGCAGCGGAGAAGAAATCTTCCCAGACGGATCAGAAGCAGTCGGCGGAGGGAGGACAGCAGTGAACGACAATGCAGTAAATACCGGTGCAGCACTCGGGGGAGCGCACCAGCCCGACCGAGAAACCCGGCAGATGCCCGTTCCACCGGGCTTGGCCGGTATGCGGGTAGACGCCGGTGTGGCTAAGTTGCTGGGGCTCTCGCGCACAGCGGTGGCTGATTTGGCAGCGGCCGGGGACATCACGGTCGATGGCGTGAGCGTTGGTAAGTCCGACCGATTGGAAGAAAACGCTTTCCTCTCTGTGTTGTTGCCGCCGGTGGAAAAGCCATTGGTTCCCAAAGAGGAACTCGTCGAGGGCATGGACGTGCTCTACCACGACTCCGATTTGGTGGCTGTTCACAAGCCTGTCGGTGTGGCCGCACATCCGTCAGTCGGTTGGGAAGGCCCAACGGTTATCGGCGGACTGGCGGCTGCTGGTTTCCGCATTTCTACCTCCGGTCCGCCCGAGCGAAAAGGCATCGTGCATCGCCTCGATGTTGGCACCTCTGGCGTGATGGTTGTCGCCTGCTCCGAACGGGGCTACTCCGTGCTCAAGCGGGCGTTCAAAAACCGTGAGGTGTCCAAGACCTATCACGCTCTGGTTCAGGGGCATCCGGATCCGCTGTCGGGGACAATTGATGCGCCGATTGGCCGTCATCCTTCGGCGGGTTGGCGCTTTGCCGTCCGCCAGGATGGCAAGCATGCTGTGACGCACTACGAAACGCTTGAGGCCTTCGCCCCAGCAACGCTGCTGAAGGTGAATCTAGAGACTGGGCGCACGCACCAGATTCGCGTGCACTTCTCTGCGCTGAATCACCCATGCTGCGGCGATCCCATGTACGGTTCCGATCCGGCATTGGCCAAGCGCCTGGGGCTCAACCGCCAGTGGCTTCACGCGGTCTCGCTTGGTTTCCACCATCCGGCAGATGGGCGCTGGATGGAAATCGAATGTCCATACCCAGATGATTTGAACCACGCATTGGAAGTTTTGAGGCAGAGCGCATGACGCAGACCCCATCGGGATCCAAGAACCCACCACGCCGTGAAACTCGTGCGAAAAGCACTGGTGACGGCAGTATTTCGCCAGTGATGGCACTGATTTCTGGTTTCTGTGTTGTCGTATTGGTGATTGTTTTAGCAGTCGCTTCGACCTCCGATCGGGTAAGCAAGCCGCAAAATCTCAACGGCGATGCGCTCGGCCCGGACCCGTGGGAAGCAACCGAGCAGTACGTAGAGCGTGCCGACGAGTCCCTCGCGAATATGAAGAAAGAGGACTACCGGCTAAAGACCGGCCAGCCAGTCGTGGAGGACCCGAAGTTCTGGGCGATGGTGACTTTTGACCGGCTGCTCGATGCGCAAGAAGCGGCACAGGTCTATGAAAAAGAGCCCTCTCTGCGAGTATCGACTGCAATCATCGGCGGTGTGAGCACCCGGTATTTGCCGCAGCCGAGTAAAACAGCTAGCGAAGAAAAGCTGCTGCAAGATCAGCTGGAGTTAGCGGCTGCTTACGCAGACGTCGCGATTGACGACGAACGGCTCGGCTTCAACGGTTTACTGGTCTATGGTGACGCTGAATCGTTGATGGATGTCAAGAAAATGCCCGATGTGAAAGCTGTCGAGGCGCTGCCGTCAGATGCGGCGCGTGGCCGTTTTGGTATTCGCCCGGTGCTGAGTTCCGGCTTCACGGATAAAGATCCGCTCTTTGCGCCAGGGCTGAGCCAGAACTAAGCGGCCAGAACTAATAGAAACCAGAACTAAGTGTCCTAAATCCAAACGACTAGGATGAAGCGGCTAGAACTCTGCCGCCAGTACGCAGTCAGTTTCAACAAGAACGAAAAGGAGTCAGTCAACAGTGATTCAGGCATTCGGTGCGTACCTTTTGTGGGCGCTGTTTCCGCTCTATTTCCCCTTGCTGGAACCAGCAGGGGCCGTAGAGATTTTGGCGCACCGATTCGTCTGGACCCTTGTCTTTATGGTCATTGCCCTCAGCTTCATGCGCGCATGGCCAGAGCTGAAGGCCGCGAGTGCCAAGACCTGGGGCACTATTTTTATTGCCGCACTGTTGATCTCCGTCAACTGGGGTGTGTACGTCTACCTGGTCAACAATGGGCAGGTGGCGGAGGCCGCGCTCGGCTACTTCATCAACCCGCTGGTCAGCGTTTTGTTGGCGATGATTTTCTTCCGTGAAAGCATCTCGCGGTTGCAGCTCGGCAGTGTCATCCTGGCAACCATTGCGGTCATTGTTCTCACAATTGGTGTGGGACATCCGCCGTTGGGTGCGCTGGCGCTGGCGTTCAGTTTCGGTTTTTACGGACTAATGAAGAAGCGGGTATCGCTTTCCTCCGCAGCTTCGCTGACGGCCGAGTCCGCCGTAATCACACCGATTGCTCTGGCCTACATCCTCTGGTTGACCTACAACGGGCAGAGCACGTTTAGCTCCGAAGGAACAGGCCACACGCTGCTCATGATGAGCGCCGGTGTTGCTACCGCCATTCCGTTGCTGCTCTTCGGCGAAGGTGCCAAACGCCTGCCGCTGGCCACCTTGGGTCTGATGCAGTACCTCACTCCGGTTCTCCAAATCACCCTGGCAGTCACTGTGCTGGGCGAGCAGCTCGAACCGGAGCGCTGGATCGGGTTCTTCATCATCTGGGGTGCCGTCGCGCTGTTCATCTGCGACCTCATCTTGAAGATGCTCCGGCAGCGTCGGGTTCGCCGGGAACTCCGCAAGGCCGGTGTTGAACCGGCCGCGGTTTCCGACGATGCCGCTGACCAGGCGGATGGGGCGGTTACCCGGGACGTCGTAAAGCCGGCAGATAATTAGCAGAAAAGTTCGCGCAGGTGCTCGTTGAGGAAGATTCCCTGCGGGTCGACCTTTTCCCGTAGTGCCTGGACCTCGCCGAACAGCGGATAACGTTCCGCGAAATCCTCCGCGCGAAGCGTGTGCAATTTGCCCCAGTGCGGGCGACCTTCGTGGGCCTTGAAAATCGGCTCGATGAGGTTGAAGTACTCTCGATAATTTTCCTTCCAGTAGCGGTGGATGGCGATGTAGGCACTGTCGCGACCGTACGCAGTGGATAGGGCCACATCATCGGCTTTCGCGGAGCGCACCTCGATGGGGAAGGAGACTTTCATCCTCTTGCGGGCAATCGCGTCGCGGATTTCCCCGAGGACATCGGAAGCGGCCTCGAGCGGGACGGAGTACTCCATCTCGGAAAAACGCACTCGGCGCGGCGAGACAAAGACCTTGTGCGCCTCATTGGAGTAGCTGCGCTCTGGCACGGTGTTGGTGGCAATCCGGTTGATGGTATCGGTCGTAGCGGGAATGGCCTTAGCAATCTCGCAGCACGCCAAGAGTCCCATGTTGTTGACGACTTCGTCGTTAAGATACGTACGCGCGCTGCCCAGGCGCTGCTTCAGGCTATTGCGGCTCGGGCGGCGGTGGCGCTGCGGTTCAATGCGAGTATTGTGCTTGACCAGCGTCTCGCGCTGTCCCGGGAACCAGAAAAACTCCAGGTGGTCAGCTTCTTTGCAGCGCTCGGCGAAACTCTTGCGCAGGGAATCAAACTCTTCGCGGTGCTCGTCGGCGTGCAGATCAAACGCTGGCACGACGGACATCGTGACCTCCGTAAGCACGCCGAAGACACCCAGTCCCAGCCGTCCGAGGCGGTAGAGCTCGCCGTCGATTCCCTCAGCGTCCGGATGGCAGTGCCTGACGACGCCATCCGCGGTGACAATCTTGAATCCTTTCACGGTGCCTGCGAAGCCGGTGAATCCAAGCCCGGTGCCGTGTGTGCCAGTAGAGATAGCACCGGCCAGCGACTGCGGATCGACATCGCCCTGGTTGGGAAGTGCCCAACCGAGCGGGCGCAGAATACCTGGAGTGTCGCGCAGGCGAGTGCCGGCACGCAGCGTGGCGGTCTGGTTGGCGGCGTCGAGTTCGACCAGACCAGAGCAGCGGTCGAGTTGAATGCGGTGCCCATCGGTGGTGGCCACGGAAGTAAAAGAATGACCGGCCCCTAGCGGGCGCACCGTAGTTCCTTCGGTCTTCGCCGCTTTAATTACCGAGATAACGCCCTCATCATCGTGCGGCTGATGAGTGTAGGACGGGGTGCACGATTGCGTGTGCGCCCAATTGCTCCAATGAGAGTTGGCGACGGCTTTTGCCTGCGCACGCCGACGTACGCGTGGTACGCGGGACTCAACTGTAGAGACTGTGAAGCGGGCGTTGTTGCGTGAATTGCTCATGTGAAGATCAATCCCTTTCCTCGGTACGTGGGCCAGTGGGCGATGATGGCGCCATCTCGAACTGCAATGACTTCTTGTGTGTGCTCGGCTATTTCGCCGGCCTTGGCGTGGCGGAACCACACGGGATCTCCCAGCGAAATTGCGTCGGCGGTCTTGCCGAGCAGCGGAGTCTGCACCTCACCTGGTCCTTCCTCTGCCGCGTAGCGCAGGCCAGTGGGGTACCAGGGGGTTGGCAGCCGGTCAGCTCCCGCCGGTCCAGAGGCAATTCGACCACCGCCGGACACCGTGACCACGCTCTTCTTAGGGCGTCGCGTCGCCGGCAACACAAACCAGGACGCCGGGCGCAGATTGAATGCGCGATAGTTATCGAAGAGGGTTGGTGCCAGGAACCCCGACCCCGCCGCTGCCTCGGTGACTGCGGCCTCGGCGCACGTCGACTCCAGCGACCCCGTGCCACCACCGTTGACAAACTCCAGCGGCCCCGCCACTTTCTCGACTGCAGCGACAACCTTCGCGCGGCGCTTTGCCAATTCCTTCTTTGAGACGGCCTGCATCACTCGAATTGCGCGCGCACGCAGGGAGTTTCCGGCATCGCCCACTCCGGCAATGTGTCCCTCATACATCATGATTCCGGCCAGCTGCAGCTCCGGGTGGGCAATGATCTGCTTGGCAAACGCCGCTGCCTGCTTCGGCGAGAACAGGCTTGAGCGCAGCGTACCGATATGCACGCCGGGGAGGGGGCGAAAGGATGCGTCGACGTCCATGCACACGCGGATTGGCGCATTTTCGCTTGCCGACGACGCCAGCGCCTCCAGATGCTCGGGACGGTCAACCATGACGCAGATGGCGGCACGCGCTGCATCATCGTCGGCAAGCTCTGAGATAGCGCGGGCGTCAAGTGTTGGGTAGGCGACGACGATGTCGTCGCTAATGCCTTCTCGGAATAGGTACAGCGCCTCTGCCAGTGAATATGCCAGCACGCCCTGGAAACCGGGGAAGGCCAGGACGTGCGAAATAAGCTGTGGAATGCGAATCGATTTCGAGGCCACGCGGATAGGCATCCCGTTTGCACGGCGGAGCATATCGCGGGCATTGGCTTCGACCGCCGCGAGGTCGACGACGACTGCAGGAAGGGAAGTGCAGTTAAGCAGCGTGTCGGTAGCTAGTGGCGGGCGGGCTGTCTGGGGCGTCTGTGGCGGCAGCGCTTCAGGCAGGTGAGACATCGATGTCGGAGCCGGGCGGGATGTGTCCGAGGACTCCGGGGCAGAAGCTCGAGAAAGTTTCATGCCCTAAAACGTAATCATTGAAAACCTGTACTGTCTTTGATTTTGAAAAGAAAGTCAGAATTTTCCAGGTCTGCGCCCTTTTAGACCAGCCAGCTGTAGCGGGCGGCATCCATGTTGGAGGTGATGACATCGCCATCGATGAGGTAGCCGGCAGCGACAGGGCGGCGGTCGATGGTTGCAAGAACCTCGTCAAGCTCGGGCTTGGGGAAGTAGGTGAAGTGGCCATCGGAAAGTGGTGCGAACACTGTATTGCTCCTTTGGTTCTTTGCTCGAGGGCGGTGCGTTTCTTTGTGGCCGCGAGGAAATATGAGGACTTCCTCACGAACTGTGATGTCGAGTATTGTCAACTGGTTTTGAAAAGTAAAGGAAAAGTAAGAGTGATGTTGCACACGTCTTTAGCTATAACTGTGCAGGCATAAGGGGCTGCTTCATTTTGGGTGTTCGAAGGAATCTTGTTCAGTCCGGGGGATTGTCTACAATCTGGACTCATGGCTAACTCCTCCTTCGTGCACCTCCACAATCACACCGAGTACTCCATGCTCGACGGTATGGCGAAGATTGATTTGCTCGCCGACGAGGTTGCGCGACAGGGAATGCCTGCGGTCGGTGTCACCGACCACGGCAATATGTTTGGCTCGAATGCGTTCTATCGGCAGATGAAGTCCAAGGGCATCAAGCCAATCATCGGCATTGAGGCATATATGGCGCCGGAGAGCCGTTTTAATAAAAAGCGCATTCAGTGGGGTGAACCGCATCAGCGTCGAGACGACGTCTCGGGTCGCGGTTCCTACTTGCACCAGACCATGTTGGCTGCGAATGCGCAGGGTCTGCGGAACCTGTTCTACCTGTCGTCGATGGCATCGTATGAGGGACAAATTAGTAAGTACCCGCGTATGGATGCCGAGTTGGTGGCAGAACGCGCCGAGGGCATTATCGCGACCACTGGTTGCCCGTCGGGTGATGTGCAGACGCGTCTGCGACTGGGGCAGTTCGACGAGGCTCTGCAGGCCGCCGGGATGTGGCAGGACATCTACGGCAAGGAAAACTACTTCCTTGAGCTGATGGATCACGGGCTGGATATTGAGACCCGTGTGCGCAGTGAGCTACTGGAGATTGGGCGGAAGCTGAACTTGCCGCCGCTGGTCACTAACGACTGTCACTATGTCACCCGTGACCAGGCCAAGGCGCACGAGGCCATGCTCTGTGTGCAGACGGGTAAGACCCTCAATGATCCGGACCGTTTCAAGTTCGACGGTGACGGCTACTTCATTAAGTCCGCTGAGGAAATGCGCGCGACCTGGGACCATCTGGTGCCGGGGGCCTGCGATAATACGCTGCTGATTGCGGAGCGCGTCGAGGACTACGACGAACTGTGGGAGGAGCACCCGCACGACCGAATGCCGAAGGCCGACGTGCCGGAGGGTGAGACCCCGACGACGTGGTTGCACCACAACGTGATGGAGGGCCTGCGCAAGCGCTTTGAGGGCCGCGAGGTGCCGGAGGAGTACATCCGCCGCGCGGAGTATGAGATTGAGGTTATTGACGGTAAGGGATACCCGTCGTACTTCCTCATCGTGGCGGAGCTGATTCGCCATGCCCGTGAAGTGGGCATCAAGGTCGGCCCGGGCCGTGGTTCTGCCGCCGGTTCCCTGGTCGCGTACGCGACGTGGATTACCAATATTGACCCAATCGAGCACGGCCTGCTCTTCGAGCGATTCCTCAACCCGGAACGTCCGTCCGCACCGGATATCGATATCGACTTCGACGACCGCCGTCGCGATGAAATGATTCGCTATGCGGCCGACCGCTGGGGCGAGGACAAGGTCGCGCAGGTGGTCACCTTCGGCACGGTGAAGACGAAGCAGGCCCTGAAGGACTCGGCGCGTGTGCAGTTCGGACAGCCGGGTTACCAGATCGCAGACCGCATTACTAAGGCGCTGCCACCTGCGATTATGGCCAAGGATATTCCATTGAGTGGCATCGTCGACCCGGAGCACCCACGCTACGGCGAGGCTGCCGAGGTCCGACAGCTCATTGAAACCGACCCCGATGTGGCTCGCATTTACGAGACGGCTCGTGGTCTCGAGGGCGTCGTCAGGCAGACTGGTGTGCACGCCTGTGCTGTGGTGATGGCGTCGGTGCCACTCTTGGACCACATTCCGATGTGGAAGCGACAGGCGGACGGTGCGATTATCACCGGCTGGGACTACCCGGCATGTGAGGCCATCGGCCTGTTGAAGATGGACTTCCTGGGGCTGCGAAACCTGACGGTTATCGGTGACTGTATTGAGCACATCAAGTCCAACCGAGACGAAACGATTCTGCTCGACGATCTTCAGACCGATGATCCGAAGGTCTATGAGCTGCTGTCGCGCGGTGACACCCTCGGCGTGTTCCAGCTCGATGGTGGCGGCATGCGCGAGCTGCTCAAGCGCATGCAGCCGACGGGCTTCGATGACATTGTGGCATCGCTGGCGCTGTACCGCCCGGGCCCAATGGGCGTGAATGCGCACTTTGACTACGCGGATATTAAGAATGGTCGCAAGCCCTACAACGCCATCCACCCGGAGCTGGATGAACAGTTGAAGGAAATCCTGGAAGAAACACACGGCCTGATCGTGTACCAGGAGCAGATTATGAAGATCTCGCAGAAGCTGGCCAACTACACCGCGGGTCAAGCAGATGGTTTCCGTAAGGCCATGGGTAAGAAGAAGCCAGAGGTGCTGGCCAAGGAGTTTGTGAACTTCGAGGGCGGCATGCTGGAAAATGGCTTCTCAAAGGATGCCGTCCAGAAGCTGTGGGACATTATTCTGCCGTTCGCCTCGTACGCGTTTAACAAGTCTCACGCGGCGGGCTACGGTCTGGTGTCGTACTGGACCGCGTACTTGAAGGCCAACTACACCGCTGAGTACATGGCTGCGCTGTTGACCTCAGTGGCGGATGACAAGAACAAGCTGGCCATCTATCTGTCGGACTGTCGTCACCTGGGCATCAAGGTGCTGCCGCCGGATGTCAATGAGTCGGGTATGAACTTCGAACCGGTGGGTGAGGATATTCGCTTCGGCCTCGGCGCCATCCGCAACGTTGGCCATGATGTGGTCGCGTCGATTGTGAAAACGCGTGAGGAAAAGGGCAAGTTCACCTCATTCTCGGATTACCTGGACAAGATTGACACACTGCCGTGCAACAAGCGCATCACCGAATCGCTGATTAAGGCCGGTGCTTTTGACTCGCTCGGGCACCAGCGAAAGGGGCTTGCTCTCATTCATGAGGAGGCCATCGATTCAGTGCTGCCGACTAAGAAGGCGGCGGATAAGGGGCAGTTCGACCTTTTCGCCGGCTTTGGTGGGGAAGAGGACACTGACGCCGAGAGTATCTTCGAGATTCGGGTGCCCGATGAAAAGTGGGATCGCAAGCACGAGCTGACCCTGGAACGAGAAATGTTGGGTCTCTACGTCTCCGGTCATCCACTCGACGGATTTGAAGAATCGCTGGCCGCGCAGACCGA
Source organism: Corynebacterium sp. HMSC064E07 (assembly GCF_001815745.1). NCBI lineage: Bacteria > Bacillati > Actinomycetota > Actinomycetes > Mycobacteriales > Corynebacteriaceae > Corynebacterium > Corynebacterium sp. HMSC064E07. The sequence continues at coordinate 112,704 of NZ_KV821809.1, read as the reverse complement.
TACCGCTTTGACCACGGTCGTCGGTGGGGAAGTGGCCAACAACACCGAGATTACTATCGGCGGCATTGTCTCCAGTGTCGATCGTCGTGTGAATAAGAACGGTCAGTCCTGGGCGATTATCGGCATTGAGGACCACAACGGTGCGCGCGTGGAAGTCATGGCTTTCGCGAGAACGTATGCATTGATTTTCACCAGTATCGCCGAAGATGCCATCGTGCTTGTTCGTGCTCGCGTTCAGTATCGCGATGACCGCATGAGTGTGGTCTGCGATGACTTGAAGCTGCCAGATCTCGGCCGCAATGGTTCTACCTCGGCGCCGCTCAGGCTGACCATGCGCACTGATCAGTGCACCCCGGAGATGATTGCCAAGCTGAAGTCAGTACTGCTGGACAACCCAGGCGACTCCGACGTTTACCTCAAGCTTGTCGACGGCGATTCCCACACCACTTTGGTTCTCGGTGAGCACTTGCGAGTCGACCGAGATGCCAGCTTGATTGGCGACTTGAAGGCAACAATCGGTGCCAGCATTTTGGGGTAGCGTATCGCGACCCTGATTGTCGCAACAGGTTGTGTGACCGAGTAGAGTCTTAGCTCATGAGTGAGAATTCCGTGCCTGCTGCCCAGCCCGAACGCCGACTTGTCCATGCGGCCGATATTCAGATTGCGCAGGCACGAATTTCTTCGGTCATTGCCGCCACTCCGCTGCAGTTCAGCCCACGTCTTTCCGAAATCACTGGTGCCAAGGTGTTCCTCAAGCGGGAAGACCTCCAGGACGTCCGCTCGTACAAAATCCGCGGTGCCTACAACGCGATGGTTCAGGTCACCGACGAAGAGCGAGCAGCAGGCGTCGTTGCGGCATCTGCAGGAAACCACGCTCAAGGCGTGGCATATGCCTGTCGTCAGCTGGGTATTAAGGGGCGCATCTATGTGCCCAATGCCACGCCGAAGCAGAAGCGCGACCGTATCGCTTACCACGGCCGCGATGCCGTTGAGATTGTCGTTGTCGGGGACTCCTTCGATGAGGCCGCCGCTGCGGCGCGTGCTGACGCACAGCGCACTGGTGCCACCATGGTGGAGCCATTCGACTCCTTCAACACCATCGTCGGACAAGGCACTGTCGCAGCTGAAATTATTGCGCAGCTCTCCGGTCAGGGGTTGACCTTGGATACCATCTGCGTACCGGTCGGTGGCGGTGGTCTGCTCAGCGGTGTCACCTCTTACCTGTCGGATATGTCGCCTAACACCCAGGTCATGGGGGTGGAACCTGCGGGTGCGGCCTGCATGCGCGCAGCCCTGGAGAACAACGGCCCGATTACGCTGGGGCACACCGATCCGTTCGTCGATGGCGCCGCGGTGGCCCGTTTCGGTGACCTGCCATGGCACATCCTGGAGGCCAACCGCAACCGCGTTCATCCGATGATTGCGCCGGAGGGCGCGGTCTGTGAGGCGCAGCTGGATCTCTATCAGAACGAAGGGATCATCGCTGAGCCGGCCGGTGCGCTGTCTGTGGCAGCTCTGGAGCAGATGCAGTTTGAACCGGACGAGGTTGTTGTCTGCATCATCTCGGGCGGTAATAACGACGTGCTGCGCTATGCCGAGATCATGGAGCGCTCGCTGGTCTACCGCGGCCTCAAGCACTACTTCCTGGTCAACTTCCCGCAGAAGCCCGGCCAGCTCCGCATGTTCCTCAGCGATGTTCTCGGCCCGGATGACGACATCTCGCAGTTCGAGTACCTCAAACGCAACAACCGCGAAACTGGCGCGGCTCTTGTCGGTATTGAGCTACGTCGTGCCTCTGACCTCGAGGAATTGCTGGCACGCATGGATGCCTCGCCGCTGAAGTGCCGCCGACTGGTACCCGGCACACCAGAGTATGACTTTTTGACCTAGACTTGCTGGGTCCAGCTGGGAAACCTCCGAGGAAGTCCTCCCAGCTCCGTTAATTAAATGAATCTTTTCGAGCAAGCTTTGTAGCGAAGGGGAGCGTCCACCCACTATGACTGGGGCAAGCAGTGTCGACCAGGGTGTCCGAGTGGAAAATACCGTGATTGTCGAAATGTGGCTGGCTGCCGCAGAGCAGGACCTGGCCACCCGGATTCCGGGTCTGCTGGAATCCGCCACACAGGCCAAAGTTGAGCCACTGTTTGTCTGGTCAGGGCTGGCGATGGACGAGGTTGAGCGTATCGACCGCTTCCTGGGAACGCTCCTGGCCCATCATCTGGCGGGCGGTACTGCTGCTGATATTGAAGCTGCGAAAAGTGTCGTTGACAATCACCCGCTGGTCACCCTTGCCTCGCTGGTAGGACGCGCCGCGCGTGTTGCGTCGGCAAGCGAAATGTGGCTGGACTGGCCAGCCGCTCTGCAGCTGGATCCAGACGCTGACACTACCGGCGCGCTCATCAAGCACCTCGCCGCCGCAGTGCCGACAATGCTGGCCAAAGCTGGTTTGCCTAACGACGTCGACAGCAACCAAGCCGACGCGGATCCGCTGCAGCGGGCAGCGCAGGTGCTTTTGCTGCACGCGGGAGTGCAGCTGTCAGTGATGCCACTGATTATCGAGCGCTGCGAGGACCTTGCCGGGGTAGCGGAGCTATCCGACCCTTCATCAAATGACTTGGTACAGGCGCTCTCGAAGGTTCACCCGCTGCTCGAGGAGCTGCTGACCGAAATCGCAGAGGCGGAAGATGGTGTCTACCCGCTGGCGCTGCGTCAGTTGGCCAGGACGGCACCTCGTCAGGCACACAAGTTGTTTAAAGCAACCCTCGGCTACGCCATTGCCACCGCTGCCGATCCGGCCAACTGGGAGGCCCGGGAAGAACTCGGCCAGCTCGATGCGGGGCTGCCGCCCATGCTGGTGGCCGCTGCGCGTGAAGAGCTGCGTATGCGTCCGGCGGGTACTGCGAATCGTCGTGAAGCCGTGGGCGTGGTGGCAACGACCGGCCGCCCGCAGCTGTACTTCGATGAGCTGACGCAGACCGTTGGCGTACAGCTACCGACGCCGCTGGATCCGGCGGGACGGACCTGGCGTGTCACCTTCGGCGGCACGGTAGCAACGACGCCGGTGGTGGGCCTGCAGGATTCGCTGCCGCGTCCAGTGGTGACCATCGATGAGCCGGTGCGCGATGTGCTGGTGGAAATCGGCGATGAGAAGCACTGGCGAGTCCCCGCGATTAGCACTGAGGACCCAATTCTCATTTTCGGTGCCGACGGTCAGTCAGTCACAGACAAGGTCTCGCTACACTCGACGTCCGCTACGGTGGTCTACCCGGTTGATGCCACACTCGTTGACCCCGTTACGGGTGCTGAGGTGCCATTGCTATCGGACCCGCGCCCATTTAACTGGGAGTTGTGGCAAGTCGCTGAGATCGATCTTCGCGATGTTCATGCAGTTCAGGTTCGTCGGTCTGGGGCGGCTGGCGAGGTTCGCTCGGCATCACCGCAGCGTCAACCGCGAATGACCATGCCCCACGCGCGTCTCGACGGCACGGTGTCTGCCTACGGCACCCCGGTTTACGCCGGTGGTCCGGTCGCTGTGTTCCCGCCGACGCTGTCCGGTAAGGACGAGTCCTGGCGCGCCATCGTCACCGATTTTGGTGGCTATGGTGCGTTTACCACGGATTCCGTCATGGTCTATGACCTCGAGGTGCCCGCCGCGGGTGGCGAGGTTGAGATCCTTACCGATGATGATTACCCGTGGGTCGGCGAGTTCGTGGTTCGCCTGGTCAATCCGCGTGGCCGCAGCTTCCAGAAGCACTTCGCCATTGCGGAGCAGGCAGACCTCACGATCACTTACAGCGGTGGTGGTGACGGATTCCGCATCCCAACCATCGACGGTCTGAGCCCCGCCGACATCCGCGTTGTCTCCGGCGACAAGCCGCTTGACGCCGAGCCCGCTATCGTGCGCCTCGGGGCGGACGAAGTCACAGGTACCGTCGAGCTTTCCACCGACGAGGGCGCATGGCTGCAGTTGCAGGTCACGCCAGGCACGCTGCAGTTTGAGGTTCCGCTTGCCGACGAATCCGTCGCCCGCCGCACCACTACATTGGTCACCCGCCCGAAGCGTGTCGATGCCTTCGGCAAGATTGTCGTCAATGCCCCGGGCGAGTTGCGCCATGCGCATGTTGCAGTTTCCAGCGGTGAGCGCGACATCTGTCGTGTCCCCATCAAGCGTTTCGGCGATACTGGCTACGCGGAGTTCGGCAAGTTTGCAGACCGTATCTCCCTGCTGAAGGCTCTGCGCATCAGTTTGGACTGGACACGTGTGACGGGACGGAAGCGCCTGTCTGTACCACTGGTGGAGGCTTCCTCCCGCGATGCCATCCGCCAGATTGCCTTCAACGATGAAGCCACTGACATCATCGAGGTTGATGTCGCTGACGACGTTTCGCACTTGCCGATGACCCTGTGGCTCTGGGCCGCCGGTCAGCCGTGGCGCGAACCCGTCGCCCTCGAAGTCGTGGAGGGCGAATGCGAGCTTCCCGACGAGCTCCGCGGCCTCGGCCCATTTGTCGCGCAGGTGACTCTCGGTGTGGAAAAGGAACGCCACCCGCAGTGGCCGGCGGCCGGGTCGACCATTCTGAATCATGTCGATGATGCAGAGGCTATCGACCTCGATGGCGAGGACACCGATCCCGTTGCTCGCGCGCAGGAACTGTGGGGCGAGCTAAATCAGGATCAGCTCGCACGTTTGTGGACACTACTGGCGACCTTGCGGGCTGGTCGTGCAACCGACATGGCGCAGGCGAATCCGCTGCTGGCCGCACCTAGGTTGGGTGCGATCTTGTGTGCCGAACCACGCGCCGGTCTGGCAGCGTTGAACCGTTCAGTCATCGCGCTCGACGATCAGCCGGGTATGTTTATCGCCTCCGGACTCGTGCTGGGAGACTTCAGCGCTACTAAGCCAGTGCCGGGGCGTCGCCGTGTGCCGTGGCTCGGTGCATTGGCAGCATTGGCGGATCTCACTGATGAGAGCGTGGACCGTTCTCGTCAGCTGGATTACCTGCGCACAACTGGTGGCCAGGGACTGCTGGACATTGCTGCCAGCGGCCAGGACACCACCCTGGAGTCCGCTACTATCGACCAGAGCTCGGTGCAGATTACCTCGCTGCCGGAAGCACAGGCCAGCGCTATTCTGTCGCAGGTCTTTGATCCTTACCGCATGGTCCCGGGTCCGCTGACCGACGATGACGCTCGCTTCACCGCAATCTACGAAGTGGTACGCAATCGTGCTGAGATTGTGGAATCCGGTGTCATGACCCAGCTTGCCGCCGCCTCTCGGGTGTTGTTTAAGACGGTATCGAAGGCGTCTCCACGACTGCGCAAGGCGGTCAATGTGCGCTTCCACAAGCTCGACGGCATCGATGCGGATGATCCTTCGCTGCACTGGACTCTGGTGCCGGGAACGTCACTGCTTATTGCAGTGGCTGCCCGCGTATTGGCTCGTACTCAGGCTGAGAACTCTGATGCCAGTGTCGCCGCTGTCCGTGAGCTGATTCCGATGTGGGCTCAGCTGGCGGACCTGGTTCCGACGTTGGTGATGAGCGATATTCTCATCGCAGACGCGTTGGTGGCTCACGTCCTCCACGGTGATGTCACCGAGTTGCCGTGGCCAGCACCCGAGTCGGGTGCGGCGGATGAGGAAGAGTCCGACACCGAGGCTGAAAATCCGGCTGACTAGCTGAGCGAGACGACAGCGTAGCCCCACGCTGGAAGCGAGATTTCGGGACCAGCAGCTTCGTCATTGACGATGCTGGCTGCTGCGTCCTCAAAAGTGTGTAGCAGGTGGGCGGAACCGAACTCGGAATCCAGGCTGACGCTGGTTTCGGCGTCGGAGAAATTCGCAACCAAAGCGACAGTTTCAAAGGCATCCGAGTTTCGGGCACCCATTTCGCGCTCATCCTGGCTGCGCACAACGACGAGGCAACGATTGTCCTCGTCATACTCAGTCACTACAGATGCCGACCACGGAGTGCGAAGCGACGGGTGTGACTTCCGCAGCGCGAAGAGATCGCGGTAGGCCGCCAGAATAGTGGCGTGCGAGCCCTCCGAGACCTCCTGCCAATTGAGCTTCGAGCGGTTAAAGGTCTCTGGATCGGATGGGTCGGATACCTCCTTCGGATCCCACCCGGCACGGGCAAACTCACGTAGGCGTCCCTCGCGCGTGAGCCGCTGCAGCTCCGGATCTTCATGGGAACAGAAGAAAGCAAACGGGGTAGAGGCGCCCCATTCCTCACCTTGGAAAAGCATCGGGGTGAAAGGACTGCAGGCGATAACTGCTGCCTTTAAAACCTGCTGCGCCGGAGTGAGGTTCATCGACGGACGGTCACCGACAGCGCGGTTTCCCGTTTGATCATGTGTGGTCGTGTACGTTACGAAAGCATGCATGGGCTGTACAGACAGGTCGAAGAGACGACCATGAGTGCGACCACGGAACGTCGACATTGTGCCCGTATGCCAGAAGCCAGTTTCCAAAGCACTAGCTAGCGCTTCCACCGACCCAAAGTCTGAGTAGTAGGCGTGGTCCTCGCCAGATACTAGCGTGTGCAGTGCATGGTGGACGTCATCATCCCACTGAGCGTTGAGGCCAAAGCCACCAGCGGCGCGCGGACGGACCAAACGCGGATCATTCTGGTCGGACTCTGCAATCAAAGAACGCGGAATACCAGTCTCGGCTGCGACAGTGTCTGCGACAACCTGCATCTGCTCCAGAATGTGGAATGCGCCCTCGTCATGCAGGGCATGGACTGCGTCCAGACGAAGACCGTCGACGTGGTAATCCACCAGCCATTGGCGCACTGCATCCAAAATATACGCACGCACCTCATCAGAGTTGTCGCCAGTGAGGTTGACAACCTCACCCCAACCCGTCGAACCACCAGCGGTGTAGGGACCGAAAAACCCCACATAGTTGCCGTCTGGGCCAAAGTGGTTAAAGACCACATCCAAGATGACAGCCAAACCCTTTCGGTGGCACGTATCAACTAGCTTCTGTAGACCCCGCGGGCCACCGTAGCCCTCGTGCACGCTGTGCCAGGACACACCGTCATAGCCCCAATTGCGGTCACCGCCGAAAGGCTGCACTGGCATCAGCTCAATGTGTGTTACCCCCAGCTCAATCAGGTGGTCTAGATGTTCCACCAAACCTTCGAAATCACCAGAATCGCTGAAGGTGCCCACATGCAGCTCATAAATCAGACCTCCTGGCAGAATCCGGCCCGACCAGGCCGAGTCCTTCCACTTATAGGCACCCAGGTCAACGACCTCGGAGAAACCATGCGGACCATCCGGCTGCGACTGGGAACGCGGATCTGGCAGCGGTATTGTCCAGTCACCGACAGCGGGGGAGGAGTGGTCCCCCGATTCGTCGTCAGGCGCGCCGAATCCCGCATGTGCCCGCAGCGAAAATGCGTAGCGATCCCCCGGTGTACGAGCCACATCAGCTTCAAACCAACCAGAGTTGGCGCCGTAGCCATCGGTGGCGTCAGCGATTGGATGCATATCAAAAATCGCTGGCGCGTCAGGATTGCCCAACAGCAGACGGACTTCGGAAGCGTACGGGGCCCAGACTCGGTAGTTGCTCATGGGCACCATGGTAGGTCAGTCAGCGGATTGGCACAGGGGAACCGTTTTCGAACACCGCGTATTTGAGGTGAGTCCAAGGTGAAGTCGAGATAGTAGCGAGCGACGGTGATTGGGTGTGCACGAAGCCCATACGCAACAATGGACACTATGACCACCGAGCCATCCACTTCGACCGAAGCGACGCAGAACCAGCGCGACATCGAGCTGATTGTTCCCGCCGGCGGTGACATCGTCACGAATGAAATCGAGATTAAGAGATCTCGCTTCATCACGTGGATCGCGCGTGCTGACGACGAAGACAGCGCCCGAGAGGTCATCAATTTGGCCAAGGCGGAGTACCCGGATGCTCGCCACCACTGCAGCGCATACATTCATGAGGTCGTCGGAGGGAATCGGGTGGAGCGATCCTCAGATGACGGTGAACCTGGTGGCACGGCAGGGCGCCCAATGCTCGATGTGCTCCAGGGCTCTGGAATGACGAATGTCACCGCCGTAGTGATCCGCTATTTTGGCGGCATCAAATTAGGCACGGGTGGGCTTGTGAGGGCCTATTCAGATTCGGTCTCAGAGTGTCTAGAAAAAGTCACGCGCATGCGACGCGTGCAAAGAGCCTTGAGAATAGTCAGTGTCTCCGCCGCAGATGCCGGTCGCATCGAAGCGGAATTGCGTGCTCGTGGTTATGAGATCGTGGAAACGAGGTGGGGCCAGAACGTGGAGTTTTCGATCGCGGTGACTGCCGATGGGGTTGCCCAGCTTGACGGCGAACTGCAGGCGCTGACTAAGGGGGCTAGCGAGCCGTCTACGGACGGTGGCGAAATCTGGTGGGAGCTGCGCGCCTAACAGCCACTAACCCTGGCTCGGGGATTCCTCGCCGTTGTGTGCACCGCGATGGCGCTTGAGAATTTCCACCAGTTCGTCCTTATTTTCCGCAATCTTTTCTGGCCGACCGAAAACGCAGACCGCCGCGACAGTAGCACCGTCTTCCTCCACTGCGATAGAGACACCGTCAACGCCACCGCCTTCGGCAATACCCGGGGCAGCACAGACGCCGGTCTCAGCGATTTCCCCGGCCTGGCGGAGGAAATCATCCACATAGACCTGGTCTTCCGGCCGCGCGGAGTTCAGGTAGGACCACAGTTCGCGCTTTTCAAACCGACTCATCAAAACCCAACCTGCAGAGGTGCGCAACAGCGAGCGCGGCAGGAAGTTCTCCGTCAGGTACTGGTAGCGCATGGATTCACCGACGGTTTTGAGGTAGAAAAGCTTGCCACCAACCGGCAGTGCCAGCACGGTAATCAAGCCAGTTTCGTTGTGAATCGCCTCGAGCTCAGCCGTCGGAACGTTGACCATGCGACGACCGGCCATGACATTGAGCAGAAACGGCGCCATGCCGAGCGTGTAACGCTTGTTGGACTCGTCAAGGTAACCTGTCACAGTCAGACCGTTGACAAGGCCCTGCGTGGTACTGAGCGGATAGTTCAGCGTGTGGGCGATGTCAGTGAGGGTTAGACCTTCGTTAGAGCGCGCAACGAGTTCGAGGATCGCCGCAACGCGGTCGACCATGCGGTGGCGGGGGCGGACAGTTTCTGTCATAGGACTAACACTAGCAATCAACCTACGCCATTGTGTTAATTACCTACCCAAATAGGAATATCTAGCAGGTTTGCTATAGCTGTAGAAATTTTTCCCGAATTGTACGCCCTATCGACCTATGCGATGCGTCAGGGCGACCAGAACGCTCTAATATGTACTCCATGAGCTATCTTCAGCCCCAACCTCAGAACCCCATTGAGCTCCGCAAGAACGCGGTGCGAAAGTACTCCCGCAATGCCGTTGTATGGGCAGGCAGTGGTGTCGTCGGCGGTGCAGTGCTCGGACTTCTAGCCGGAAGCATGTCTCTATTCCTCATCCTGGCAGTAGTCGGCCTGGTCGGTGGTTTTCTCAATTGGCAAAAGGTTCAGCGGATTGTGAACTACAAGGATCCGCAGTAAATGCCTGCTCAGCAGCAATTGTCTACCGAGCCAGTGCGTATTGATGCCTGGATTTGGGCGGTCAGGTTGCTGAAAACTCGCTCATTGGCCGCAGATGCGTGCCGTGGCGGCCACGTCAAAGTCAACGGCGAAGCCGTGAAACCCTCAGTTCTGGTCGTTCCAGGGGATAGAGTGCGACTGTGGGCAAACCACCGCGAACACATTGTTGAGGTCACCAAGACGGTGAAGAAGCGGGTCGGAGCTCCGGTGGCCAGGCAGTGCTATATCGACCACTCTCCGCCGCCGCCCCCGAGGGAGATTCTCGCATCGATGCCGACGCGCGACCGCGGTGCCGGGCGGCCTACGAAGCGCGATCGCCGTCAGCTCGATCGTCTTCGGGGACGTCGCTCATAGGCATCCCGGCCTCCGCTAGTTGCTGCAACCGTGCGCGCAAACGGGCTGGTCGACGCTTCGGGTTATGGCTGGTATCCGCAGTGGCCTTGATGTGCTTTTCACCGCGAGCCGCTAGTAGTAGGTCATCAATAACACGCACATGGCCTGGGTTAAAGCGGTACTTCATGGCCTTGCTTACCGCACTGAGGCGCTGCGGATTAAGTAGCTCTCGCAGCTGCCCGACAGTGCGAATGCCATTGCGCTCCAGCAGTTCTTCTGCCCAGCCGTAATGTTCTGATTTCGATCGGGGCGCATCGGGAAGCAGCATCGTCAGCACGCCGGGTAGGGTTTCCTCAGTCACCACAATGTCATCGGCTGTGGTCTTTGCCGGAGCTGAGGGCTGTTTGCCCTCTCCCTGCGCGGAATCGTCCGGCGTGGATTCCTCCAGCACGGCAACGACTTGGTCGAACTGCTGATCCGCGAGCTCAATAAGGCCAGCGGCCAGCGCAAAAGCTCGATCAATCCGCGGGTCTGTCGCTCCCTCAGGGGCCTTATAGCGAATATCGTGCTCAAATTCCGCCCACGCATGCTGCAGCACAGTGCGCAGTTGCACCTCAAACTGCATATCCGCATATGGAGCTAGCTCTGACGGCGCCGCCGTCGACACCTTGCAGATCAAGTGCTGGGAGCCGTATCCCAACCGGCCGCTGATTCGTGTCTCCGCAGTTTTGTCAATCCTACGCAGCACAGTCAGCGAATCTCCCAGCGCATCCATGATCGCGGGAATCTCCGTCGAATGGTACGTGGTTACACGCACACCGATGATGTCGTGGATACCGTGCCACGGGTCAGGGTAGACGTAGTTGCCGTCCGCTTCACGACGCAGGGCCTTCTGCCGCAATGAGCGGAAAGACTTCACCCGCGCCGTGACATTGTCAAAGGCCAAACCGGCATCGGAGAGAATCTCTTTAATCGCATCGACAAAGTCCTGCGCGGCGGTGGGGTGCCGAGTTGCCCACGAGTCGTACTTCGACTGCAGTGCACGTGTAACCTCTCGATCCTCCGCCAACTGAGTCTTGCGGGTCTGGTCGCGGGAATCGTCGGGAAGCGAATCCTTCATTCGATTAGTCGTCATCGTCCTCGCGTACCAGCAGTGCTACTGGGAAGGAGCTGAACAGAGAAGCCACGGCGATGGTGCCGGACCAAGTATGGCCAGTGAAACGGTCGGTCCAGAATCCCTTGGGAAGTGTCACTGTAGTGTCGCCCCAACCGCCTTCGCGTTGCAGCCCCAGCGGACGGCGCGTCACCAGCGCGATAACATCTTCCGGCTCGCCCTTCGGTCCACGTGCTGCACCGACCAAATGACGCTCGCCGACACCCACGGCGAATACTGGCTGGTAGGCGCCGCCGACGAAGGACTCCGGGCGTTCCGCACGCAGCTTCACTCCGTGGTGAGTCACCATCAGCTTTGCGACGTCCGCATCGGCATCCGTAAAGTCCTCCGGCAGCTCAGCTGGGTGCTCTGGACTCTTAGTTACCGACGTGACCTCATCGCGAGCAACCTTATCCAGCGCCGCGACGCGCGCATCGTAGTCGACGAACCGGCGGTTGTCAGGATCAACCAGGGAGTCCTCTGTGAACTCCGTCCCCTGGTAGGTATCGGGGATGCCGGGGCCGACAAGCTGGAGGAGCTTGCGCGACAGTGACGTGGTCAGGGCAGCTGGCGCAATGGAGCGGACGAACTCTGTGATGGAGTCGGTCAGGGGGCCGTCGAGAAGCGCGTCGATCCAGCTGCGAATGCCGAGTTCGAACTCCTCGACCGGCTCCGTCCAGGAGGTGTGCACATCTGCCTCGCGGATGGCCTTAATGGCGTAGTCGTGGAGGCGTTCACGCAGTTCATCGGTAATTACGCCGTCGGTCGGCCAGACTCCGATGATGTTCTGCAGCAGGAAGTAGCCGGTGGCATCGTCAGGGGCGGGGGTGATGGCCATCCAGTTGCGGACATTTTCAGCCCAGTCGCCGGAGACATCGGAGAGCTGGAGGATGCGGGCTCGGACATCTTCGCCGCGCTTGGTGTCGTGCGTGGACAGCGTGGTCATGGTTCGTGGCCAGAGGCGAGCACGTTCCGACTGCAACAGGTGGAACTCCGCCGCCGACATGCCGTAGCGACCCAAATCACCGCCGACTTCGTTCAGGCTGATCAGGCGGCAGGCGCGGTAGAAGGTGGTGTCTTCGACACCCTTTGCCATGACCGCACCACAGACCTGCGCGAACCGCGTGGCGGCCTCACCACCGGCTACCAAACCTGCCGAAATGAGGTCGAGAGCAAAGACACGCGAGGGGAAACGCGCTGCCATTTCACCAATGACCGTGGAAGCCACTCGTGACAGGGAGACATAGTCCGAACGGTAGACAGGCATGGCAGCGACCAGCTTGCAGATGGTGTCGATAAGTACCTCATCGCTGACGCTGGTACCGCTGATAGACCAGTTATCGCGGCGCAGGGCACGTGCTAGACGACGGACTTCTGCAGCCAACTCGTGCGCTGCGACATCGTGTTTGAGAGCCTGCGCAGTTGCCTGCACGGCAGTTTTGTCCCAGGTTGAGCCGGACTGCTGCAGAGCCAACATACTCATGGCGTCTCGGGAGTCGCGGTTGACGAAGACATTGTCGAACTCACGCAGGGCGTCGTAACCCGTGGTGCCGTCAACCTGGAGCCTCGGATCCAGTGGCTCTTCGGCACCCAGAATCTTCTCGATAACCAGCCACTTGTCATCGCCGAGTAGACGGCGCAGCTCACTGAGGTATCCGAATGGGTTGCTGAGGCCATCTGGGTGGTCAATGCGGACACCGTCAATGATGTCCGCAGCTAGCAGCTCGCGGATGATGCGGTGTGTGTGCTCGAATACCACCGGGTTTTCCTGGCGGATGCCGGCCAGGCCGTTGACGCTGAAGAATCGACGGTAGCCAATGACCCCGTCCTTCCAGTACATCAGGCGATAGGCCTGGCGATCATGTACTTCCTGCGGGGTGCCGTCCTCGGTGCCGGGGCGCACCGGGAATGTGTTGTCGTAGTAACGCAGAAGTGGCTCGTCGCCAGAGGTGTCGAGCTCCAGCTTGTCGATATCCTCCGGGGATCCCAGAACCGGCAACCCCATCTTGCCGTTGGCACCGTTGTCCTCGTGCCAGTCGATATCGAAGTATGGCTCGAACTGAGAATCCTTGCCATAGGTCAGAACGTCCCACCACCAGGCATTGAGCTTGGGATCCTCAACACCGAGGTGGTTCGGTACCAGGTCGATAATGATGCCCAGACCGGCCTTGTGCGCCACCTGCGCGAGCTTCTGCAGCTCTTCCATGCCGCCGAGCTCCGGGTTCACTGTCGTCGGATCGATGACATCGTAGCCATGGTTAGACTCCGGTACGGCGGTGAGGATAGGCGACAGATACAGGTGTGAAATTCCGAGGTCTGCCAAGTAGCCGACCTGTTCAGCCGCGTCAGCGAACGTGAAAGCGCGCCCGTTTGGGTCGGCCTTGGGGCCACGGAGTTGGAGACGGTAGGTGGACGTAATTGGTCGGCGACTCATGTTCCCCTTTATACCGCCCACCAGGAAAAGCTGCTGCCTGCCCGCTGTGGCAGCAGCTAGCCCCAGAGTCTGCACCCGCCATCCGAATGCGAATTTTTTCTCGTGAACGTGGCCTAGAAGGGTGGCATTCCGTCATCGCCCGGCAGGGAAGTGGAACCAAACATTGGAACCGACTCACTGGAGTTGTCCCCGGTGCTGGCGCTAGGTGTTCCTTCCGCAGTGTCTCCCGCTTCGGACGCGCCATCCTCTTCCGGATTCAGCCCGAGTGCGGTGAAGAGCTCCTTCTCAGTCCAAATCTGGATTTCCTGGCCTTCGGCCTGCAGCTGTCGAGCCCTCTTCTCCTTCGACGTCACCGAATCCCACGGACCGGCGACCAAAATGGTCGTTTTCTTCGTGACACCCTTATTGATATTCGCACCTGCAAAGGCGATCTTATCCCACAGAAAACCCTTGTCATACGGTGCAAAATCGCCGGTCAGTGTCACCCGCTGCTGGTACAGCAGGCCGCTTGGATCCGCGTCCGGATTCGGGTCTGGAATGGTGTCCGGTGTCTTTGCCGCATCCCATTTCGCATTGCGACGCGGCCGACGTGACGGCGCGGAACTGCCGGACTGCGCACCAGCACCAGCACCAGTTCCCGCGTTGGTCCCGGCACCAGTGCTGGCGACGCCAGCCGGGTCATAGCGCACCATCCGCACTCGTCCACTGCCAATCTGGCCCAAGCTCAGCGAGACCTTCTGGCTCAAATCAGCCACCGATGTTGCGCGCTGCTGCTCCATCAACCACAGCGCTACCTCAGCACATGCGACCGCATCTGCCGTCGCATCATGATGATTCTCCAGCGACGCCCCCGCGGCCTCCGCCAACGTCGGCAGCTTCAAGTTGGGCAGCCCCAACTGCATCTGCCGAGCCCACATATAAGTACACGCAAAATTCAACTTCGGTGCTGGAATGCCTTCCGCCCGGCACGCCCGCGACAGGGCTGTGAAATCAAACCGCGCATTGTGAGCAACTACGTCCAAATCCCCAACGACGTCAACAAACTTCGCCAGCTGCTCCGGAAATGACGGCTCACCGGCCACATCCGCCGCCGTGATGCCATGAATCGCGACATTGGCTTCATCAAAATACTCCAGCCCCTTTGGCGGACGGCACATCCAGGAATAACGCTCCGTCACCTTCCCGCCACGCACGACCGCAACACCAAGCTGAATAATCGAGCCGGTGTCTTCGTTCGCTGTCTCTACATCGAACGCCGCAAACGGTGCGATGTTTGACACCGCAACCTCATCCCCAGTAGGAAGCGGTGCAAAAGGCACAGACTGCTTTACGACGTCGCCCGCGCCCTCAACCGCACTCACGCCTTCGGTGACTGCCGCGCACTGTGCCACCCACGGCATCAACGTGGAAGTAAAAGCATCTTCTGAATTGTAGAACTCCGGATTCTTGGCCATCTCCGCCATGAGGTCTGCCAGCAACTGCGCTGCTGCCTGACGATGAGGCATCACACGGGCCTTTGGCAAAGCTACCCCGAGGTCTACCGTGCCGGGGAAGAAGCGGTTGGCCGGAGTGTAGACACCGTTTTTACTTGCCGATGCGACCTCGGCAACGTCGGCAAGCGGGAGGGGCTTCGCGGGGGCGGTGCTAGCCGTGTTGATGGTGTGGGTAAGGCGGAGCCCATCTGCGGTAATAGTCACCGTGTCGCCGGTGAGCTCGAAGACGACGGCGGGCTCGGAGGATGGCGTGGTCGTAGTCATGCACTAGATGGTAGCGCCGATGGCGGATTGAGCCTCATAGAGGCTGCGGTACCTGCGGCTGTCGCCGAGTACATGTGGCTTCCGACAATGTGGAAATGCCCACAAAAATAGGAATATTTATGGGATGTTCGGACAGCGGGGGTGTCTGTACCCCTGAAAACCACATGTTTTGGGGGGTTAAATGTCCGGATGCATTTTGAGCGGGCGCTCCTTATACTTTTCGACGAACGGCGGTAACTGGTCGTTCGAGCTTTCGAGCTCAAGCGAAGGGCAAAGCGGAAACAACGTATGCCAGTGAAGCGATGAAATAAGGAGTAAACATTTTGAGCACGCATCCTGTGCACCCTGGTTCTATCTTGAACGATAATTTCCTCGAGCCGCGACACCTCTCTATCTACCGACTGGCTCTTGCCATCGGCGTGCCAAGCTCAACTCTGGAGCGCTTTCGCACCGGCCGCACTGCGGTCACTACTGACCTCGCAAATCGACTGTCCGACTACTTTGACACCGAGCCGGAGTACTGGTTGAACTCTCAGGCGGAGTTCAATATGCGCGCATCTGCGTAAGAAGACTTCACGCCAGCTCGGCTCCCGCGGTGCTGTGTTGACCCAAACCCTGTTTTGAGTTGAACTCAGAGCCGAAAATCCCCTGTCAGTGGAAGAAAAGTCTTCCGCCGACAGGGGATTTTGTGTAGGAACCAACCCAGGCCCGGGCCCCTACACCCAACGCGGATGCGGCTAGTGCCGCTCGATCAGCACGATGGTAGAACGGGCTGGCACGCGGAGCTCGCCTTCTGGCTCAACGATGCGCTCGCGGGTCGGGCGACCCGTGATCTCTGTGGTGTCGATGATGACTTCCCAGCTGTGTGCGTATTCGGTGCCCGGAATTTGGAACATGATGTCCTCGTGGTGGGCGTTGAAGCACAGCAGGAAGGAGTCATCTTCAATCCTGTGACCTCGGCGATCAGGCTCAGTGATGGCATCGCCGTTGAGCCAGACCATCAACGACTTGCCGAAGTCGAAGTTCCAGTCATCGGTCGTCATGACACGACCCTCATAGGTCAGCCAGGCAATGTCACGATCGTCGGTTTCCGCACCGAGCGGGCCACCGCGCAGGAACCGGCGGCGTCGGAAGACTGGGTGCTCCGCACGCAGCTCAGTCAGGAACTGGGTGTATTCGACCAGTTCAGAGTTGGTACGCGTCTGATTCCAGTCGACCCAGGCCAAACGGTTGTCCTGGCAGTAGACGTTGTTGTTGCCCTTCTGGCCACGTCCCATTTCGTCACCGTGGCTAATCATCGGAGTGCCCTGGGACAGCAGGAGAGTGGTCAGGAAGTTACGACGCTGGCGGGCGCGCAGCGAAATGATGCGCTCGTCGTCGGTCGGGCCTTCCACACCGCAGTTCCACGAACGGTTGTGGGACTCGCCATCGCGGTTGTCCTCGCCGTTGGCCATATTGTGCTTCTCGTTGTAGCTGACCAAGTCGTTGAGGGTGAAACCGTCATGCGCGGTCACGAAGTTAATCGACGCAGTTGGGCGGCGGTCATTGTTTGCATACAGGTCCGAGGAGCCGGTGATACGTGAAGCGAACTCGCCGAGCGTGGATGGCTCACCGCGCCAGAAGTCGCGGATGGTGTCGCGGTACTTACCGTTCCATTCAGTCCACTGCGGTGGGAAGTTACCGACCTGGTAGCCACCTTCGCCGACATCCCACGGTTCTGCGATGAGCTTGACCTGGCTGACAATCGGATCCTGCTGCACCAAGTCAAAGAAGGCGGAGAGGCGATCCACATCGTGGAATTCTCGAGCCAGGGTGGATGCCAAATCGAAGCGGAAGCCGTCGACATGCATCTCGGAGACCCAGTAGCGCAGCGAATCCATAATCAGCTGCAGCGAGTGTGGGTGGCGCACATTCAGGGAGTTACCGGTGCCGGTGTAGTCCATGTAGTGCTGGCGATCGCCTTCGACCAGGCGGTAGTAGGCCTCGTTGTCGATGCCTCGGAAGCAGATGGTTGGGCCCATGTGGTTGCCCTCGGCGGTGTGGTTGTAGACCACGTCGAGGATAACCTCAATGCCGGCATCGTGAAATGCGCGCACCATGCCCTTGAACTCGCTGACTGCTCCGCCTGGCTTTTGGGAAGCCGAGTAGTCCTGGTGTGGTGCTAGGAAACCGAAGGTGTTGTAGCCCCAGTAGTTGCGCAGCCCCTTTTCGCGCAGGTGGTCGTCCTGGAGGAACTGGTGGACCGGCATCAGTTCGATAGCCGTGACACCAAGGTCCTTGAGGTAGTCAATAATTGCCGGATGCGCGAGACCGGCATAGGTACCACGTAGCTCCTCCGGGATATCCGGGTGAGTCATGGTCATACCCTTGACGTGGGCTTCGTAAATCACGGTCTCGTTGTACGGCGTGCGAGGTGCGCGGTCAGCGCCCCAGTCGAAGAATGGGTTGATGACCACGGAGGTCATGGTGTGTCCCAGGCTGTCCTCGGTGTTGCGCTTCGAGTGGTCATGAATGTCATAGTTGAACAGTGATGGGTGACCGTCGAATTCGCCGTCGAAAGCCTTGGCGTATGGGTCGACCAGCAGCTTGTTGGGGTCGCAACGCTTACCGTTGGCCGGATCGAATGGGCCGTGTACGCGGTAGGCGTAGCGCTGGCCCGGCATGATAGACGGGATGTAGCAGTGCCAGATATGCGCATCGACTTCTTCCAACTCAATGCGTGTTTCTTCGCCTTCGGCGCTAATCAGACAAAGCTCAACCTTTTCCGCAACGTCGGAAAAGAGTGCAAAGTTGGTGCCAGCGCCGTCGTAGGTAGATCCGAGCGGGTAAGGCTCACCCGGCCATACTTGATAATCGCCGACTGTATTTGCTTGGTTCATGTGACTACCTTAACCGTTTTGTAAAAAACATGAGCCTTTTTCGGTCCCGTGTGGGCGCGCCATCCGTCCCATCTGTCGAGCGCAATTCGCAAAAACGACCCCCAAGGAAAAATTCGAGTCGAACGGTTAAGAGCATAAACTTCGCGCGAAAATAAGTATTTAACCCTGCAAGTGGGCAATTTGACACTCTAAACGCACCTTGGCGGGCGCCGAATCACCAATATTCGCGGTCACCAACGCGCGAAGATTCCCAAAGGCCTTTACTTTTGGAGTTATGAGTCCACGAACCATTGGTGTAACGGAAGTAGTGTTCCGAGACGCTCATCAGAGCCTCATGGCAACGCGAATGGCTATGGAAGACATGGTCGATGTCTGTGAAGAAATGGACAAGGCCGGTTTTTGGAGTGTGGAGTGCTGGGGCGGCGCAACCTTTGACGCCTGCATCCGCTTCCTTAATGAAGATCCCTGGGAGCGCCTGCGGACATTCCGCAAGCTGATGCCGAATAGTCGCCTGCAGATGCTGCTGCGCGGCCAGAATCTTCTCGGTTACCGCCACTACGAGGACATGGTGGTTGACAAGTTCGTCGAGAAGTCCGCTGAAAACGGTATGGACGTATTCCGTGTTTTCGACGCGCTCAACGACCCACGCAATCTCGAGCACGCCATGCGCGCGGTCAAGAACGTCGACAAGCATGCGCAGGGCACGATCTGCTATACGACGTCTCCGCTTCACGACGTCGACGGGTACGTGAAGCTCGCTGGTCGTCTACTGGATATGGGGGCGGACTCCATTGCGTTGAAGGACATGGCAGCGCTGCTGAAACCCCAGCCGGCTTACGACATCATCCGCGGCATCAAGGAAACGTACGGCGAGGACACCCAGATTAACGTCCACTGTCACTCGACCACCGGTGTCACGATGGTGACTTTGATGAAGGCCATCGAAGCTGGTGCGGATGTCGTGGACACGGCAATTTCGTCGATGTCGCTGGGCCCGGGGCACAACCCGACCGAGTCGCTGGTGGAAATGTTGGAGGGAACCGACTACACCACCGACCTGAACATGGATAACCTCATCACCATTCGTGACCACTTCCGCAAGGTGCGTCCGAAGTACGCAGAGTTCGAGTCGAAAACCCTGGTCAATACCGACATTTTCATGTCGCAGATTCCTGGTGGCATGTTGTCGAACATGGAAAACCAGCTCAAGGCCCAGGGCGCGGGTGACCGCGTCGAAGAGGTCATGCGTGAAGTACCGATTGTCCGAAAGGACGCCGGTTACCCGCCGCTGGTGACTCCGAGCTCGCAGATCGTCGGCACGCAAGCTGTGTTTAACGTGCTGATGGGACGCTACAAGGTTATGACGGCTGAGTTCGCCGACCTCATGCTCGGCTATTACGGGCAGTGTCCTGGTGAGCGCAACCCAGAGCTGATTAAGCAGGCAGCGGAACAGACCAAGAAGGAAGAAATCACGGTTCGCCCGGCTGATCTCCTCGAACCAGAGTGGGACGACCTGGTCAAGCAGGCCAAGGAGCTCGACGGTTACAACGGCACCGCCGAGGACGTCCTGACCAACGCACTGTTCCCATCCGTCGCACCGGGATTCTTCACCACGCGCGGCGAAGGGCCGAAGAACGTCGGTAAGACTGCCGAACAGCTCAAGCGCGAGGCGGAGCAAGCCTCAGGTGCTGCCAATGCCATTCGCGAGCCAATTCGCTACAAGGTCACCGTTGGCGGTCGCTCACAGACCGTCCAGGTGGAACCCGCCTAGGAACATCGGGAGAAGAGATAGCAATGTCGCAAAGTTCAGCAAACCAGCCGAATTCGGCGGATGCCGTCGCGCCGGGCGTCGACGCCTCGATGGCGGAGCGCCTGGATTATTTGGATGCTCAGCGTCGCCGTGTTGAGGCCGGTGGCGGTGAAGCCCGCCAGGCCAAGCAGCACGAACGTGGGAAGATGACTGCCCGCGAGCGTATCGACAACTTCGTCGACGAGGGCACTTTCCGTGAAACCGGCATGTTCATGACTCACCGCACCACCGACTTCGGCATGGATACTGCCGACGCGCCTGCCGACGGTGTGGTCACCGGCACTGCCGCGGTTCTCGGCCGGGCAGTGCACGTGGCCTCCCAGGACTTCACGGTCATGGGTGGCTCCGCTGGTGAAACGCAGTCCCGCAAGGTTGCGGCCACCATGCGCGCTGCTGCCGACAACGGCACTCCGTTCGTGTTTATCAACGACTCCGGTGGTGCTCGCATTCAAGAGGGGATTGACTCTCTGTCGGGCTACGGCCAGGTCTTCTACAACAATGTCTGGCTTTCCGGTCTGGTGCCGCAGATTTCCATCATTGCAGGCCCATGTGCTGGAGGCGCTGCCTACTCGCCAGCGCTGACCGACTTCATTATTCAGACTCGCAAGGCACAGATGTTCATCACCGGCCCGGGCGTTATTAAGTCGGTGACCGGCGAGGAAGTCACCTCCGAGCAGCTCGGTGGCGCTGATGCGCACATGGCCAAGGCCGGCAATATTGACTTCGTTGCCGACGATGACGAGCAGGCCATCCTGATTGCGCAGAAGCTCTTAAGCTTCCTGCCACAGAACAACACGGAAGAGCCACCAATCGTGGATCCGGTATTCGACGCCGAGCCGGATCCAGAGCTCCGCGACATCGTCCCCGTCGATGGCAAGAAGGGCTACGACGTCCGCGAGGTCATAATCCGTATCGCCGACAATGGCGACTTCCTCGAGTGCCAGGCGGGTTTTGCCACCAACCTAGTCGTTGGTTTTGGTCGAGTTTTGGGTCGTACCGTGGGCTTTGTCGCCAACCAACCGAACGTGATGTCCGGTGTGCTGGACATCAATTCCTCGGACAAGGGCGCAAAGTTCATCCGCTTCTGCAATGCCTTTAACATCCCGCTGGTCACCCTGGTTGACGTTCCTGGCTTCATGCCGGGCGTCACCCAGGAGCATGGCGGCATCATCCGCCACGGCGCAAAGATGCTCTACGCATACTCCGCAGCGTCTGTGCCCAAGGTGACCGTCGTCATGCGTAAGGCCTACGGCGGTGCGTACCTGGCGATGTGCTCGAAGGACCTCGGCGCGGACTATGTATTCGCATGGCCGACCGCGGAAATTGCGGTGATGGGCGCAGAGGGTGCGGTCAACGTGGTCTTCCGAAAGGAAATTGCCGCCGCGGGCGACGAGGAAGAGCAGGCGCGCGTGCGCGACGAGCGTATCGCCGAATACAAGACACGCTTCTCGACGCCGTATGTCGCCGCCTCGCGCGGACTGGTCGACGACGTGATTGACCCGGCGGAAACCCGCCTGCGTGTGGCTGACGCACTGTCGGTTCTGCGTAACAAGCGCGAGGTTCGCCCGGCCAAGAAGCACGGATTGGGGCCACAGTAATGTCTGACGGCATCGGTGAGATTAAGGAGCTGCGAGCGCTCGTCGCTGAACTGACCGACCGGTTGGATGCGACCTCGACAAGCTTGCAGAAGGCCACGGCACGACTGAATCAGGCAGAGAGCGAGTTGGCTGAACTGCGCAAACGCGTGGACGCAGATATCCCCGAGGATACTGTCATCGCCATTTCGGCAGCGGTGTCTGCGTACCTGGGCAATCGCGGCAAGGTGAAGGCAATTCGATACAACCGCCATAAGACGTGGGCTGCGCAGGGACGCCAGATCCAGCAGCAGCACAACCTGCGTTAGTTGGAAATTTTCGATAACCGACTTAATTGAGTCTGACTCATTGACTTTTGTTACGTGAGGATTGTTGAGCCATGAAATTGAAAGTGACTGTCGGCGGCATTGCCTACGATGTCGACGTTGAAGTAGTTGAGGAGCCCAAGCGTCTTTCGCCCATCGTGTTGGGTGGATCGTCGAGCGCTTCCGTTGAGCCGGCCACCGCTAGTGTCTCGGGTGTCTCCGCCAATTCGGTGGTGGCGCCACTGGCAGGTTCGGTCAGCAAGATTTTGGTCGAGGAAGGCCAGAAGATTGAGGCTGGGGAGGTGCTGCTCATTCTCGAGGCAATGAAGATGGAAACCGAGATTACGGCCCCGGCTGCAGGCACCGTCGGCTCTATTCATGTTGAAGTCGGCGACGCAGTGCAGGGCGGCCAGGGACTCGTCTCGATTGATTAGCCGCATTAGCCGGGGTGTAAAGATTTTGGGGTGAAATCTTTCTAGCCCCGGTTGCTGGAAATACTTAAGGTTGCCTTAATATTTTCCTTATGAATGCCGTTCTTCTCGCCGTTTTGGTGATGCTAATCCTGGCGGTCTGCCGGGTACACGTTGTGCTAGCGCTGTTTATTGGCGCCTTAGTCGGTGGTCTTTCCGCCGGTATGGGGCTCGATGCCACAATGGTTGCCTTCCAGGAAGGCCTCTCTGGTGGTGCGAAGATTGCCCTGAGCTATGCCATGCTGGGTGCCTTTGCCATGGCAGTGGCATCCTCCGGGCTGCCCAAACTGCTGGCCGATTGGCTGATTGCCAAGATCGGCACGGAGGATGAAGGCGCTAAATCTAAGGCAGAGGCATGGACCAAGTGGGGCATGGTCGCCGGCATTTTGGCCATGGCGATCATGTCGCAGAACCTCATCCCAGTTCACATTGCGTTTATCCCGCTGATTATTCCGCCGCTGTTGCCGGTATTTAACCGCCTCAACATCGACCGTCGAATGATTACCAGTGTGATGACCTTCGGTTTGGTCACCACCTACATGTGGGTTCCGGTCGGATTCGGTTCTATCTTCCTGAACGACATCCTGCTGGGGAACATCGAGAATGCTGGCCTTGATGTTTCCAATATCAACATCATGATGACGATGGGCATCCCGGCTCTCGGCATGCTGGCCGGTCTGGCCATTGCCGTATTTTTCTCCTACCGGAAGCCACGGCATTACGAAGATCGGCCGATTGCCCAGTCCTCACACGCAGAAACCCAGTCTGACGAACCGGTGTCGAAGTACCGAGTTATCGTTGCTCTCGTTGCAATCGTGGTGACTTTCGTCGTCCAGATTGTGATGAATTCTATGGAGACCGATGCCGATCCGTTGCTGATTGGTGCACTCACTGGTCTGGCAATCTTCATGCTCACCGGCGCCGTGCGCTGGCGTGAGGCGGACGACGTGTTCACCGCCGGTATGAAGATGATGGCCCTGATTGGTTTCATCATGATTTCTGCACAGGGCTTCGCCTCGGTGATGTCGGAGTCCGGCCAGATCGAGCCGCTGGTGACCGCTACTGCAGAGCTGTTTGCGGGCAACAAGCCTGCCGCTGCATTCGCCATGCTGGTCGTTGGTCTGGTGGTCACGATGGGTATTGGTTCGTCCTTCTCGACGCTGCCGATTATCGCCATCATCTATGTGCCGTTGTGTGTATCGCTGGGCTTCTCGCCGATGGCTACCGTCGCCATCATTGGTACTGCAGGTGCTCTGGGCGATGCTGGTTCGCCGGCATCGGACTCGACGCTCGGCCCGACGATGGGTCTCAATGCCGACGGGCAGCACGACCACATTCGCGATTCGGTTATTCCGACCTTCCTGCACTTCAACCTGCCGCTGCTGGCAGCTGGTTGGGTAGCAGCTCTGGTGCTCTAGCGCCGGGGCGTGACCGTGAGCGTGATTGTTTCAGCGGGGCTTAGTGACCTGCAATTCCCTTAGTCCCCGCAACCCCCGCAATTCCGGCGATAAAGAGCTCGGTTCCCAGTGCAATGCGCTGGCGGCCGAGCTCTTTTGTCTGTGTAGCCGTATCTTCAGGGGAAGTCGCGACCTCAGCGTCCTTACCGGCGGTGTTCTCGCCACTGGCATCACCATTGTCGGAAACGCCCTTGGCGCCATTTAGATTAAGCGCGATGGCTGTCTGCTGGTCGACTGTCGCACCGAGAATGAAGTACACGAGGACAGACGCGGTATCACCCGCTGATGGGGTGCTGATGGAGGTTTCGGATGCATTCTCCAGGACGTCGGCAAGCAGTTGTTCGGGGCGAATCGTGGCGGTGCCCGTAGCGAGCGCGGCCGAGACGACCTCGGCGCCATCCCGATGAGCGGTGAGGCAGGAGTAGAGCAGCTCGGCGACGGCTTCGATGTCGGCACGCCAATCGCCTGTGGCGGAAAACTCTGTGCAGGGAGCCAAGATGCGGTCAGCGACGGCGCCCAGCAGTGCCTGCTTGGAAGGGTAGTGCCAGTACATTGCGCCAGCGGCGGTACCCAAGTGGCGAGTCAGGCGGCGGATCGTGAGATCGCCGAGTCCGTACTCGTTGAGAATGGTGAGAGCTGCGTCGACAATGATGTCCTTGGTCAATTGCACACTGCCTACCGTAGACGAAAGAAGAATCATCTGGAAGATGTCTCAAGGCTGAAATGGGGAGCGTAAATCCGCGACACGACGGGAATTGAACCCTGTTCGACATTCTGTAGCTGCGGTATTAAGTTTGATAACTGAACAACTTCTGAAACGGTGTTCAAGTTTTATCCCCAGCCTCAAGGAGCATCACCCCCATGACTCAACAGCAGCAGGACATTTTGGAACTCGCCCGAGAAAAGGTGCTCGGCCGCGGTGAGGGGCTGAACTATGAGGAGACCCTGGCAGTTCTGAACCTCGATGACGACAGCATCGAGGATCTGCTGGCACTGGCGCATGAGGTGCGCTTGAAGTGGTGCGGCGAAGAGGTCGAGGTTGAAGGCATTATCTCGCTGAAGACTGGCGGCTGCCCAGAGGACTGCCACTTCTGTTCGCAGTCGGGTCTGTTCGAGTCCCCGGTGCGTTCGGCATGGCTGGATATCCCGGCGCTGGTGGACGCCGCTAAGCAGACCGCAAAGTCGGGTGCGACTGAGTTCTGCATCGTTGCTGCAGTAAAGGGGCCGGACGAGCGACTGCTCAGCCAGATGGAACAGGCTGTCGCCGCCATTCAGGCAGAGGTGGACATTAATGTGGCCGCCTCTATGGGCATTCTGACGCAGGAGCAGGTGGATCGCCTGGCCAAGGCTGGTATTCACCGCTACAACCACAACCTCGAGACCGCCAAGAGCTACTTCCCGCAGGTCGTGACCACCCACACTTGGGAAGAACGTCATGACACCCTGCGTATGGTCGGCGAAGCCGGTATGGAGGTCTGCTGTGGCGGCATCCTGGGTATGGGAGAGACCCTTGAGCAGCGTGCCGAGTTCGCTCAGGACCTGGCGGAGCTCAACCCGACCGAGGTGCCGATGAACTTCCTCGACCCGCGTCCGGGCACTCCGTTCGCCGGTCGCGAGCCGATGCCAGCCAAGGACGCACTGCGTGCCATCGGTGCCTTCCGCTTGGCTCTGCCGAAGACCATCCTGCGTTTTGCTGGTGGTCGTGAGCTCACCCTGGGCGACCTGGGCGCAGAAAAGGGGCTGCTCGGCGGTATCAACGCTGTCATTGTCGGTAATTACCTGACCACGCTGGGCCGTCCGGCGGAGCAGGATCTGGACATGCTTGGCAAGGTACGACTTCCAATTAAGGCCCTCAATGCAACTGTCTAAGCCTCGGACATCTAGCCCGCGTGCGACGCGGGGTAAGAAAGTCGACTCCACGGAGCTGCTCCAGGCCATGGTGCTGGGAGACGATCCCAAGTTCGATCCTTTTACCGGCGCCGACCTCGAAGCTGGTGAAGTGCGCGAACGCTCCTATGGTGCAAAAGCTGGACTGGAGGCGCCTCGATTCTGCCAGCTCTGTGGGCGCCGGATGGTGGTGCAGGTGCGTCCGGACGGCTGGACTGCAAAGTGCTCGCGCCACGGCGAAGTGGACTCCGTTATGTTGGAGCAGCGATAAAAGGCGCTGGTTGTGCTAGTGCGCCATTCGGGCACGCTAGTACTGGATGTGCGCCGTGAGGTAAGTTAGTCAACTATGACCATGAAAAATACCCGAGTCCCGCACGTTGAAAAGCAGAGCGTGGCAATGGCCTCGGGTATTGTTCTCTTCTCCGTTGTAACGGGAACGATAGCCGGAGTGGCCTGGGCATTCCTGCGCCCCAAGCAGCAGGTGCAAATGCTCCCAGATAACCAACTGGCGATTATTCAGGAAACCGTTGACGCTGGTTTTATCGGGCTGCTCTGGTTTGTTGCTGTCACTGCCATCAGCGGCCTGGTGCTGGGAATTACTACCTTCCGAAACCGTGCCATCACGACTCCTGTGCAGATGCTCACGGCAATTGGATGGGCAGGTTTCTCCGCGTTGATGAGCGCAGCAGTGACGTACCTCGTCGGTCAGTCGGTTGCGGCATTGCTCCAGCCGGATCTGGCGGGAATGCAGCCGGGCGATAAGTTCTCGGTGATTCCAGACTTCAAAACCTATGTAGCACTGCTGGTCGCGCCACTGGTTGCCATGCTCGCACTGTGGTCCCGGGTGCTGTTCCAAACGGACTTCACGGAAGGCAACGAGAGCGCTGCAGACAATGCTGCGGACGCAGATTCGGTCACTAAGTGAGACGGTGAGGTTCTGCGCGGGAGCCGTCGTAAAGCACTAATTCCTACTGAACAGGGGTAGTTATTGGGAAATAGGCTTATACAAGCCTTACAATTTTGGGAAATAGGTTCGTCCTCGATGTCAGTATTCGCCCCGATTAGGGGCTTTTTCGATATTGTGTGGCGAGCTTAGGTCTCTTGCACTTGCCCGTTTGAGTCCGCTGCGAATGCCTCCGGGGACCGTTGCCGGTAACGGTGACGGCGTTTTCTCCGGTCGTAGCCACAGCCCATTGAAGTAAGGACGTAGTTTTCCGTGAATACCAGCCTTGCGGCCAATGCTTCCAGCCTGCCGCGCCTTGAATCGGATCTGTACGAATCGGTAGTCGATAAAGATGGCCGCTACGGTGGCGTAATTGCAGATGAGCGCTGGGCCCAGGAGATTAAGCGCCTCGCCCGCGAACGCAATGCCGTAATTCTTGCGCACAACTACCAGCTGCCGGAGATTCAGGATATTGCCGATTACACAGGCGACTCCCTCGGACTTTCCCGCATCGCTGCGGAAACCGATGCCGACGTCATCGTCTTCTGTGGTGTCCACTTCATGGCGGAAACCGCCAAAATTCTGAGCCCAGAGAAGACCGTCCTTATTCCGGACGAGCGCGCCGGCTGCTCCCTGGCGGACTCCATCACCGCAGATGAACTGGCCGAGTGGAAGGCAGAGAATCCCGGCGCACTGGTAGTCAGCTACGTCAACACCACGGCAGACGTAAAGGCTCTGACCGACATCTGCTGTACTTCCTCCAACGCCGTCGACGTGGTCAAGTCCATCCCGGAAGACCAGGAGATCCTGTTCAACCCGGATCAGTTCCTCGGCGCACACGTCCGCCGTGAGACCGGCCGCGACAAGATCAAGGTATGGGCTGGTGAGTGCCACGTCCACGCCAACATCAACGGTGAGGAACTCGCGCACCGCGCGGAAGAGAACGCCGATTCGCAGCTGTTCATTCACCCGGAGTGCGGTTGCGCGAACTCTGCGATTTACCTCGCAGGTGAAGGCACCATCGAGCCCGAGCGCGTGCAGATGCTCTCCACCGGCGAGATGCTGACCGAGGCGCAGAAGCTGAAGGAGAACAAGCCCAACGGCAAGGTGCTCGTGGCCACTGAGGTGGGCATGCTCCACCAGCTGCGCAAGGCCGCGCCGGATGTCGACTTTGAGCCGGTCAACGACCGCGCTTCCTGCTCGTACATGAAGCTCATCACTCCGGCGGCTCTGCTGCGCTGCCTCGTTGAGGGCACTGATGAAGTCGATGTCGAGCCGGATGTCGCCGACAAGGCACGCGCTTCTGTCGAGCGCATGATCGCCATCGGTAACCCAGGCGGAGGCGAGTAACACGTTTGGTCTGCGCCCATCATTCGACAGTTGGACACTGACGTGTGACTTCCTCGTCATCGGCGGGGGAGTCGCAGGGCTCAGTGCTGCGCGTCGGGCCCTTGAGCTCGGCCTCGACGTGCTGGTTATCGACAGCGTCGAGTGGCGCGTCGGTGCCCGCAAACAGCTACGTTTCGCCGATGCGGCCACGAATCTCGCACAGGGCGGGCTCGCGGTCGTCGGGCTTGACGACGACCCCAGCGGCCATGTGGCCAATGGGTTCGATGACACCACTGATTCCCACATCGCGGATACTCTCGATGCCGGTGCCGGCCACTGCGATGAAGGGGCCGTGGCTTCTATCATCCGTGCTGGCGCTGCGGCGACCGAGTGGCTGATAGGGCTAGGCGCTACATTCGACCCGGCGCGGGATAACCCGGCCGTATATTCCCGCACCAAAGAGGGCGGACACCACGCGCGGCGCATCATTCATGCCGGCGGTGACGCCACTGGTGCTGAAATCGAGCGCGCCCTAGAAGCCTCAGTTACCGGCGTGCGAGTACTACAAAACGCCACAGCGCGCCAGCTCATCGTTGGCAAAGACGGCCGCGTGCTGGGGGCGCTGGTAGCGGATCCCCGTGGGGGTGGAGCTATTCGAGCAGGCGCCACTCTGCTGGCTACCGGCGGCGTGGGCCATATTTACCGCGCGACCACGGCCCCCTCGGGTGCCCGCGGTGAGGCTATCGGCATGGCCTCCGATGCTGGCGCGGAGATTCGGGACATGGAGTTTATCCAGTTTCACCCGACGGTGCTCTATGACGAGCGCTCGGCATCAGATGGCACCGGCCGACGCCATCTCATCAGCGAGGCTGTCCGTGGTGAAGGAGCCATTCTCGTCGACTCCCGGGGCAACAGTGTGACCGCCGGCGTTGACCCTCGCGGGGACCTGGCTCCGCGCGATATCGTCTCGCGCGCCATCGCGACTCGCATGCGCGAGCTCGGCGAGGACCACGTCTTCCTCGACGCACGTCACATCGACAACTTCGCCGCCCGCTTTCCGACGATCACAGCGGGCCTGACCGCAGCGGAGATTGATCCGACCAAGGACCTCATTCCCGTGGCCCCGGCGGTCCACTACACCTGTGGTGGTATTGCCGTCGACCCATTCGGTGCAACTAGTGTGCCGGGCCTCTATGCGGCCGGCGAATGCTCCGCAACAGGGCTCCACGGTGCCAACAGGTTGGCCTCCAATTCGTTGCTGGAGGGCCTGGTCGTCGGCAAGCGGGTGGTCGAAAAAGTCGCTGAAACACACGCTGTGCCGGTCGGGGACGAGGAATTCGCAGCGGCCGTTGAAAGCCTGCCTCAGCCACGGTCAGAACTGGAACCACGGCAGCTTTTCCGGTTGCAGACGGCGATGCAGGAAGGCGCTGGTGTAACGCGTAATGAGCAGAGCTTGCGGCAGGCGTTGGCGGTTATCGATCGGCTCCCGCAATCGGTTCAGGTCGTGGCCGCAAGGAAAGTCGTCGAAGCAGCATTGGCACGACCATATACTTTGGGGTGCCACACTTGGTTTGAAAAGGATGGGGATTAGCTAACCATGACTCTTGAGAAGGACACTCTGCGCGGGGTGCTGAACGAAAACATCACCCGTGGCCTCATTCGGACGGCACTACAGGAAGACATGAGCTTCGGGCCGGATGTGACCTCGCTGTCGACAGTCTCGGCATCTGCGCAGGCACTCGCCCGCCTGGTGGCCCGGCAAGAGGGCGTTATCGCGGCAATCGATGCGGTGGAGTGGACGCTGCAGGAGGTCATCTCGGGTGAGTTCACCGTCGAAAAGCACGTTGAAGATGGCACCCTGGTGCGTCCTGGCACAGTGCTGGCAACGATTTCTGCGCCGACTCGGGGGTTGCTGACTGCTGAGCGGACAATGCTGAATATCCTCACGCACGCCAGTGGTGTAGCTACTGCGACGCGCCAGTGGGCTGACGCGATTATCGGCACCGGTGCGCGGGTGCGCGATTCCCGAAAGACGCTGCCGGGGCTGCGCAACCTGGAAAAGTATGCTGTGACCTGCGGCGGCGGAATTAACCACCGCTACGCTTTGGGCGATGAAGCACTGATTAAGGACAATCACGTGGTGGCTGTCGGTTCCGTGTCCGGTGCGTTGAAGAGGGTGCGGGATCAGTACCCGGAGCTGCCGTGTGAGGTGGAAGTCGATACCCTCGCACAGCTCGATGAGATCCTGCCGATGAAGCCGGACATCGTCATGCTGGACAACTTCGAGGTCTGGGAGACCCAGATTGCGGTGCAGCGCCGCTCGCAGATTTCTCCGGCCACGCAGCTTGAGTCCTCTGGTGGACTGACCATCGATGTGGCTCGTGAGTACGCGTCCTGTGGTGTCGATTACCTGGCTGTGGGCGCGCTAACCCACTCGGCCAAGGTGTTCGATGTCGGACTCGACTTCGACGAGCAGTAGCTGAATCAGCCCCCGGTATCGCTTCGCAGCTTCGCCTACAAGCGACGGGCGATTTCCGCGCCAATCTCGCTTAGTGCCGACCCCCAGCGCTCCCGCGATTGCTCATCACAGGTTTCCTGTGCGCGGTAAAGCGCCTTCTCTGCAGCAGCGACATCGCCCAAATGCAGGTGGCACTGTGCAATTTGTGCAAGCAGAGGCACGGCCTGGATATTGAGGTTATCGGACTGGAAAAGTCCCGCCGCCAACTCCAGGTGATCAATGGCGCGCCCCTGATGTCCTCGACGAATCTCTGCCTGGCCGTTCAAGGTGTGCCACATCGCCCAGCGCAAGTGGCGCGGAGGGGTGTCCGCAGTCGGCTCGAAGCCGTCTTTCTCCAGGTTATCCAGCAAATCCAACCAGTCCGCGGCCTTGTCCATCAGCTTCGGTGCAGAGCCACGGATGGGGCGCCCCAGACTGTCGGTCTGCGGAGCATCCGCCTCGTCGCCGAGCTCCTCGAACCCCTGCATCAGAGTTAGGGCTGCTTCCCAGAGGTTGTTTTCCTCAGCCAATGCCGTGGCGGCGTCGAAAAGCTGCTGCGGGCTAGAAGTCGCGGAATCACCAGAAGTAGTCATGACCTAACACTCTACTTTGTGCCACCGCCAGCACCGAAGTGGGCGGGGCGCTAGTATTCGTCGTCAAGCGATTGAATGATGATGACGTCAAGGGCATCGAGAACAGGATGGCCTTCCCACACGTCGCGGGGCAGAAGCTCTTCGACGCGCCGGGCGTAGGCGGCGGCACCGTCGGAATCACCCGCGTCGAGACGGTATCGAACCCCCGCCAGCAGCGCGCGGGCGGCTTCCTCGCCATCGCCGGACTGCAGGTAGCCCTTCGCGGCGGCTTCCACATGGTTGATGGCCAAAGTGTCGCGGCCAGCGGAGTAGAAGACGTAGGCGGCATCGTCGTGCCAGTCGGCGAGTGACCAGTCGTCGGAGATGAGCTTCTGAGAACGCAGCAGAAGGTCCTCAGCCTCGTTGAGCGTGTGGTCAATGACGGCGGAAGCGTCCTCGGAGACGATCTCGGCGGTGAATTCGGAGCCCTCTTCGGAAATGACCAGGTCAATGACATGAATGATGGAACGTGCAGCCTGGCGGTAGGCCTTGGCAGCGCCCTTGGTATCGCCGTTGCGTTCAAGGTGCTCGCCGTGTTCGATGAGCAGCTTTGCCGCCTGGCGGGGATTATTGCCGAGACCCGCGGCTGCGGAGGCAATAGAAAAAGCCGCGTCGGTGCGTTCTTCATCGGCGGTAAATGCTGACCAGTGCGCAACTGGTTCGGCAAAGCGCAGCGCCTCGTCAACCTCGTCGGCGTCGAGGAGACTGCGGGCCAGAACGAGCTGGATATCCATGGTGATGGGGTTGACCGGAATGCCTTCGGCGCTGGCGAGCGCGCGGCGGGCAATTGCGGCGGATTCCGCGAAATCGCCGTGGGCGTTGAGAAGCGCACAGAGCAGACGCACGCTGCGAAGCACCGCGACCGTGAGTCCTGCATCGAGACCAGCCTGCACGATTGGGCGTAGCTGGCGGATTGCCTCCGCTTCCTCACCAGCTTCCAGAGAGAGGAAAGCCAGGAATTGGCGAGCTTCAATCGTCGTGGTGACGGGTTCCGACTGAGGGGCTGCCGCGACGCTGGCTGCGATGCGGGCGGCCCTGCGCAGCTCACCACGGCTGTGCGCGAGCTGCGCCTCCAATAGCTTGCGGTCATCAAAACTGCTTCGCTTTGGTGCCCAGCGTGCGGACCATTCAGAGAGTTGACCGGCGATTTCCGCCCGGCGCGCCAGCGATGCTGCGGCACCAGCAACAGCCGCGCTGACCAGGTAGTAATAGGCCTCCCCGGGCTGTGGAGTGGTGGCGACGATGTCCTTAGTAAGCCTGATCAGCTCGGGGATTTCGGAGTCCTCGGGGCGCCGGCCGGTGATGGCATCACCTGGGTTGGCGTCGATGAAGGCCTCTGCCTCGGCGAATGCTCCGTAGGAGCGTGCGTGCAAGATCGCGGGGCGGATGTTGGCCTCAGTTGCCCAGCGCAGCCACTCGGCGCGTGCAGCAGCGGCTTCTTCTACTAATTCCAGTTGGTCGGCGACTGCGTGCCTGAGTGCGTGGAATTCGCCAACGACATCGGGGGAGTTGGTAGGCGCGTCGGCTAACCAGTGCGTGTGGGCGAACTTGGTGACAGCGCGCCAACTGGTGACGTGGTCGAGCGTGGCACCGGCCCTGCGGGAAATAACCAGCAGCTCCGGAAGTGAGTCCGGTAATGCCTTTAGCGGATTGGGCAGGGGAGGAAAGTCCAGGGGTTCGGACGAGTTCTCCGTTGCTGATGCGTTTTCTGAATTCCCTGACGCGTAGTCGGCCGCGATGCCGGTATCCCAATCGCCAACTTGAATTCCAGACTCAGAGTTTTCTTCTTCCCACCAGACCATTGGACTATCTTCGCCCGTGGCATCGGGAAGATGCAAAAACTGCTTTGTTTTTCAGACCTGTGCAGTCGGGTGCGCTGTTAAGCCGGGTTTGAAAAGCTACGCATTAGTCCACGAACTTCATCGCGCACCGGGTGATCCGGGCCGACTAGGTCGCCGATGCGAACCGCGAACCGGCGGGCGCGTTCCTCATTGTTATCACTAGCAGCAGCACGCACCGCGATGGTCAGTGTGCGGGCGGCGTCGGCAGGGGCGTGGGCTTCTAAGAAAAGCTCGGCAGCTTCGTCGGCGTACTTGTACACGCCGTCGTTGTCCCACACAGACCAGCACAACAGCGCCTGTGCTTCATGCCACTTGGCCGATTCCCAGGACCCAACCACGTAGCCACGTGAGCGTTCCATCAGGTGGTCAGTCAGTTCACTTGTAGCGCCCACGTTACTGAGTGATAGTGCGGCATCCATCAGAGTTTCCGCAGGCGAAATCGGGGACGAGTATCCGGCACGAATATCGGCCAGTGCGTCGAAGAGTACTGCGGCATGCTCAGTATTGCCCTCTTGGACTGCCGATTCCGCCGCAATGGCACAGGAAAAATCAGTACGTGCGGAATCCTGGGTAGGCTCAGACCACTTTGCAACCGACTCCGCTTCCTGGCCGGCATGGTGGAAATCTCCGAGCTCGTACAGTGCCGTTGCCTTCAGCAGCGCGATTTCCATGGTGACTTCACAGTTGGGGTAGTCTGCCGACACATCCTGGGCGCGCTGAGTTAGCTTCAGCATCTCCCCGGCATCGGGCTTGTTGTGTGCCACCTCGAAGTTGATGTCTGCCATCTCACGAACCGCGAGAATATAGTCAGTGTCCAGTCTGTGCTGGTCCGCGACTGCCACGTTGTTTGACAGCATTCGGAACGCGGTATCGCTATTACCTGTCTCTATCGAGTACCGTGCCAAATTCTGCCTCAGCTCAAGGCCCGCGATTACGGAGCGGTTACCGATTGCATTGAGCTGTGAGGCGCAAAGTCGCGCTGCGTCGACGACTTTCCCGGCTCGGTGCAGCAGTGATGCCTCCGTCAGAGTCTTCGCCAGCGCAATCGACTCAAACTTATCCTCATTTGGCAGTGCACGAATCATCTCGTGCAGCTCCCGTGCCAAGTCCTCGCGGTTGACCTTTCGCAGGGCGCTTGCAATCCGAATCAGCGCGTCAGTCAGTGCCGCCCGCTTCTTCCACTGGCGTGGGCTAAACGGCTCCTCCGCTTCTTCGCTTGCCGACGATTCCTGCGGCCGCGGCCCATCCGCATCCGTGGTCACCGCGCTGTGACTGCTGGTTGGGGCATCCAGATCGTCGGCAAGCACGAGTGCCCGGTACGAGGTGATCTCCCTGCTCATGCGTGCGATGAGTGGGATTTCGGTCTCTGCGGCAGCAGAGGTGGGGCCATCGGCGATAAAGGTGGTGTAGCGGCGGGCTTCATCCGCCGCTAGCCGTGCCCGGGCGCGCCAGTACTCCGGGACGTTGTCGTTATCGGATGCCCATACCATCCAGTTCAGGGCGGCATCGTGCGCAGCCGTCATCATGCCGAGCGATTCGGTGACCTCGCGGACTATGCGGTAAAACGCGCCGACGTGTTCGGTAACGCCGTGGGCTTCCGGGTCAGAAAAGAGCTGTGGGTTGTAGAAATGATGCGCGAAAACTGATTCCAGTTGGCGCGTGGCCAGGGAATTGTCGGCTGCGGTCGCGTCTGCATAGGCTGCGACGAGCTCCGGCAAATCCGGGCTGTTTCCTTCCTGGTTCAACAGCTGACCTTTCTACGACTGGTTACTACTTTCCTTAACACTGTAATGGGTCACTGTGGCGGAGCTAACTTGCGCCACAGTATGAGGGGCTAAATGGGGCAATCGGTATGAACCTAACGTGAGAAAGATATGCTTAGTTCATACTCAAGGGTGCCTTTAAGGGCGAATAGTAGCGAAAACCGTGGATAAAGTCTTTGGCTTTGACCCAGATTTTCAATACTTTGTTGTCATTTCTTTGTCACTCTGAAGTGCTCACGTATGAATCCATCGTGCGAATAGGCGGTTACTAATTAATTATGTTGTCCACTATTGATCTTCGCGGTCAGACTCCCACCACCGCCACTCTGCGTCGAGTGTTGCCGCGTGGTGCGGCAGACGTTGATTCGATGATTCCCACGGTCAAGCCCGTTGTCGATGACGTGGCAGTCCGTGGTGTGGAAGCGGCGATGGAGTACTCCGAGAAGTTTGACCGTATTCGTCCGGCATCCATGCGCGTTCCAGCGGAGGTTATCGATGCCGCGGAAGCTGCGCTGGAAGACGATGTCCGCTCTGCTCTGCAGGAGTCCATCGGGCGCGTGCGCGCGTTCCACGCTGCTCAGAAGCCGAATGATAAGACTGTTGAAATTCTGCCCGGCGGCATTGTCCGCGAGAAGTGGATTCCGGTTTCGCGCGTCGGTCTTTACGTCCCCGGGGGCAACGCCGTCTACCCGTCGTCCGTATTGATGAACGTCATCCCAGCTCAGGAAGCTGGTGTGGAGTCCCTCGTCGTCGCCTCTCCGCCGCAGGCCGACAACGACGGCTGGCCGCACCCGACCATCCTGGCTGCCTGCAAGCTGCTTGGCGTGACCGAGGTGTGGGCCGTCGGTGGTGCACAGGCCGTCGCACTGCTCGCATACGGCGATGAAAACGAGAGCCTCGAGCCGGTCGACATGGTCACCGGTCCGGGCAACATCTTCGTTACCGCCGCCAAACGCCTGTGCCGCTCGGTCGTCGGTATCGACGCCGAAGCTGGCCCGACCGAAATTGCCATTCTCGCAGATAACACCGCTGATCCTGTCTCCGTCGCCTACGACCTGATTTCCCAGGCTGAGCACGACGTCATGGCCGCCAGCGTGCTTATCACCGACGACGCCGATTTCGCCGCCACCGTCGACCGCGAGGTCGAAAACCGCTACGAGGTCACCATGAACGCCGACCGCGTTCGCGAGGCGCTCACCGGCGATCAGTCTGGCATCGTGCTTGTCGACGACATGAATATCGGCATCCAGGTTGCAGATGCCTACGCCGCTGAGCACCTGGAGATCCACACCGAAAACGCGCAGGCCGATGCCGAACGCATTACCAATGCCGGCGCAATCTTCATCGGTCGCTTCTCGCCGGTGCCACTGGGCGATTACTCGGCCGGCTCTAACCACGTGTTGCCGACCTCCGGCACCGCCCGCCACGCCTCGGGCCTGTCAACGCACACCTTCCTCAAGTCGGTCCACATGATTGACTACAACGAGGCCGCGTTGAAGGAAGTTGCCGACAGCGTAGTAGTCCTGGCCAACGAAGAACGACTGCCAGCGCACGGCGAGGCCATCCGTGCCCGCTTTGAGACGCTTCTCGGCTCTGAGGACAATGGCGCAGAAAAGGGGAACAACTAATGAGCAACCAGCCTGAGAATCAGCCACAGCCGTCGGTAGCCAAGTTGGCGCTGGCAGATTTGCCACTGCGCGACGAACTGCGCGGCGAGGAAGCCTACGGTGCCCCGCAGCTCGACGTCGATGTTCGCCTGAACACCAACGAAAACCCGTACCCGCCATCCGATGACCTCATCGCCGACCTGGTGGCGCAAGTGGAGAAGGTCGCCTCTGACCTCAACCGCTACCCGGACCGTGACGCAGTAGCACTGCGCAGCGCACTCGCCGATTATGTCACCCGCCAGACCGGCGTGGACATCACCGTTGACCAGGTATGGGCCGCCAACGGCTCCAATGAGATTCTCCAGCAGCTGCTGCAGGCATTTGGCGGGCCGGGGCGCAGCGCAATGGGCTTTGTGCCCAGCTACTCGATGCACCCGATCCTCTCGTCCGGCACGCAGACGGAGTTCATCGGCATCGCCCGCGACCCGGAGACCTTCGACATCGACATGGATAGTGCGCTCGCGGCCATTGCCGAGCACCGTCCTGACGTCATCTTCATCACGACTCCGAACAACCCGACTGGCAATCTGACCACGCTCGCTGACCTGCGCCGCATTATTGAAGCCGCGCCGGGCATCGTCATTGTCGATGAGGCCTACGCCGAGTTCACTGAGGAGCCGTCGGCGACAACGCTGCTGGCTGAGTTCCCGTCGAAGCTGGTTGTCTCCCGTACGATGAGCAAGGCTTTCGACTTCGCCGGAGGCCGCCTCGGCTACTTCGTTGCTAACCCGGCATTTATTGATGCTGTGATGCTCGTACGTCTGCCATACCACCTGTCGACGTTGACGCAGGCCGCTGCCACGGTTGCACTTCGCCACTCGGATGCGACGCTGTCGACCGTCGCAAAGCTTGCCGACGAGCGTGATCGCGTCGTAGCCGCCCTGAACAGCTATGGCTACGACGTGATTGACTCGTACTCCAACTTCGTATTCTTCGGTCGTTTCGCCGATGCCGCGACGGCATGGCTGAGCTTCTTGGATGAGGGAGTACTCATCCGCGATGTTGGCGTGCCCGGTCGTCTCCGTGCCACTATTGGTCTGCCCAGCGAAAATGATGCGCTGCTGGCGGCGGCC
Organism: Corynebacterium sp. HMSC064E07; assembly: GCF_001815745.1. Classification (NCBI taxonomy): domain Bacteria; kingdom Bacillati; phylum Actinomycetota; class Actinomycetes; order Mycobacteriales; family Corynebacteriaceae; genus Corynebacterium; species Corynebacterium sp. HMSC064E07. The sequence goes on along the minus strand of NZ_KV821809.1, from coordinate 75,268 downwards.
AAGAAATTGGCAGCGACCGCGCTGGCTTAAGCGAAATGCTGCCGGTACATCCCACTACAAGGAGAGATCTGACTTATGCACTTCAGTGATAAGGACCATCTGGAGGCAGAGCGCACTGAGCGCGTTGGCCGTGTCGAGCGCGCCACCCGCGAATCGAGCATCGTCTGCTCGGTGAATCTCGATGGCACCGGCAAGACCGATATTTCGACCGGTCTGCCGTTCTTCGACCACATGTTGACCGCTTTCGGCTCCCACGGCAGCTTCGACCTGACTGTGCACGCCAACGGCGACACCGAGGTCGATGCGCACCACACGGTGGAGGATACCGGCATTGTGATGGGGCAGGCCTTCGCCCAGGCGTTGGGGGACAAGTCTGGTATTCGTCGCTTTGGTGACTGCTATATCCCGATGGATGAAACGCTGGCACACGCAGTGGTTGATGTGTCTGGTCGCCCGTACTTCGTTGGCACTGGCGAACCAGAGCAGATGTTGACTGCCGTCATTGGTGGTCACTACGCAACGGTTATCAACGAGCATTTCTTTGAGTCCTTCGCCCTAAATGCCCGTATTGCGCTGCATGTTCGCTGTCTCTACGGGCGCGATCCGCACCACATCACCGAGGCTGAGTACAAGGCTGTGGCCCGTGCCCTGCGTGCTGCCGTCGAGGACGACCCGCGCGTCCACGGTGTGCCGTCGACCAAGGGCACTCTGTAGGTCGCAGCTGAAGTAGACGGCCACTGTAGGAAACCGGAAAATCCGCCTTAGCTGGCATTTTAGGGGAATCGATGGTAACAACGTCTGTAGACGTGCTTTTAGCGCAGGTGTCTACCGCATCGACGCTGAGCACTTATTTTTTGTTCATTGTCGCTGGTCTGCTGGTGGGCGGAACATGGTCACTCTATAAATCCGGATCGAGGGTCGGAACAATTGTCCTTGGTCTCTTATCTGTGATCGCGCTCGCCGGCGCAATTTTGTGGTTGATAGGAGTGATGGAGTAAATGGCGTCCCGGGTGATGGACCGCAGGCAGTTGGACGAACTGGACAGCATGTGGAAAGCGCCCGGACTAGTACCTACGCTAGTCGCCGTGATGGCCGCCTTCGGTGGCTGGTCACTCCTCATGCCTGTCATTCCGCAGGCAATTCTTGACGATGGCGGTGGAACCTCGCTCGCCGGTGCCTACACCGGTGTTTTTATGGCCGCTACCGTTCTCACACAGACGCAGACTCCACGTATGTGTCGCCGTCTTGGCTACGGCATGACCATGCTGATTTCAGGTCTGTTTCTGGGCTTGCCGACGATTCTGCACATCTTTGGCACCGATGCTGCTTTGGTGCTCATCATTGCGGTTCTCCGCGGTATGGGCTTCGGTGCGTTGACTGTCGCCGAGTCCGCATTGATTGCCGAGCTAGTGCCAATGAAATTTCTGGGTAAGGCCTCTGGCGTTCTCGGTGTGGCAGTTGGTTTATCTGAGCTCATTTTCTTGCCACTAGGACTAATCATTGCGGACAAGACGGGTTCTTACACCCCTGTTTATGTCTTGGGCGCCGTCATCTCGCTTGTCGGTTCGTTGATGGCACTCTTTATCCCGAAGATTAAGCCAGCGCCGAAGGAGGGCAAGGGCGGCAAGGAAGACGTCGGCGATCCTGTGCCCGGATCTGCAGCAACTCAGCCGAGCCCCGTTGAGCACGTTGCCACATGGAAGCTGGTGGCCATTCCCGCGCTCGCAATTTGCACGATTGCGATGGGCTTTGGTGGTATTTCCGCATTCCTTGCCCCGGCAGCTCGCGAAATCGATCTGGTCTCCGGTGCGGTTGTGGCTGGCCTGTCGCTGTCTGTTCTCGGTGGCGCGCAGATGGTGTTCCGTTATTTCGCAGGAATCTACGCCGACCGGAAGTCGGAGGCTGGAATTCTGCTGATTCCGGCATTGATCAGTGGTTTTATTGGTCTGCTGATGATGTCCGGCGTGGTTCTCTTTGATTTGTCGGCCTGGCTGCTGCTGGTTGCGGCCGTTTTCTACGGCGCGGGCTTCGGCATAGTGCAAAATGAGGCTCTGCTGCTGATGTTTGCCCGCCTGCCGCGTGACCGTACTGCTGAGGCCAGTGCCTTCTGGAACATGTCCTTTGACTCGGGCACTGGTATCGGCTCGTTCGTTCTGGGAGCCGTAGCCGCGGCTGCACTCCGTCCGTACCCGGCTGTCTTTGCCTTTGCGGCAGCTCTGCTGGCAGTTGGCCTCATTGGTGCGGTGCTCGACCGAATCATCGGAAAGCACCGCGTGGCGGAGTACCAGAACACCCGCGCTACGCTGCGTCGTCTGGGGGATGCCGTGAAGCGTCGTACGCCGGAGGCCGCTGTGCGTGTTGCCCGCCCGGCAAAGAATGCAGTGACGCGTTTGACGGTTCGGGACCGCAAGAAGAAGTAACTACATACAAAGAGACGTTTGAAAAAGAGTGGCTGCGCAAGTTCTTGCGCAGCCACTCTTTTGGTTATTAGATGCAACCCCCGGTGTGGGGTCAGCCGTGCCTGTTTATGCGACGGCGACGTCCATCTCGGTGAAGAGAGCCCGCAGGCGGGTTTCGATATCGTCGATAAGCGACTGCAGCTCATCGTCTGTGAGACTGTCCGGATCTGCGACATCCCATTCCACGTAGCGGTCGCCGGGGACTGCTGGTGTCTCGTCGATGCCCATGAGCACGACAACATCGGCGCGGTGGGAAACGCGGGGAGTAATCGCCTTTTGGGTGAGGCGTGAGGTGTCCACGCCACGGTCGTGAAGAGCCGCGACGACGCGAGGGTTCAGGCCATCCTCTGGATTGAGGCCGATAGTGCGGATAAAGACTTCGTCACCAACCAGGTGGTAGGCCAGGGCAGTGGCAATCTGGCTACGGCCGGAACCGCGACTATCGGCAAAGAGAATCTCTTGGCGCGGGGCGAAGTCCTTGCATCCGCTCGCGGCCTTGATGCGTTCGGTGGCCTCGCGTTCGGCGAGGACGGGGAGGAAGTTAGTCACCTTCGCAGAGTTGGACAGCTCTGCAATGACATCGTCGAGGATGGAATCGATGGTCGCAGCATCGCAGGCTGCACCGTAGAGCCGGTGAAGGTCCTCGCGGACAATGGCAAATGATTTACTAAGAACGGATGCGGTAGTCATGGCGTCGGAGCCTCTCTGTGAAAAAGTAATCAGGGGTATTAGGGATAAATCAATAACTTAGTTAACCTGTTGTTAACCTTGAGTTTACCAAAGTATTCGGTAGTTGTATACCAGTGCTTCTGCCTATCCAGGCAGTTTTCTTGGGGTAAGTGGCAAACATCGATTCCCAGCGCCTTAAAATGTCCAACTATGGAACAAGTCTCACCTTCGACGAAGACCCCGACCGTTGCCATCCTTGATTACGGCTCCGGTAATTTGCGTTCAGCTGAGCGCGCTGTGGCCACCACGGGTGCCGAGGTTATTGTGACCGCCGATCCGAAGACCGTGATGGAGGCCGATGGTCTGCTCGTTCCCGGCGTCGGCGCCTATGCCGCATGCATGGAGGGTTTGCATCGAGTACAAGGGCCGCGCCTGATCGGCTCTCGACTCGCAGGTGGTCGACCAGTGATGGGAATCTGCGTCGGTATGCAGGTGCTCTTTGACCGCGGCGTCGAGTACGCCGACGGCATCCACGCAGCGGAGACCGACGCATCCGCAGCTGTCACCGGCACCCCGGGTTGTGGTGAATGGCCCGGTACTGTCGAGCGTCTCGAGGCGTCGATTCTGCCGCACATGGGCTGGAACACGGTTGAAGTACCGGAAGGCTCAAAGATGTTTAAGGGACTGGAAGATCAGCGTTTTTACTTCGTCCACTCCTACGGTGTGCGCAAGTGGGACCTTAATACGGATTCTCGCATCGCTCCGCCGCTGGTGACGTGGTCTGCCCACGAATCCGATCGGTTTATCGCAGCCGTGGAAAACGGTCCGCTGTGGGCCACGCAGTTCCACCCTGAGAAGTCTGGTGAAGCAGGGTTGAAGCTGCTGCAGAACTGGGTGGACACGCTGTAGTTGCCCAATCGGTAGTATCTGCCCTAACCGCACTACCTGGTAGGTGGCGGAATTTCGCCACCTAGACCACCTATACTGAGATAACTAGCAACAAGCGTCGTGGTGACTATGGCCACAACGCCCAAAGTCGAAGAGAGTAGAGCCCCCATGAGTTTGACCCTGCTGCCCGCTGTAGACGTAGCCGATGGCCAGGCTGTGCGCCTTGTTCAGGGTGCTGCTGGAACCGAGACTTCCTACGGTGCACCGCTGGAAGCTGCCATGAATTGGCAGAACGCAGGCGCTGAGTGGATCCACCTGGTCGACCTCGACGCCGCGTTTGGTCGCGGTTCGAACTACGACCTGCTTGCCGACGTTGTGGGCAAGCTCGACGTGAAGGTAGAGCTCTCCGGCGGTATCCGTGACAACGCTTCGCTCGAAGCTGCGCTGGCCACCGGCTGCGCCCGTGTCAATATTGGCACCGCCGCACTGGAGAATCCGGAGTGGTGCCGCGAGGTTATCGCCAACTACGGCGACCGTGTAGCCATTGGTCTGGATGTTCTTAACGAAGAGGGGCAGTGGCGCTTGCGCGGCCGCGGCTGGGTCTCCGACGGCGGTGACCTCTGGGAGGTGCTGGAGCGCCTGGATGCTCAGGGTGCATCCCGTTTCGTGGTGACTGACGTCTCCAAGGACGGCACCCTGCAGGGGCCGAATGTGGAACTGCTGCGCGAGGTCGCTGCTGCTACCGATGCTCCAATCGTCGCTTCCGGCGGTGTCAGCAGCCTGGACGACATTGCAGCTATTGCCACACTGGTCGATGAGGGCGTTGACTCCGCAATTGTGGGTAAGGCGCTCTACGCAGGGCGTTTCACCCTGGAAGAGGCCCTGGCAGTAGCTCGCGGCTAAAAAGAACACTTTCGTGGCCGGACCGGGGAGACGTCGTCAAGCGAAAGCGTTAACGAGCAAACGGCACCCCGGCTGAGACGGCGGATGAAGGACTTAGAAAAGTATGGATGCCCTGGAACCGCGGGCGATGCTCGCTATTGCTGAAGCGGCGCTCGATGAGGTTGAAGGCCTGTTCACGCAGCAGGTGGGCGCGGACCCGGTTGTCATGAAGCCGCGCGGAGATTTCGCGACGGAGACTGACCTGGAAATTGAGCGTCGTCTGCGCAAGCTCCTCACGCAGTATTCTGGGCTGCCCGTCTACGGCGAGGAATTCGGTGGCAAAGTCCCCGAGGAACATACCGCCTGGGTCATCGATCCGATTGACGGCACCACGAACTATTCCAACGGTTTTCCGCTGTGTGCCATGCTGCTCACACTCATGCATGAGGGGGAGCCGGTGGTTGGTATTACCTCCATGCCTCTGCTACGCCGGCGTATTACCGCAGCTAAAGGTAGCGGCACGTTCGTCAACGGCCGTCGCGTCAACATCGACGCCGAGGCCGGCCGCCCGGTTTCGATTGCCTTCGGGTCCGTCATCGCGAGTACCGACGGCACACTCCCGCGCAAGTGGCGTCAACTGCTGCTGTCAAAGGTGGGCGAACGCTATCCGACGATCCGAATTACTGGCTCTGTCGGAGTGGACTTGGGTTCCACCGCGATGGGGGCATTCGGCGGCACCGTGACTTTCTCACCGCATGTGTGGGATAACGCAGCTGGTGTACTTCAGATTTCCGAAGCCGGTGGCGTGGTCACAGACTTGGCGGGCAATCCTTGGCGGCATGATTCCGTAGGCGTGCTGGCGGGAACTCGCGATGTTCATGCCACGCTGCGGTCGATTATTGACCAACTGGGTCGTCCGGAGACTTTCCGGAGCTAAACCGTGGGCGACGTCCCGAGCTGGGTGGTTGCGCAAACCGTCGATCCACAACTTTGAGCTAACACGAGGAGAACTTAAAAACTATGTCTCTGGCAGTACGCGTGATTCCTTGCCTGGATGTCAACAATGGGCGGGTCGTCAAGGGGGTTAACTTTGAGAATCTCCGTGATGCCGGCGATCCGGTGGAGCTGGCTCGCCGCTATGGCGAGGAGGGCGCTGATGAGCTGACCTTCCTGGATGTCACGGCTTCCAAGGATGGCCGTGGCACCATGCTCGACGTGGTGCGTCGCACCGCAAGTGAGGTCTTCATTCCGCTGACGGTCGGCGGTGGCGTGCGCAGCGTCGAGGATGTCGATCAGCTGCTCCGCGCCGGAGCTGACAAGGTCAGTGTCAATACCGCTGCGATCGCACGTCCAGAACTGCTCAGCGAGCTGTCGCGCCGCTTCGGTGCGCAGTGTGTCGTCCTGTCGGTGGATGCCCGCCGCGTTCCCGAGGGAGGCACGCCGCAGCCGTCGGGCTTCGAGGTGACGACGCACGGTGGTTCACGCTCGGCGGGGATCGACGCCGTCGAGTGGGCACGCCGCGGCGAGGAGCTCGGGGTCGGCGAGATTCTGCTGAACTCCATGGACGGCGACGGCACCAAGGACGGTTTCGACCTGGAGCTTCTGGAGAAAGTCCGCGCTGCCGTCGACGTCCCGGTGATTGCCTCTGGCGGTGCGGGCAAGGCAGAGCACTTCCCGCCAGCAGTGCGCGCCGGTGCCAACGCGGTTTTGGCCGCATCCATTTTCCACTTCGGCGAGGTCAGCATTGCTGAGGTTAAGGAAGAGATGGCCCGCGAGGGGATCGAGGTGCGCCAGTGACTGGTCTAGCCCCGGGCGCTGCAGCTCACGGCGCCGGAGACGATCCGCGTGAGTACACGCTCCCAGCAGATATCGCGAACATCGCCAAGTTCAACGCTGACGGCTTGATTCCGGCCATTGTGCAGGAAGAATCCACTGGTCGCGTGCTCATGATGGCATGGATGGATTCCCACGCGCTGGCGTACACCATCGCTACCAAGCGCGGCACTTACTGGTCGCGCTCCCGGTCCGAGTACTGGATTAAGGGGCTTACTAGTGGCCATTTCCAGACCGTGACATCGCTGGCGTTGGACTGTGATGGCGATACCGTGCTGATGCAGGTAGTGCAGGACGGCGCGGCATGCCACACTGGCTCGCATAGCTGCTTTGACGTGCATCCCGTGTTCGAGGGCTAATCAGTCGATCCGGGTTGCCGAGGTAGGGATTTCGTCGTCAAGCGCGCCCACCTCCGGTGAAGTCCGGGGTTAAGTGATGTGCAATCCGGGGTGCGTGGCACAATAGCGGCTATGACTCGTATCACCATGACCACGCGTGAGCGCTTTCGTGAACTGGCTGCACACCATCGGGTCGTGCCCGTGGTTCGCAAGGTTTTGGCGGACGGCGAAACGGCGCTGTCGGCCTACCGCAAGCTCGCGGCCGATCGTCCCGGCACTTTCTTGCTGGAGTCCTCCGATGTGGGGCAGTCGTGGTCGCGCTGGTCGTTTATCGGTTGCGGCAGTCGCGCCGCGCTGACGGTGGATGATGCGGGGGAGGCAACCTGGATTGGCAATGCGCCGTCGGGTGCGCCAGAGGGCGGAAATCCGTTGGATGCTCTGCGTCGCACGCTGGAGCTGCTGCACACGGAGCTTCCGCTTGCCGACGACGCTTCGGTGCCCAAGCTCACCTCTGGTCTCGTTGGCTACTTCGGGCATGACATTGTCCGCTACATTGAGCCACAGCTGCCGGATACCACTGACAATGATTTGCAGATTCCTGAGCTTATGCAGTTGCTGGTGGAGGACCTGGCTGCTTTTGACCACCACGAGGGCGTGCTGTGGCTGATTTCCAATGCTGTCAACTGGGACGGCTCGGATGAGCGGATTGACCAGGCGTATGACACCGCCTGTGATCGGGTCAATGCGATGGTGGAGCGGCTGTCGGGGGCCTCTGATCTGCGTCCGGCGGAAATTAGCTTCCCAGAGCCGGTGATTCGTCGCCAGCGCGCCGCCGACGACCACATGGATCGTATTGAGCGTTGTAAGGACCACATCCGAGCTGGTGATGCGTTCCAGATTGTGCTCTCGCAGCGGTTCGAGATGGACACGCAGGCGTCAGCTTTTGATATCTACCGCATCCTGCGGGTTTCCAATCCGTCGCCCTACATGTTCCTGGTCAACGTTCCAACCAAGGACTTCTCCGCTACCGCTTTTCAAATTGTCGGTTCCTCCCCGGAATCACTCGTGGCAGTTCAGGGCAGTGAGGTCATCACCAATCCCATCGCGGGCACACGTCCGCGCGGTGCCACGGTGGAGCAGGACAATGCGCTGGAAGCTGATTTGCTGGCAGACGAGAAGGAAAATAGTGAGCATCTGATGCTCGTTGATCTTGGCCGCAATGACCTCGGACGTGTCTGCCGCCCAGGCAGTGTTGTTGTGCACGACTTCCGTCATATTGAGCGCTACAGTCACGTTATGCATCTGGTCTCTACGGTCACCGGCGAGCTTTCCAGCGACGCCACTGCCGTCGACGCGTTCGCGGCCACCTTCCCAGCGGGAACGCTGTCGGGTGCGCCGAAGCCTTCCGCGCTGAGCATTATCGACAAGTTCGAAGACACGCGTCGGGGTGTTTACGGCGGCACTGTTGGATACTTTGACTTCCGGGGCAATACCGATCAGGCAATTGCCATCCGCACAGGTGTGAAGAAGGGCGATACGGTCTATGTTCAGGCTGGCGGCGGAATTGTCAGTGACTCTGACCCGGTGGCAGAGGATGAGGAGACCCGCAACAAGGCCGCGGCCGTGCTGCGAGCTGTCGCGGCAGCTGAGACACTAGTCCCAGCGGAAAGGAGCTAGGTTTTCGATGAAGTCGACAACGATGCTCTCCGGTGGCCTCATTGGCGTGGCCGCAGCGGGAATGTGGTTGTGCAGCCGAAGCGCGTGGCTGACGGTCGATACTGTTGATGACAAGTCCGGTCCAGCGACCACAGATTTGGTGGGCGCAGTTTGGGCTCCAGAGTTGACGTCGATTGCGCTGGCAATGGTGGCTGCACTGTTTGCCACCACCATTTTGGGCTCACTGGGGCGCCGTATTGTCGGTGGCCTCGCGGCGCTGCTCGCAATTGCGGCGTCGTGGACTCCGATGACTCTGCTTGCCAGCGGAGAAGACGGTGTGGACTCCCAGCGGGCACTGGATTTGTTGACGTCGGGAAGCGCCTCACAACGTGCCAGTGATGCGGTGACTGTGGCAGACTGGGCGCAGATCTCAGCGATTGAAGTGCATGCGATGGGGCCAGCCCTGGCCTTGCTGTGCTGCGCATTGGCGCTGGTCGGGGCGGTATTGTTGGTGCGTCGACCGGGTACTGTGAAGAAGCAGAAGTCCAGCGCGTATGAGACCCCGGAGGTACGCCGTCAGCGTATCGCCGAGGACCTGGAGGAAGACCCACAGTCGGGTCGAGTTCTGTGGGATGCTTTGGATGCCGGTGTAGATCCTACGGATCTGGATAAGGAGTAAGGCCGTGGCTAACGTTCTGGACAAGATTATTGAGGGCGTGCGGGAAGATCTCGCTGCTCGGGAAGCCAAGATTTCCTACGGTGAAATCAAGGAGCTCTCGCTGAAGGCGCCGTCGCCGATTGATGCCGTGGCGGCACTGGCTAAGCCCGGGGTGCAGGTGATTGCAGAGGTCAAGCGTGCCTCTCCGTCGAAGGGAGAGCTGGCTGACATCCCTTCGCCGGAGGTCTTGGCGGCAGAGTACGAGCAGGGTGGCGCGGCTGTCATTTCCTGTCTGACTGAGGAGCGCCGCTTCCGCGGTTCGCTCGCCGACCTCGATGCCGTGCGCCGCGCGGTCAACATTCCAGTGCTGCGCAAGGATTTCATCGTCACTCCGTACCAGGTCCATGAGGCCCGCGCACACGGTGCCGACCTGGTGCTGCTGATGTGCTCCGCTTTGGATCAGCCGACGCTGGAATCCCTGCTGGATCGCACCGAGTCGCTTGGCATGAACGCTCTGGTTGAGGCGCACACCGAAGAAGAGGTCGAGCGCGCCGAGGCCGCTGGTGCCAAGATCCTCGGCATCAACGCCCGCAATCTAAAGACCCTCGACGTGGATCTCTCCGTGTACGAACGCCTTGCGCCGATGTTGCCGGATCATGTTGTGAAGGTGGCAGAGTCCGGTGTCAAGGGGCCGGAGGAACTGCGCTACTACGCCTCCCACGGCGCCGACGCGGTACTGGTGGGCGAGGGCCTGGTTACCGCGGGCAAGCCGGGTGAGGCTTGCCGACGTCTCGTTGCCGCCGGTGTCCACCCGACACTCCGCAGCGAGTAGTGATAGACCGCAGTTGCGATAAGCAGCTGTACCGCGCTGCGAACTGCGCCTAGTTTAGTTGCGTGTCACACCTGTTGTGCTGGCACACCACAGTTTCTTAGGCCTTATGTCCCCGCAACCGGTGGGGATAGTCCACAATAGATAACTGTGAGTGACCAAGATTTCAAGAATCATGATGCCCGCGGTGACCGCCTGCCCACGATGGGTGAGGTTATCGCGGAGACAATGAACCACGAATCAGATGCCATTGGGCACTGGGGTAAGTGGGGCGGCCAGTTTGTGCCGGAGGCGCTGATGGCCGTTATCGGTGAGGTCACCGATGGCTACGCGAAGGCCCGCGTTGATCAGGATTTTCTCGATGAGCTCGACCGGCTTCAGCGTACTTATGTCGGACGTCCCTCGCCGCTGTACTACGCGGAGAAGTTCTCCGCTGATATCGGCGCTGACGTCTGGCTCAAGCGCGAGGATTTGAATCACACCGGTAGCCACAAGATTAATAACGTCTTGGGGCAGGTTCTGCTTGCTAAGCGCATGGGCAAGAAGAACATCATTGCCGAGACCGGTGCCGGCCAGCACGGTGTCGCAACCGCGACTGCCTGTGCGCTGCTCGGCCTTAACTGCCGTATCTACATGGGCAAGGTCGACGCAATCCGCCAGCGCCTCAATATCGCCCGCATGCGCCTGCTTGGTGCCGAGGTTATCGAGGTCGAGATTGGTTCGAAGACTCTCAAGGACGCGATCAATGAGGCCATGCGTTTTTGGGTTTCACACGCCGATGACACCTACTACTGCTTCGGCACTGCAGCCGGCCCGCACCCGTTCCCAACAATGGTGCGCGACTTCCAGCGCATCATCAGCGCCGAGGCACGCCAGCAGATCCTCGCGGAGACCGGCTCGCTTCCCGACGCTGTCGTGGCGTGTGTCGGCGGCGGTTCTAATGCGATCGGCGCGTTCCACCACTTCATCGATGATGAATCGGTTCGACTGATTGGCGCTGAAGCTGGCGGTGACGGTGTTGAGACCGGTCGCCATGCAGCACCGATTTCGGCCGCCGGTAATCCGGGGGTGTTCCAGGGCTCCTTCGCCGCCCTGATGCAGAACGAGGACGGCCAGATTACAGAGTCTCATTCGATTTCCGCGGGTCTGGATTACCCGGGCGTGGGCCCGGAGCACTCTTACCTGGCTGATATTGATCGCGCGTCCTACCTGCCGGTGACCGATACCCAGGCGATGCAGGCATTCCAGGACCTGACTCGGATGGAGGGCATCCTGCCCGCTATCGAGTCCGCACACGCGGTGGCTGCCGCCCGACTCATCAGCGGTGAACTGAATGAAGAGCTGGGCCGTAAGCCGCTGATTATTGTCAATGTTTCCGGTCGCGGTGACAAGGATGTCGACACCGCTGCTAAGTGGTTTGATCTGATGGAGGAGTCCTAAATGAGTCTGAGTGACGTCTTTGACAAGGTCCGTGAGGAAAACCGCGCAGCATTCATCGGCTACTACCCAGCGGGTTTCCCGACCACCGATAAGTCGATTGAGAACATCAAGGCGATTGTCGACGCTGGCGCCGACATCATCGAGGTCGGCCTGCCTTTCTCCGACCCGATGATGGATGGCCCAACCATTCAGGATGCCGCCAACGTGGCTCTGGATGCGGGCTTCCGTACCCGTGAGATTATGCGGGTGGTTCGCGAAGTCACCGAGCACGGCGGTACCTGTGTGGTCATGAGCTACTGGAATCCGATTCTCCAGTATGGTCCGGAGCGTTTCGCCGAGGACTTGGCCGCCGCTGGTGGTCGTGGCACCATCATCCCGGATCTTATCCCCGAGGAGGCCGGCCAATGGCAGCGTGCAGCTGAGGCCAATGGTCTGTCCAACATCATGTTGGTGGCCCCGTCATCGACCAACGAGCGTCTGCAGCTAACTGCCACCGCGTCGACCGGCTTCGTCTACGCCACCAGCCACATGGGTGTCACAGGTGCCCAGGCTAGCGTCGACTCGGCCGCCGGCAAATTGGTTGCCCGCACGCGCGAGGTCACCGATACACCGGTGTGCGTCGGTTTGGGTGTCTCCAATGGGGCACAGGCCGCGGAGATTGCCGAGTTTGCGGATGGCGTAATCGTTGGCTCGGCACTGATCAAGGCCGCGATGAAGAGCACCGATGACCTGGTAACGCTCGCCCGTGAACTCGCCGCGGGCGTACGAGGAGAGAGCTAGCGCATTTATGAGTTCCACCCTTGTTCTCGCTGAAACTGCAACGACGTATCTGGCCAACATTCCCTCTCCGCCGCAGGGGGTGTGGCAGTTAGGACCGCTACCACTGCGCGGTTACGCGATTTCCATCTTGGTTGGCGTACTCGTCGGCATTTATTGGATGCAGCGCCGCTACGCGGCCAGGGGTGGAGACCCGGAGTTGGTCCTCGACATTGCCATTGCGGTTATTCCTGCGGGCATTATCGGCGGCCGTCTCTACCACGTCGCCACTGACTGGGAGAAGTACTTCGGCCTCGGCGCCAATCCCGCCGATGCACTGAAAATCACCAATGGTGGCCTCGGCATCTGGGGAGCGGTGGCGCTGGGGGTGCTGGCCGCGTGGGCGGTCGCTAAGTGGCGAAAGGTGCCGTTTGCGCCAGTTCTTGACGCGGCCGCACCCGCGATCATCCTTGGACAGGCCATTGGGCGTCTGGGCAATTGGTTCAACCAGGAACTCTACGGTGGCCCAACGTCACTTCCGTGGGGCCTGGAAATTTACCAACGAGTTGATGAGTTTGGCCGGGTTGCCCCTGTCACCGGAACGTCGACAGGCGAAGTGCTGGCCGTGGTGCATCCAACGTTTCTCTACGAGATGGTGTGGAACGTCCTCGCCTGTCTGGTCATTGTGTGGGCGGACCGAAAGTTCAAGATGGGCGGAGGACGCGTCTTTGCGCTCTATGTCGCGGCCTACACTTTGGGGCGTTTCTTCATTGAACTCATGCGCGTCGATGACGCAACGCTGATATTCGGTGTGCGTATTAATAACATCACGTCGCTCGTGGTCTTTTTCTGCGCTGTCATTGCTTTGTGGATTCTGCGGTCCAAGAGCCGCGAAACCGCAGCTGAAGTCGGGGGAGAGCGCGAGGCTGCTGAAGCTCACAGTGCTTCCAACTGACGCATAGCCCGTTAAGGGACTAGGCTGGAGGCCGTGCTTAGACGAACGAAGATTGTATGTACCCTCGGTCCAGCAGTTGCTTCGCTGGAGGGGATTACCGGGCTGGTCAACGCCGGCATGGATGTTGCCCGCCTGAATTTCTCTCACGGTGAGCATGAGGACCACGCTCAGAACTACCACTGGGTGCGTGAAGCATCCGACGCTACGGGACATGCCGTCGGTATTCTCGCCGACTTGCAGGGACCAAAGATTCGCCTCGGTCGTTTTAAGGAAGGCTCGACGTATTGGGCTGACGGCGAGATTGTCCGCATCACCGTCGACGATGTCGAAGGCACGCACGACCGCGTCTCCACCACGTACAAGAATCTCGCTGACGATGCCCGTCCGGGCGATCGCCTGCTTGTCGACGATGGCAAGGTGGGCCTGGAGTGCATCGAGGTAGATGGCAACGATGTGGTGTGCCGTGTCATCGAGGGCGGTCCGGTCTCGAACAACAAGGGTGTTTCCCTGCCGGGGATGAACATCTCGGTGCCGGCTCTGTCAGAGAAGGATATCGCCGACCTGCGCTTCGCTCTGAAGCTGGGAGTCGACTTCATCGCGCTGTCCTTCGTCCGTTCGCCTTCCGACGTCGAACTGGTCCATGCGGTCATGGATGAGGTTGGCCGTCGTGTCCCGATTATCGCCAAGCTGGAGAAGCCAGAGGCAGTCGAGTCTCTCGAGGCCATCATCCTGGCTTTCGATGCCGTGATGGTCGCCCGTGGTGACCTTGGTGTTGAGGTGCCGTTGGAAGATGTTCCGCTGGTTCAGAAGCGCGCTATTCAGATTGCCCGCGAGAACGCCAAGCCGGTCATCGTCGCCACCCAGATGCTCGACTCCATGATTTCGAACTCGCGCCCGACTCGTGCGGAGGCCTCCGACGTGGCCAACGCTGTGCTCGATGGCGCAGATGCCGTGATGCTCTCGGGTGAGACCTCGGTTGGTAAGTACCCGCAGTCCACGGTTAAGACCATGGCTCGCATCGTCACCGCCGCTGAGCGCGAGGGGGAAGTTCCTGCGCTGACCCACATGCCTCGCACGAAGCGTGGTGTGATTTCCTACGCAGCTCGCGATATCGGTGAGCGCTTGAATGCCCGCGCTATGGTTGCTTTCACCACCTCGGGTGATACCGCTCGCCGTGTGGCACGCTTGCACTCTCGCCTGCCGCTGCTGGTATTCACTCCGAATCAGCAGGTTCGTTCGCAGCTTGCGCTGACGTGGGGTGCGGAGACCTTCTTGGTGCGCGAGGTTAACAGCACGGATGAGATCATGCAGGTCATCGATGAGCAGCTCTTGACCATGGAAAACTACAACGCTGGCGACACGCTGGTCGTTGTTGCTGGTACCCCTCCAGGAAATGAGGGCAATACCAACATGATTCACGTCCACGTTATTGGCGAGGACGCTCGCTAGCTCTCTGGCGCGTTAGGAAAAGCCGGTAAGCCCTTTTGGGGCTTACCGGCTTTTTGCTTGGAGCCTTTCGACCTGGGCTGTCGGGCTGTTTGGTGGGATCTTTGCGCTGTGCGCGGTGGCAAGCGGCCGGCACGCAGCTCTTACTTTGCCAAGTAGGACAGTACGGCGGCAGCGGCGGCAGAAGTCGCGGAGGTAGCCGTCGGCTCGAAGTCCGGCAGGAATGTCGGCATGTGATTCGACGGTACGTCTTCGACCACGCGGTCGGCAGCAACGGCGGCTTCCCACGTATCCCGAGGTGTGGCGCCAACGGTCCAGTAGACATATGGGCAGTTCAGTCCACGCGGCAGGTCTGAGAAGTCCTCCGATGCGGTCCACGGCACAGCATCGGTGGAATCGTCGCCGAGCACAGCGTCCATGACCGGGCGAATCGTGGCAAACGCCTCCGGATCATTGTCAGTGACTTCGCCGTGATCGGAGTACTCAATCACAGGCTCAACCTCAGTGCCGGAAGCCAGGCACTCGCCACGAACAACGCGCTCAATGCCCGCAATGAGCTTCGCGCGCACATCGTTGGAGTAGTAGCGAATATTCAGCACAATCTTGGCCTGACCGGGGATTGTGTTATTCGAATTGCCGGACTGCAGCGTGCCGACGGACAAAACACCAAACTCGTGGGGAGGAATCTCGCGCCCCACAATTCCTTGCAAGCGCAGAACGATTGCGGCAGCCAAGTACGTCGGGTCAATGGCGTTGTGCGGCATAGATCCATGTGCGGAGCGACCTGTCAGCGTGATGCTAATGGTGTCACAGCCAGCAAGTGCCGGGCCGGGCATGGTCATTACCTGACCTGCGGGGCCGGGAACAATGTGCTGGCCGAAGCACACATCTGGGGTGGGGATGAGGTCTGCCAGGCCGTCGTCAATCATAGCCTGTGCACCACAGGCCAGTTCCTCGGCGGGCTGGAACAGGGCAATGAAAGTACCCGACCACTCAGACTTAGTTGCTGCCATCAGGCTAGCCAGACCAAGACCGGCCGTCATGTGCATGTCATGGCCACAGGCGTGCATGACGGCGGTGGCAGAACCATCGCGGGCGGTACCGGTGGCAGAGGAAGCGAAGTCCACACCGGTTTCCTCGAACACCGGAAGCGCATCGATATCAGCGCGGAACAGCACGGTAGGGCCGGGGCCATTTTCCATGACACCAACGAGGCCGTGACCACCGATTCCCTCATACACCGTGTAAGTGCCCATGTCGCGAAGAGCACCGGCCAGATACGCGGCAGTTTTCTCCTCCGCCTGAGATAGCTCCGGGTGCTGGTGCAGGTAACGGTAGATTTCCCACTGCCTGTCCAATGGCACTCGATGAGTGGCGATGAGGTCGCGAATGCGGCTCAGTCGTGCTTCATTGTTGCTCACCTGGATTAAGACTCCTAACTTCTCTCTACTCTGTGCCAGAGAACTACAGTCGCGACCCGTCTTCGACGAGCGGGTTGTACTTCAGCGAGTTTGGCTGGCACTGGCACTCGGTCGCAATGTGAATGCTGTCCGAAATCTTTCCGGTCTCCCGTAAACGGTACATCTCCGGGACAACGCGGTCGCGCAGATCCCATGGGGAGATGGTGTTCAGATAAATCTTGGTGCCACCTTCAAAACCGGCCAAATTTGAGGTGCGCCACTTAATCATTACGCGCCACGGCATGCGGGCATCCAAATCGACAGGGCGGTGGTGCCATTCCTCGTTACACGGAATGGTGGGCCCGGCAGCGGCATGACATGCGTGAATCAGGTCCGACATTGCGTCTATCTCAGCCCGGGTTTGCAGCCACGGTTCGCAGACATCCGACTTCGAGAAGATCTCCAGCGTCGGGTAGCGGTGTCCGAATCCTGCGAAAGCCACCGCGTGCTCGTTTTCCGCAATAACCAGGTTGTGGCGGGCCGCATAGTCCACTGCGTATTCGTTGTAGATATTCGGGTTCTTGCGCACCGCCTGCACTTCGCGCTTGAGCTGCTCGCCGTGCTCATCGATGGCCACAAGCTGCTTGTGCAAGTGATCGAAGCTTGCGCCTGCCGGTTTCAGCCAGTTTTGGAAAGCGGCCACATAACGCACGTAGCGGTTCCGTCGGTACAGGTCAGCAATCGACTCGACGGTAAACGCAATGAGTGCGCGGTGCTCGGCAACGCTCAATGTGCCAGAAGAAGCCAGCTGGTTATCGTGGGTAGCGGCGTCGACAAAGTGGCGACGGGCAACAATCACATCGTGGCCGCCGGCGAAATAGCTTGGGGCGCGGCGCAGCAATTCCTCGTCGGAAAGCGCGTTGATTTCCTCTTCACTGCGTCCAGCGGCGCGGTATCGCGTGCGAATGATGCTGAGCACGTGCTCGCGGCCCTTCGGGTCATCGAGGTAGGCCTCCATACGTTGCTGAGTTTCGCGGTCGGGCTCGAAGCCATAGTTTTCCGACCAATAGTCATAGGAGACGATCTCGAACAGGTTGGGCACGCGGCGGAACTCCGCAGTGGTGTCGAAAAGCTGGTCGGGCAGCACTCCCGTCACCGTGCTGTAGCCGCCGAATACCGATTCGTCGAGGACAACGCGGGCCTTCTCCGGCGGGGTTTGCAGCAGGTTGTTCCAGCCAAAGGAGTCGCGGGATCCAAAATCCTCCTCGCTCAATGGCTGCGGATCCGTGTGCTTAATTCCCAACGGCCGATTGCCACGACCTGGGACTGTCCACACCTGGGTACCGGAAAAAGGATTGACTTGCTTCACCGTGCCGTCGGCAAGCGTGATGAGGGGATTGCTGAAAGCCTGCATAAGTCCAACACTACGTCTTTGCTGCCGGTCGGCGCGCCAACGTAGGGGGACAGGGCTTGACGACGGTTAGCTATTGTCTGGCCGTCTCGCGTGGCTTAGCCTGTGAAGTTATGTCGAAGATTGTTTTTCACTGCCTGGTGAAGCCGACCGAATCGGAGGCGCTGGCCGAGGCATTTCGTACCAAGTTGAGTGAGTTTGACCGCGCCGGGCGAATTAGTGACGTGGATGTTTCGGTGGCGTCGGCGGACACGGACGCGCAGTTGGTGGAGCAGTGGGAGCGTGAGAACCCGAAGGAGCCGTTGGGGGATAGGAAGGTATTCCGTTATCTCTTGAGCTTCGATCAGCACGGCGGTTCTCTCAATGAACTCGCTATGGACCTCTCTGAGCTACTGACTCCGCGTGCAGAATTGCCCCCGGACCCAGTGCTGCGTGAGTTCGACGAAATGCTCGAATCTGTTGCGACGTATCCCTGGAATGTTGCCGTATTTAGGTAATATCCTACCTAATTCGTGAAAAGTGTAAGCCTCCACAGAGTCAGTGATTGGCTTGGCCAACGGGTGTAGCGCGAATCGCTACGAGTTTTCCCAGCAATATGCCGTTGTATAATTATGTCCGCTTCAATATCTACAGTTGCCCAGTCCTTGTGCACACAACCTGTGCCACCGAGTTACGGCAACCGGAAAGTGGTTTACAACCGCTGACGGTTTGTTCTTCGTGGGCGCCATAATGGTTTCGCAGAGAGGTTTATTTTGAATATCGAGCAGAAGGTTTCGGGACTCTATGACCAGATTCTCACCCGAAACGCCGGTGAGCCGGAGTTCCACCAGGCAGTGGCAGAAGTTCTGGAGTCGCTGAAGGTCGTCCTGGAAAAGGACCCACACTACGGTGACTACGGCTTGGTTCAGCGTCTGTGTGAGCCGGAGCGTCAGATCATTTTCCGCGTGCCGTGGGTCGATGACCAGGGGAAGGTCCAGGTCAACCGTGGCTTCCGTGTTCAATTCAACTCTGTGCTGGGCCCGTACAAGGGTGGTCTGCGCTTCCACCCGAGCGTGAACCTCGGCATCATTAAGTTCCTGGGCTTCGAGCAGATCTTCAAGAACTCCCTGACCGGCCTGCCGATCGGTGGCGGCAAGGGTGGCTCCGACTTTGATCCGAAGGGCAAGTCCGAGCTAGAAATCATGCGCTTCTGCCAGTCGTTCATGACTGAGCTGCACCGCCACATCGGTGAGTACCGTGACGTCCCGGCCGGTGACATCGGCGTCGGCGGCCGCGAGATTGGCTACCTGTTCGGTCAGTACCGCCGTATGGCCAACCAGCACGAGTCCGGCGTTCTCACCGGTAAGGGCCTGACCTGGGGCGGTTCCCTGGTTCGTACCGAGGCCACCGGTTACGGCTGTGTCTACTTCACTGAAGAGATGATGAAGGCCAACGGTGCTGACATCAACGGTGCCAAGGTCATCGTTTCCGGTTCCGGTAACGTCGCCATCTACGCCATTAAGAAGGCTCAGGAGCTCGGCGCTACCGTCGTCGGTTTCTCTGACTCTTCCGGTTACGTCTCCACCCCGAACGGTGTCGACGTCGAGCTGCTGAAGGAGATCAAGGAAGTTCGTCGTGCTCGCGTCTCCGAGTACGTCGCTGAGGCTGAGGGCGCTGAGTTCCACGAGGGTGGCAACATCTGGGAGCTCAAGGCTGATGTCGCACTGCCGTGTGCAACTCAGAATGAGCTCAATGGCGAGTCCGCCAAGCTGCTGGTCGACAACGGCTGCCGCTTCGTTGCTGAGGGCGCAAACATGCCGTCCACTCCGGAGGCTATCGAGGTCTTCAAGGCCAACGGTGTCCACTTTGCGCCGGGCAAGGCTGCCAATGCCGGTGGTGTTGCTACCTCCGCTCTGGAGATGCAGCAGAACGCTACCCGCGATTCCTGGTCCTTCTCCTACACCGATGAGCGCCTGAAGCGCATCATGACCAACATCTTCAAGAACTGCGAAACCACCGCCGCTGAGTACGATCACGAGGGTAACTACGTGCTCGGTGCCAACATCGCAGGCTTCAAGAAGGTCGCTAACGCAATGCTGGCTCAGGGCGTCATCTAGTCTGCTAACGTTTCCGCTTTACGACGGATCCTCGGCGACCCCGCCCGTCGAAAAGCCAAAAAGCCCACGCTGTAAACTCCCTCCTATGGAGTTATCAGTGTGGGCTTTTGTCTTTATCGTGGCAACGATTTTCATCGGGGCTCTGATGCAGCGAATAGCCGGTATGGGACTCGGACTGTTGGGAGGTCCGGTCCTCTCACTGGTTGCAGGTCCCGTAGCAGGAATTTTGATTATTAACGTGCTCGCATCGGTCAATGCGATCATGCAGACCATCTCGGTGCGAGAGAACGTCGATTGGAAGAAGTTCTGGCTGATTGGCCCGGTGATGGCCTTAGGTGCGCTGCCAGGCGCCTGGGTGGTTCACAACACGCCCAGCGGGCCACTCCAGGTTCTGGTCGGCGGGCTCGTGCTACTCGCGCTGCTAGTGACATCCTTTATGCCTCAGCGCATGCGTGTCGACGGCCCACAATACGCCGTTGCCTCAGGCGTGGCCGGCGGTTTTATGAATACCCTGGCCGGCATTGCGGGCCCAGCCATTACCGTTTACGCACAGGCTTCCCGTTGGCCAGCGCAGACATTTGCAGCCACCCTGCAACCGCTCTTCTTTGTTTCCGGCGCGTTGTCCTTGCTGTTCAAGGAAATCAGCGGTGACGTATCTGTCTTCGCCACCACACCGGTTATCCTCTGGCCGCTGTGTTTGGTTGCCATGATTGTGGGTATATTTTTGGGCACTCGCGTTTCCCGACGAGTGCCCATTGTGCAAGCCCGAAAGCTCGCGGTCATTCTGGCGACTACCGGCGCGGCAGTCACTATGTTTCGCGGAATCTCCGCAACTTTTGGCGCTTAGGCTTGCTGTTACTTCAACAGCGAAGACAGGAAGTTGCGGGTGCGCTCGTGCTGCGGATTACCCAGCACCTCATCCGGGGTGCCTTTCTCCACGACCACGCCGTCAGCCATAAACACGACCTGGTCGGCGACTTCGCGGGCAAAGCCCATCTCGTGCGTCACGACGACCATGGTCATGCCCTTATCGGCCAGACCACGCATGACGTTGAGAACCTCACCGACGAGCTCGGGGTCAAGAGCGGAAGTCGGCTCATCGAAGAGCATTAGCTTCGGCTCCATGGCCAGGGCTCGAGCAATGGCAACACGCTGCTGCTGACCGCCCGAGAGCTGAACAGGGTAGGCATCGGCCTTGTGAGCCAGACCAACAGTCTCCAGCAGCTCCATGGCACGCTTTTCAGCCTGCTCCTGAGAGACGCCCTTTACCAGCACTGGTGCCTCGGTGATATTTCCCAGCACCGTGCGGTGCGGGAACAGATTGAAGTTCTGGAAAACCATACCGATATCGCGACGCTGACGGGCAGCTTCTGCGGCGGAAATCTCGTAGAGGCTGCCGTTCTTTTCGCGGTAGCCAATCAGGGAACCGTCGACGTAGAGACGGCCGGCATTGACCTTCTCCAGGTGGTTGATACAGCGCAGCAGCGTGGACTTACCGGAGCCCGAAGGACCAATGAGGCAGGTAACCGTACCGCGTGGAACTTCCAGGTCGATGCCCTTGAGGACCTCGAGACGGCCGAAGTTCTTCCGAACCTTTTGCGCCTCAACCATCAAATCTTTGGTAGTCATTTACTGCGGATCCTCTCGGTAGAAGTGCTCTTCGTCCTTATCGACAACGCGAGCATTTGCAGGCGGCACACCTTCGGCGTCGGCAAGCGCGGCCAGCTGGCGGGCGGTGAGCTGACGGGTAGCGCCGCGGGCGAAGTAGCGCTCAAGGTAGAACTGTCCGACCATCAGAATTGATGTGATGACCAAGTACCAGGTGGCGGCGACAAGCAGCATCGGCACCGGCAGGAACAGCGCATTGGCGATGTCCGTGGAGCGGCCGTAGAGTTCCAGCGAGAACGGCACTGCGATGACCAGCGAAGTGGTCTTCAGCAGGGAGATGAACTCGTTGCCCGTCGGCGGGATGATGATGCGCATAGCCTGTGGCAAGATGGTGCGGCGGACAGTCTGCCACCAGCTCATACCCAGTGCCTTCGATGCTTCGGTCTGGCCCTCCGGGACAGCCTGGATGCCGGCACGGACAATTTCAGCCATGTATGCGGACTCATTCAAGCCGAGACCGACGAACGCTAACACAAAGGTATTGGACAGGACAGTGCTGAGATCAACCTCGGCAACGCCCAGGTCAATCGTCGAGTAGATAGTGCCGAGGAGGCCCCAAAAGACCAGCTGCACGTAGACCGGAGTTCCTCGGAAAACCCACAGGTAGAACCAAGCAACAGTGGACAGCACGGGGTTGTCCGACATTCGGAGTACGGCGACGATGGCACCGCCGACGATACCGATGAGCATGGCCAGGACCGTTAGTGCAATGGTCCAGCCAGCGGCAGCGGCGATTCGTGTGTCGAACAGGTACTGGAAGTAAACATCCCAGTGGTAGGCCTCGTTGCGGGCGGCACCGATGATGAACCACAGGAAGAGCACAAGCAGCACTGCTGCGGTGATCCAGCGACCCGGGTGCGGCAGCGGTTTGGCCTTAATTTCTTCGTTGAGTTCCGCCTGTGTGGCCTCGTAGCGGGCGCCAGACGCAGATGAGTCGCTCACTTAAAGTTCCTCTCCGTTAATAGTGGCGCGTTCCAAAGCACCGTCTTCCAAACCCCATGTGGTCAGGATTTGCTTGTACTGGCCGTTGTCGATGAGGTACTGCAGCGCCTGCTGGAGTACTGGGCCGAGTTCTGAATCCTTCGGAATAGCGAAGCCGAACGGGGCACCATCGTAGATATCTCCGGCAAGTTCGAGTTTGCCCTCAGAACGATTGACCGCGTAGGCACTGACTGGTGAGTCAGCTGCCAGCGCGTCAGCACGCCCCAGCACCACGGTGGTAGCTGCGGTACCAGCATCCTGGTAGGCCAATTTGTTAATTGGTGGCAAACCGCGATCCAGACAATCCTGATTCTTTACCGGCAGGTCCTCCATGTCAGCGACGGTATTGCGCTGAACAGCGACAGTTTTGCCACAGTAGTTGTCGGAGCTGGCGTCGCTGCCCGGGCGACGTGCCCACTGCAGGCCGGTATCCAGGTAGTCGACGAAGTCGTAGGTCTTGCGGCGCTCCTCGTTTGAGGTGAAGCCGGAGGCACCAACATCAACTGCGCCGGCCGACAGGGCCGGCAGAATCAGTGCGAAATCCTGTTCTTGGATTTCCAGCCGCAGATCCAGGACGCTGGCCATGGCCCGCATGAGGTCAATGTCGAATCCGATGATGGAACCGGCGGAATCCTTAAACTCTGCCGGGGCGAATGTTGGGTTGGTGCCGATGCGCAATACTTCGCGCTTACGAAGATCTGCTGGGACCTGTTTCGCCAGTTCGGGGACCGCTGCCGGTTTGATCTCTGACCAGCCCTCGGGGTTACCGCTTTCGTCATTGGTGACGCAGCCTGTAAGCCCTAAGAACAAGGTCGCAGTCAGCGTGGCAGCCGCCAATGCGATGGGTCTTTTCATATCTGAATATGTTACCTAGGCACAGGAATACCTTAAATTCGGTACCCCTATTCAGCTGCGTCTTAGGCTGGTGCAGGAAAACCGCACACTTTTCAGACTTCCCGGGGAATAGTCAGCGCCGGTTTTCTAGTTCGCTTCAGCTGCAGCAAAGCCATTGCCAGTGACGTCGAGCGGGCCGACCGCGCCGGAGGCCGGGTCGCTCAGCGCAGCATCGCGGACAGCCTTCGCCACGGCCGGCATGACGCGCGAATCCAGCGCCGACGGGATAATGCGGTCGGCACTCAGGTCTTCTACGCCAACATTTGCAATGGCCTGAGTAGCAGCCAGCTTCATGGCCTCGGTGATCCGTTTGGCACCCGCCTCCAGTGCGCCACGGAACAGACCCGGGAAGGCCAGCACATTATTAATCTGGTTCGGATGATCCGAGCGGCCAGTGGCCACGACGGCTCCGTACTTGCGGGCGACTTCCATCGGAATCTCCGGAATCGGGTTGGCCAGCGAGAACAGAATCGGGTCAGCGGCCATTTGGCTAATCGCATCCTCGCCGATACGGCCGGCAGAGACGCCGATGAACACGTTAGCGTCGACAAGCGCATCGTTGATCGAGCCGGTGATACCGCGTGGGTTAGTCATGCCGGCGACCCACTGCTTGATGTCGCTCAGTGGCTCGCGGTCCGGGTGGATGATGCCGCGCGAATCGACGACGACGATGTCGGACACGCCAGCGGACAGCAGCATCTTCGTCGCAGCGACACCAGCGGCACCAGCGCCGGAGATGACCACGCGGAGATCCTGGAAGCTGCGACCTGTCAGCTTGCAGGCGTTGATCAGGCCGGCGGCGATGACGATGGCGGTGCCGTGCTGGTCGTCGTGGAAGATGGGGATGTCGAGCTCTTGGTCGAGACGCTGCTCGATCTCGAAGCAGCGAGGCGCGGAGATGTCTTCGAGGTTCACTCCGCCAAACGACGGCGCCAGCGCCTTGACCGTCTGGATGATTTCCTCTGTATTGAGGGTATCCAGGACGATTGGCACAGCGGAGATGCCGGCGAACTGCTCGAAGAGCTGGGCTTTTCCTTCCATCACCGGTAGCGCGGCCTTGGGCCCGATGTCGCCAAGGCCAAGCACGGCGGTGCCGTCGGAAACCACTGCGACGTTCTGGCCGGTCCAGGTGTAGGTGCGGGCCAGAGCCGGATCTTCGTGGATGGCCTCACAGACGCGAGCGACACCTGGGGTGTAGCCGATGGAGAGGTCGCGAATTGTCTCGAGCTTCATGGTGGAGTGGGAGCGGAGCTTGCCGCCTCGGTGTGCCTCAAAGATTTCCGCATCGGTGATGGTCGACGGATCTGTGGGGGCGGTGTCCTCCGGTACTGCGTGAAGTGGCGTCTTAGCGGAGTTCGCGTTCGCAGTGTGGGCGGAGGAGCTAGAGGGGGAATTCGCAGCAGGCATGATGACAGTCCAAAACGTGTTGAGTACTGAGTACTTTGTACTTTGAGAAAACTCGACCGCGGCGTGAGCTGCTGGTGGGCAGTGCGTAAAGCCGGGAGCAAAGCTTGGCAGGTGATACGTAGTGGTGTGCGTAAAAACTAAACCAGTCTTGCTATACGGGATTGGTATCTCATTATATGGACAGTGGGGTGGAAAATAAAATCTTTGCGGTTGGGGGAGCGGGGATTTGGGAAGTGTCGTGGGGCTGGCGGCCGC
Organism: Corynebacterium sp. HMSC064E07; assembly: GCF_001815745.1. Lineage (NCBI taxonomy): Bacteria > Bacillati > Actinomycetota > Actinomycetes > Mycobacteriales > Corynebacteriaceae > Corynebacterium > Corynebacterium sp. HMSC064E07. The sequence goes on along the minus strand of NZ_KV821809.1, from coordinate 50,347 downwards.
GGGCGTGATGCCGGAACCCCGGCTTTTGCCGAGTTCGACGAGTCCTGCCATGGCGTCATCTATGTCAAGAGCTACGCTGCTGTGTTGTTTGCGATGAAGGTGTGCACCGGGGCTTGCTCGGAAGCGTCTTTGTTGGGAAGTGCCTTCGGTGGGGCGTCTATGTGCTGTCGGGTTCCATATAGGCGGCTGTCGTTGGGGGCTCCACGCCTTGGCCGCTTTTGGCCTTCTATTGGTTTGGAAAATGTTGGCGATATTATTTGCCGATATTGAGCAAGCGCTGGCCGGGGTTGAAGGTTAGTTTTTAAAGAGATTAACCAGTTCCAAGCCCTGTTATATGGGGTAGAGGCCTGGTTTTTTCTTACCTTCAGTGGTGCCGTATGGTTCGCGAATCGAAAATATTTGTGTAGTGCGGAAAGTTGAGTCCGGGGTTCCTGAGATAGTTCCAACTGACGACAGAGAGCTGTTCGTTTATTGCAACTTCTACGCAGGAGGCTTCTTACGATGTCCAATTCCACTTTCCCCCAGAACCCGCAGAGCCCACAGAACCCGTATGGCTCCCAGAATCCGTATGTATCCCAGGATCCGCAGGCTTCGCCGGGGCAGCAGTACTACCAGCACAACCCGCAGGATCCGCTCGGCCAGCAGTCCTACCCGCAGGGTCCGTCGGCAGCGGGGCAGGTGCCTCCGGCTCCGAAAGAAAAGAAGAAGGGTGGCTGCTTCAAATGGGGTGGTATCGCCGCGGGCGCTGTCGTCGTTCTAGCTGTGGCGGCCAGCTTGACTGGTGGCGGTGACACTGACGCGGGTTCCGATTCTGAAGCTGCGTCTCTCTTTGGCTCGGAGACTGCCGTTGCGGCTGATTCTGGGACTGTTGAGAATGCCGATTTCGCTGAGGCACCCGAGGCAGGTGCAGATGAGCAGCAAGGTCAGACGGGGGAGCAGCAAAAGCAGGATGAGAAGGTCTCGACTGAATACAAGAATGCTCTCCGCAAGGCAGAGATTTACGCGAATCGCATGCACATGTCGAAGGCCGGTATTTATGATCAGCTGACCTCGGAGTATGGCGAGAAGTTCTCACCGGAGGCTGCCCAGTATGCAATGGATAACCTTGAAGCGGACTGGAATAAGAACGCACTGGAAAAGGCGAGAATCTATCAGGATTCGATGGCAATGTCCCCGGATGCGGTTTACGAGCAGCTGACGTCGGAATACGGCGAGCAGTTTACTCCGGAGGAAGCTCAGTACGCGGTGGATAACCTGTAGCAGCGGGCTTCGTTTGTTGATGACGCCAATTGGCCAGAGCCCAGTTGGATGCCTGCTGTAAAAGGACGGCTTCCGCTTCACCAGAATGCATTTGCTGCACACTGAACGGCTGTTGGTGAAGCGGAAACCGTCTCGGCAGTTTTAATGCGTGACCGGGCAGTTGAGCGAGTGTCTGCAGCACAACTTCGGCGCGGTACAATTCGTGCCGTTTATCAACCGCGCCCGCATCGGCGACCGCGGCGGCAAAACAGAAGTAACCGCGACACTGCGCCGCTACGCAGACGCAGCCACCTGTCTTGCAGAAGACATCGCTGAGTTTCGAGTCTCCATCATAGAAGAGCAGCGGCAAGCTTTGTTGAGTGGGATTTCCGAGTACGCCGATGGCGATGAAGAAGTTTTCAGAGCGTATGCTCGCCTGTTGAAATCAACGGACTCATAGCCATGGAGTAGCCACATTCGCGGGGTGCGAGTCCCTGCCATGGCACTGCCCCGTTCACTCAATCGGTAGTGGCGGGGTTTTCTTATTCCCAAAAACAGATTCACCCAGGAGTTAACGCAGGATTCAGCAGGCAATACGTGGCTCTTTTTTGGCTCATTTTTGGTGCAAAATACCCGTGAAAGTGCGTGAAAAAGAGTGAAAGATAGTGAATACGCAGACAAGCAAAAACCCGCCCCCACCAGGCTAAAAGCCAGGTGAAAGCGGGTTTTAAAATCGTGCCCCCGGTGAGACTCGAACTCACACTGGACGGGTTTTGAATCCGTTGCCTCTGCCAATTGGGCTACAGGGGCGCAAAGTCGTCGATAAGCGAAAATGCTCTATCGAAGCGACTTTGACTAGTTTAGTCCATCGACCCCGAATTAGAAAAACGGCGCTGCGCATAAGCGACGACGCTGACGATTGCGGCGCCGAGAATGAACAGTCCGAGGGCGAGTCCCCAGTCGGAGCCGATGCCCTGGAGCTCGTTGTTTTCGGTCTGCCACGGCCAGAGAGCGCGCAGTGAACCGAGCATGAGGCCGGACATGGCGACCAACGTGAGCGCCTGGTGCGTACTCAGCAGCCATTCGAGGAGGCGGATGAACAGGACGATGCCAATCAGCGCGCCGACGAAGAACGTGCCGATGTAGGCGAAGTCACGGTCGTGAATTGCGCCCATGGTCGGTGCGTAGAGTCCGATGACCAGCAGGAAGAAAGAGCCCGAAACGCCCGGCAGAACCAGTGCGCACACGGCAATCGAGGCGGCGATGAGTACGAGCCAGAGAGGCGGCTGCGTCGGTGCGGCCTGGGGGAGGGAGGTCAGCGCGAACAGGGCGATGCTGAAGAACAGGAAGACTGCGATGGCCTTGCCGCGCATGCCCGGCTGACGCAGAGCGCCTGGCTGTAGCTCGTTCAGCGGCATGGTGATCGAGGCGGCGATCATGCCCATGAACAGTGCTCGGGAAGCGACTGGTTGGTTGGTGACGAAGTTCTCCATGATGCCTGCCATGGAGAAGACCACGGCAACCATGCCGATAGCCACCGGGATGAGCAGCCACCAGTCGATTCTGCGAAGGTCCTCCTTGAAGGTGCCCTTCGAAGTTGCCCGCGGCAGGTCGGTGATGCGCTTTGCCGATTCAATCAGGCGTCCGTAGATGCCCGTGATCAGCGCAAGGGTGCCGCCGGAGACCCCCGGAATCGTCTCGGCGAGACCAATGAGGCCACCGCGAACTGCGTTGGCGATGACACCCAGCGGGGTCGGCTTCGGGATTTCAGAGTAGGGGCTCGTGGTCGGCAGCGTGGTCGACTCTGCGCCAGGAGCGCTCGTATTTTCAGTAGACATCGCAGGCCATTGTATGTCTTCCACCTGAGAAGAAGCGTATTTCCGTGTGTGTATTAGTGGCTTCGGGGTGCGATTAAGGACACAAAACAAAAAAGCAGCGCCTGGGGTGGCGCTGCTGATTCAGTGAGTTACGCAGGAGTAGTCGGTGGTAGTGGGTGGTGGCAGTGGGCAGTGGGCAGTGGAGCTGCTTTCTTAGCCGTGCTCGGTTCTTAGCCGTGTTCGATGATTTGCTGCAGGCAGCTGCCCAGGGCCTCAACCGAAATCCTCGGCGCGTTGGCCTCATCGATTAGGCCGGTGTCGGAAAGAACTAGGTATCCGACGCAGAGGGAAATAGCCATCTGGCTGCGGTGCACAGCAGTGTCGTAGCTAACGTCTTCCGGTCCGTCCGCTTCGACGCGGCGAATTAGGTCATCTGCAACAGCTTCATTGAACCGCTCGGCAATGACTTTTGCGGTTTCCTCGGAGTCGAGGGATCCGACAATCAGTGGAATCATGGACTGTCCGGCCATTCCTTGACCAGTCAAAATAGCGCTGGCCATCCGCTGGCCAAGTTCATTGAAGGGAGCTCGGCTGAGTGTGCCTTTGAACTGGCTGAAGTCAATCAGTTCGGCCATGAGACCTTCTTTGGAGCCGAAGTACTTGATGATGAGCGGCGCGCTAACGCCCGCATCGCTGGCAATTTCCTTCAGCGGCACGCTTCGCAAAGGCTTGCGCGCGAAGTGCCGAGCTGCAGCCGCGATGATGCGCTCGCGGGTGGACTGGGCGCTCCGTTGGAAATCGGTCGAATCGAACTCACTCATGCTGAAGAGTCTAAAGCCATGAAAGCGTAACTACGCCAATTGATTTCAGAGGCATGCGCAGGACGTGGTGATATGTTTTCGCGGCCACCTCAAAGAGGGGGTAATTTCTAGGTGCCTCATTTGGGGCAGGTTCCGTGCATGCTGTTGAACAATCGCTGGAAAATATGGAAAAACTCCAGGAAAATAAGGCGAATATTAAAGTTGGATTACAGCATTTCGGAAACTGAAACCAGGTGCCAAGCGACGCTCGAGAGGCTCACTCTTGCGAATCACTGTTCAGGTGGACTAAGGGGCTGCTGAACTCGTTTCAAAATACAGCCTGATTACCGTAATTATTGTTCACTGAAGCTGACTGGCCAACAGCTCATCCTCCGCAGCTCGCGATTCCTCAGCGCGTATCTCAGTTTTCCTACGCTGTTCAATATTTTCCTACACTGGGATGTCATGAAGAAGACCCTCATGCTTATCGACGGTCATTCCATGGCCTTCCGCGCGTTCTTTGCCCTTCCGGTGGATAATTTCTCAACTACCGGTGGTCAGACAACGAACGCGGTGTACGGCTTCCTTTCTATGCTGTCCAATATCCTCAGCGAGGAAACGCCCACGCACGTGGCGGTCGCCTTCGATGTCGCCCGCGAGACCTTCCGCAACGAGATCTTCCCGGAGTATAAGGCTCAGCGTGAGAAGACTCCTGAGGAATTCCGTGGTCAGGTGCCGCTTATTCAGCAGGTGCTGAAAGAGATGGGCATCGTCACGCTGGAAAAGGACAACTATGAGGCCGACGACATTATCGCGACTTTGGCTACCCAAGCCAAGCCTGAGGGCTTCGAAACGCTCATCGTCACCGGTGACCGTGACTCGTTCCAGTTGGTCAACGACACCACCACGGTGCTTTATCCAATGCGCGGCGTCACCACGCTGCATCGCTTCACGCCTGCTGCTATCGAGAAGAAGTACGGTCTGACGCCGACTCAGTACCCGGACTTCGCGGCTCTTCGCGGCGACCCCTCCGACAATCTCCCGGGCATTCCGGGTGTCGGCGAGAAGACCGCGACGAAGTGGATCGTTCAGTACGGCACACTGGCAAACCTCATCGACCACGCTGACGAAATCCGCGGCAAAGTCGGCGATAACTTCCGCGAGCGCGTCGCAAACGTCCAGCTGAACCGCGACATCACCGAAATGGTCAAGGACCTGCCCTTGCCATACGGTCCGAACGAGCTCGAGCTCCGTCCCGCCGACGCCCAGGGAATCATCGACTTCTTCGACCGCCTCGAATTCGGCGACAACCTTCGCGAGCGCGTGTTCCGCACCCTTTCCATCGAAGGCGCGGGCGTCACCGCCTCCACCAGCGACAGTGCGACAAAGCTCGAGGCTGTTTCACTTGACGACGGCGCCCTGGCTGCCTGGCTCGATAATCTGCACGAGCCGGCCGCGTTGCAGGTCGGGGAGCACACCCTGATGATTGGCTCCGCAGATGAGAAGGGCAAGACCTCCGGCCAGGCTGTTTCTCTCGACTTGGGTGATCTTTCCGCCGAAGATGCCGACGCACTGCGCGAGTGGCTCGCTGGCGACCATCCGAAGCTGGTGCATGACTCTAAAACGGCCATGCATGCACTCTGGAACTACGACTTCGAGCTGGCCGGGGTCATCCACGACACCTTCCTGGCTGCGTATCTGCTGCGCCCAAGCCAGCGCAGCTACAGCTTGGACAACGTCGTCCAGCGTCACCTGGGCCAGACTCTTTCGCAGGCCGAGGGCCAGATGACCCTGCTCGATGGCCCGGCCGAAGACGCTTCCCATGTCGCCGCCGTCATCGACCTGGCTGAGCGATTGGCTGTCGAACTCGACGAGGCCGGGCTCTACAGTGTGTACGCCGACCTGGAAGTCCCGCTCGCCCCAGTGCTGGGTCGGATGGAGCGTGCCGGTATCGCTGTCGATGTTGATGCGCTCGAGGAGCTCCGAAAGCAGGCGCAGGCGGCTACCGATGAGGCGGAGAGTGAGGCTCGCAACCTCGTCGATAAGCCTGAGCTGAATCTCGGATCGCCGAAGCAGTTGCAAGAGGTCCTGTTTGACCAGCTGGGAATGCCCAAGACAAAGAAGACGAAGACGGGCTATTCCACGGCGGCGAAGGAAATTGAGGGGCTGGCGAAGGTCAACCCGCATCCGTTCCTGGATTACCTGTTGAAGTTCCGCGAGTCGCAGAAGATGAAGTCGACCGTGGAGGGGCTGATTAAGGCTGTCGCTGATGATGGCCGTATTCATACGACTTTTAATCAGGCGGTCGCGGCGACGGGGCGTCTGTCGTCGACGGAGCCGAATCTGCAGAACATCCCGGTGCGCACGGAGTTCGGGCGACGGATTCGTGAGGCGTTCGTGGTCGGCGATGGCTATGAGCAGCTGATCACCGCGGACTACTCGCAGATTGAGATGCGCGTGATGGCGCACCTATCGCAGGATCCGGGGCTGATTGAGGCCTACCGCCAGGGCGAGGACCTGCATAACTACGTCGGCTCGAAGGTCTTCGGCGTCGGCATCGATGAGGTTACGCCTGAGCTGCGTCGTCGTGTAAAGGCGATGAGCTACGGATTGGCTTATGGTCTGAGCGCTTTTGGTCTGGCTCAGCAGCTCGACATTCCGCAGCGCGAGGCGAAGAAGCTCATGGAGGACTACTTCGAGCGCTTCGGTGGTGTGCGCGATTATCTGCACAAGGTTGTTGAGCGGGCGCGCAAGGACGGCTTTACGGCCACGATGTTCGATCGTCGTCGCTACCTGCCGGAACTCAACGCCGACAACCGCATCGCTCGCGATAACGCGGAACGTGCGGCTTTGAACTCGCCGATCCAGGGCTCGGCGGCAGACATTATTAAGATTGCAATGCTCCGGGTCGACGATGCTTTACGACGGGGCGGGTTGCGCTCACGTGTCCTCCTGCAGGTTCATGACGAACTGGTTGTGGAAGTTGCAGATGGGGAAGAGGAAGCCATCAAGGAGCTGCTGCATCGGGAGATGGACTCGGCGGCTGAATTGTTGGTGCCGTTGGATGTTTCTATCGGTGCTGGTGTGAACTGGGATACTGCTGCGCATTAGTGGTGCGAAGGTCGGGCCGTAGTGCTGGTCGGCGGACTTGTTGCGGGCTTGCCGCGGATGTGTTGCGGACTTGAATGTCGCAGCTCAAATCGGTATTGTTCGCTAGGTATGCATTAGCGTGCCGACTTTGCAGCCTCGAGCTTCGGGGATACCGGGTTAACTAATTGCCAATGGCGAGATTCGCCGAAAGCGGATTTGGCCCGGTTGTCCAGGAGTTTCTTTGAGGGGCAAGGCCGAAATTGTCCGTTTTTCGATTTCTATCCGCTTCGGAGCACATCTTATATGTCCACTTCTAACGTCCCTCAGGTTGCCATCAACGACATTGGCACCGCTGAGGATTTCCTGGCCGCTGTCGACTCGACGATGAAGTACTTCAACGATGGTGACATCGTTGAGGGCACCGTCGTTAAGGTTGACCGCGACGAGGTTCTTCTCGACATCGGCTACAAGACTGAAGGTGTCATTCCTTCCCGCGAACTGTCCATCAAGCACGATGTCGACCCTGACGAAGTGGTCGAAGTTGGCGATGAGATCGACGCGCTGGTCCTGACCAAGGAAGACAAGGAAGGCCGCCTCATCCTGTCCAAGAAGCGCGCTCAGTACGAGCGTGCTTGGGGCACCATCGAGCAGCTCAAGGAGAACGACGAGCCGGTTACCGGTACCGTCATCGAGGTCGTCAAGGGCGGCCTGATCCTCGACATCGGCCTGCGCGGCTTCCTGCCGGCTTCCCTCGTCGAGATGCGTCGTGTCCGCGACCTCCAGCCGTACATCGGCCAGGAGATCGAGGCCAAGATCATCGAGCTCGACAAGAACCGCAACAACGTCGTTCTGTCCCGCCGTGCATGGCTCGAGCAGACCCAGTCTGAGGTCCGCTCCGAGTTCCTGCACCAGCTGCAGAAGGGCCAGGTCCGCAAGGGTGTCGTTTCCTCCATCGTCAACTTCGGCGCATTCGTCGATCTCGGCGGTGTTGACGGCCTGGTTCACGTTTCCGAGCTGTCCTGGAAGCACATCGACCACCCGTCCGAGGTTGTCCAGGTTGGCGACGAGGTCACCGTCGAGGTTCTCGAGGTCGACCTGAACCGCGAGCGCGTTTCCCTGTCCCTGAAGGCTACTCAGGAAGATCCGTGGCGCGTCTTCGCCCGCACTCACGCAATCGGCCAGATTGTTCCGGGCAAGGTCACCAAGCTGGTTCCGTTCGGTGCGTTCGTCCGCGTCGAGGAGGGCATCGAGGGCCTGGTTCACATCTCCGAGCTGGCTTCCCGCCACATCGACGTTCCGGACCAGATCGTCTCCGTCGACGAGCAGGTCATGGTCAAGGTCATCGACATCGACCTCGAGCGTCGTCGTATCTCCCTGTCCCTCAAGCAGGCTGACGAGGACTTCACCGAAGAGTTCGACCCGACCAAGTACGGCATGGGCGACTCCTACGACGAGCAGGGCAACTACATCTTCCCGGAGGGCTTCGACCCGGAGACCAACGAGTGGATGGAGGGCTTCGAGACTCAGCGCGCCGAGTGGGAGGCTCGCTACGCAGAGGCAGAGCGTCACCACCAGCTGCACGCTGCCCAGATCGAGCGTCACCGCGCTGCAGCTGCCGAGGCTGCAGAGACCGCTTCGAACTACTCTTCCGAGTCCGGCGAGGCAGCCCCGGCTGCTCCGGCCGCACCGGCTGCAGACAATGCAGGCGGCACCCTGGCTTCCGACGAGCAGCTCGCTGCTCTGCGCGAGAAGCTGGCTGGCAACTAAGCTAGGCCGCTAAGGGCTTACACGTCCCTTTGAGAAATCGCCCCGGCGAGGTTTTCCTCGCTGGGGCTTTTTCGTGCCTTCTTTGCTTTACGACGGGCACCTGCTCGGCCTTGTTCTTATATCGGCGGCTTGAGGGCTTGCTGCATCCTTGGTCCGGGTGATGGGGCTTTGGGCCATGAGGGTGGTGCCGCTGTTGTCTAGGGCGGGCTTACGCTTCACCAGAAGTAGTTTGCTGCACAGTAACCGGCTACTGGCGAAGCGCAAGCCGTCCTATTGGCCCTAAGGGCCCTAATGTCCTGGTGGCCTTGTCGATTTTGGTGGCTCTGGCTGCCCTTACTGCCGTTGACAGCCCGTCTCTCTACCCATATGATTGGTGACATGACAACAAAGGACGAAGCCAAACAGGTAGATAACGCTAATCACGTAGAGGATTCCTCCCACTCCACAGGCGGTGTGTACTCGCAGGAGGGTAAGGACTTTAACCGCGACACCCGCTATATCAACGACCGCATTGTTAAGAACGGTCGCGAGGTAGGCGACGGAATTAAGACGTGGCCCGTTGAAGCCGGTCGCTACCGCCTCATCGCGGCTCGCGCGTGCCCATGGGCACACCGCACGCTTATTGTTCGCAGGTTGCTCGGCTTGGAAGATGCAATTTCAGTCGGAATTCCAGGGCCAGTGCACGATGCCCGCTCCTGGGCATTCGACAAGGGACCAGGTGGCCGTGACGAAGTACTAGGCTACGAGCGCCTGCAGGAGGCATTCCTCAAGCGTTTCCCGGACTACCAGCGCGGTATTACTGTTCCGGCCATCGTCGAGATCGAGTCGGGCGAGGTCGTGACCAATGACTTCCCCCGGATCACCTTGGACTTCATTACCGAGTGGACCGAGTTTCACCGTGACGGCGCCCCGGATCTCTACCCGGAGGAGCTGCGTGCGGAAATGGATGAGCTTATGCAGTTCATCTACACCGAGATCAATAACGGTGTCTACCGCTGCGGCTTCGCAGGCTCGCAGGACTCCTACGACAAAGCTTACGACCGGCTGTTCAATGCCCTAGACAAGGTTTCTGAGCGCTTGGAGACCCGCCGTTACCTCATTGGCGACCACATCACTGAGGCCGACATTCGCCTTTACACAACCCTCATCCGCTTCGATGCTGTCTACCACGGCCACTTCAAGTGCAACCGGAGCAAGATTTCCGAGATGCCGGTTCTATACAACTACCTGCGTGATCTCTTTCAGACTCCGGGCTTCGGCGACACCACTGACTTCGTCGATATCAAGCGCCACTACTACGAAGTCCATCGCGACCTCAATCCTTTAGGGATTGTCCCGAAGGGGCCGGAGCTCTCCGGCCTGCTCCAGCCGCACGGCCGTGAGGCCCTTGGTGGCAGCCCATTCGGTGACGGCACCGCCCCGGCCCCAGTCAACCCAGATCCCGTTGAAGAGGGGCACCGCATCGAGGATCTCGTCGTAAAGCACTAACGTGCGGGGGCGTGTCCACGTACCCTTAGAGACATGCTCAAAGTAGGACTAACCGGCGGCATGGGCAGTGGGAAATCTACGGTCGCCCGTAGGTTTGCCGAGCTCGGTGCTGTCATCATCGACGCTGATCAGATCGCTCGCGATGTCGTCGAACCCGGGGAACCGGCGCTGGCCGAACTCGCCGAAGCTTTCGGCGGGGGCATTTTGCTTGACGACGGCTCCCTCAACCGCGGCGAACTTGCGAAGCGGGCCTTCGTATCAGCGGAGAAGACGGAGCTGCTGAACTCCATTACCCACCCGCGTATTGAGCAGCGCACCGAAGAGCAGTTCAACGCGGCAGGTGACGCCATCATTGTTTTTGACTCTCCGCTGTTGATTGAAATGGGGCAGTCGGAAGCACAGGACCTCGTCGTAGTTGTGCATACCCCGGTGGAGGTCCGTCTCGACCGTCTGGTGGAAAGCCGCGGTGTAAACCGAGAGGATGCGAAGCAGCGCATCGCTAAGCAAATCAGCGATGATAAGCGCCTGCAGTTCGCCGACGTAGTTCTGGAAAACTCAGGCACCGAGGAGGACCTCGTGCGCCAGGTCGACCGGATTTGGGAGCGGATTATTCAGCCGCTGAATCAGATTCGTCAGCTGCAGGCCGGGCAGCAAGATAATTCCGCAGCCGGGTGATAGCCTTCTCAATCACCTCGGCGCGCTTGCAGAAAGCGAACCGCACCAGGTAGCGGTACTTTTCTGACTCTGGGTCATCCACAAAAGCGGTGACGGGGATGGCTGCGACGCGGCATTCCTTGACCAGCAGGGTGCAGGTCTCCAGGGCGTCGCCAAGCCCCCAGCTCGAGACATCAGCGACGACAAAATACCCTGCCTGCGGCGTGAAGACGTCAGCGCCCAGGCCCTCCAACCCATCGGCGAGGAGCCGCATGTTGCCCTCGAGCTGACCCGCCAGCTCGTCCACCCATGGGGCACATTCCTGCAGGCCACGGGCGACTGCGGGCTGAAGGGGAGTGGCGCCGACATAGCTCAAGAACTGCTTGGCCTTGACGACGCCATCGAGTAGTTCGGTCGGGGCCAGCGCCCAGCCGATCTTCCATCCGGTGACGTTGAAGGTTTTTGCGGCGCTGGACACGACAATGGTTCGCTCGCGCATGCCGGGCAGAGCGCTGATGGAAGAGTGTGACAATCCGTTGAAGTACAGGCGTTCGTAGACTTCGTCGGCAAGCACGAGTAGATTGTTTGCGATGGCGACATCGGCGATGGCCTGCAAGTCCTCGTCCGTGAGGACGGTGCCGGTGGGGTTGTGCGGCGAATTGATGATGATCATGGCCGTTTTAGCGGTGACGGCATCGGCAAGCGCGCTGCGGTCGAGCGACCAGGAGCGCGCCGTACTGGAAGCTGCGGGGATGAGCGGCACCGCGGTATATGTGCAGTTAGCCAGTGCGATGGCGGCTTTGTACGAGTCGTAGTACGGCTCGATGACGATGACGTGGCTGCCGGGTTCGAGATGCCCCAAGGCGGTGGCGGCAATCGACTCCGTGGCGCCGACCGTGACGAGGCATTCGGCGTCGGCGTCGTAGACCTGCCCCGTGCGGCGGGCGCGATCGGCGACGATGGCATCACGGAGCACCTTCATACCGCGGCCGGGGCCGTACTGGTTGTTTCCTCCAGCTATCTGATGTCGCGCCTCCGCGAGCACCTCGTCCGGCCCATCCCAATCCGGGAAGCCCTGCCCAAGATTGATTGCCTCGTGCTCGGTAGCGAGGTGGGACATGGTGGCGAAGATGGTCTCGCCGAAGGGGCGCAAGCGGGAAACGGTCATGGTTTCACTGTAGGCGGGAGTTTGCGGGCTTGTTGCGATTCCCCATCGGCGAATCGCGGCTGGCGGCCAGCAGTTGCACCGACTGCCGACCGCCACCTGGTGCGCTAGTACATGTAAATCTTCGCGTTGTTGCCGCCGGTGCACACGACAACGTCGTCTTGTGTGCTGCAGCTGAGGTCGTAGGTCTTCCCGGTCGCGGGACTCTTGGCCTTGATGTTTGGCTGCAGGTGGTCGCGGATATTGTCCTCCGAGGCGTTAAGCCCCTCGGTCTGCTGGTTGAAAACGGCCTTCGCAAAGTCGCAGCTGGTATTCGGGCCCGCCGCGATGAGGTTGAGGCCGTACCCATCGCCGTAGATGCAGGTGGTTGCCTGTTCGCCGGCCGCCATGAAGGTAGATCCCGGCGAGGGGTTGTTGTAGATTTCAGCGGTCATGTCCTGACGAAGCCGGCTCCCGTCGCCGTTGTCGCCTCTTTCGCTTGACGACGTCGACGCGCCACCAGTCTCCGCCGTCGATGTATCGCCTCCCTGGTCCGGTGCAGAACCGGTTGGGTTTGGCGTGTTGCCCGAACTCTTGTCAGACACGCCATCCTCGGTCTGAGTAACGGTAGTGGTTTCAACCGGAGCAGCAGATTCGGGCGCTGCTTCAGTTTCCTGTGTTGAGCAGGCGGTGAAAGCCAATGCGGTGGTAGCGAGGATGCCGGCCACAAGGGCTCGGTGTGAGGTTGCTTTTCGAGTGGTGGAACCTGGGCGAGTCGTAGCGGGCGTGTGGACTGGTGTGCGGCGCGAAGTGTTCATAGGCGCCAGGCTAGTTGCTGTTCGGTCAGTTTTCATTACAAAATAAATAACAATTTGGCAAGTGGATGGCTGTTTATCTCGCGATATCGGCTGTTTATCGCTGCTTATTGGCGTAGCCAACCGTTGGATTCCATTCCCAAACTTTCTGACAGGCAGGCCATCCTGGTTTATAGTCCACGCGGGGACGGCGCTTTTGCACCCATCGAATTGCCTGCTCGATTTCGTCGAGGACACTGTCGAGATTCCAATTGATGCATGAGTCTGTGAACCGCAGGACTATCCAGCCGTGCAGCGTGCCGGAGTTGGCCTTCCAGCGATCTGCGATGAACGAGTCCTCGTTAGCGTGGTACGTCTCTGAGTCGACTTCGATAGCTATTTTCCACTGGTCAAGCAGGATGTCGAAGCAGTAGGGGCCGATGTACTGGTTCATTCGGATGCGGTACCCGCGCTTGATTAGTGGACGGGCCAGCTTGCGCTCGAGTTCGCTGCATGAGCCGATTGGCGTGGTGGCGATGGTTTCACGCAGCCAGGCGGGAACTTTCCGCATCCGGCTGAGGTCGTGGTTGAGTCGCTTCTCGCCGTCCCGGCCGGCGTAGTGTGTTTCCAGGATTCTGCGTGCATAGTCTTTTGAAGCTCGTGCTGCCCAGAGTGCTTCGACAACTGGGAGGCCATTGATGCTGGTGTAGGACGGTAGGCGGCTGTGCCTAATGGAGAAGGTCTCGGCCTGAACTGATCCCGCGCCTTCTGCCTGGATAGGAAGTGTCAGGGGAAGTCTCAAGTGGATTTGAGCTGCGCTTTTACCGGTTAGCGCAATGCTTTTGTAATGCCCCGTGATTGCTCGGGCGACTGAGGCGGGAGAGTGGTCGTCAATGTAGAGGCCACGTACCAATTTAATTAGCCTGCCTTGTTGTAGGAGGGCTCTGGTCTTTTTCTCTCCGATGCCGAGTGCACGCAACTCGGCCGTGGTGAAACTTCCCATGGTCGGGACTCTAAGCTTTTTCGGCCCAGGGGATTTTCTGTGAGAGAGGCTCCACGTCCAATCTGTGGACAACTTTCAGGGTGTGGATAACCCAGGCCTCCCGCAGCCTTGCAGCCTTGCAGCCTCGCAGCCGCAGCCGCGGACCATCGATAAGACGGCTTGCGCTTCACCAGGAGTCAGTCCATGCGCACTAAGGGCCAGCTGGTGAAGCGGAACCCGCCTTTGCTGGCCTGGCAGCGACTTTATGCCAGCCTTGTCCAAATCTGTGCCGATTTTAATGTTGGTCCGGAACTCGACAGCCGCTCCTAAGCCCCTGGGCCCCAGCCCTGGACAGCCCAAAGCCCCAGGAAGTAACGTAACCAGCCGCTTTCAAGACAGCCTTCGCTACGCTGGGAACTATGGCATTTGCAGCAGAGCAACCCGTCCTCGCACACTCGGAGTTCCGTCCCGTCGGTGAAGTCGAGCGCGCTGAGGGAACCTTCGAGGTCATCAGCGAATTCGAACCGTCGGGCGACCAGCCGCAGGCAATCGCGGAACTGTCGGAGCGCCTAGATAGAGGCGAGCGCGAGGTAGTCCTGATGGGTGCCACGGGCACCGGTAAGTCAGCCACCGCAGCGTGGTTGATCGAAAAGGTGCAGCGGCCAACCCTCGTCATGGCACCGAACAAGACGCTTGCGGCCCAGCTGGCCAATGAGCTCCGCAGCCTGCTGCCAAACAACGCGGTCGAGTACTTCGTTTCGTACTACGACTACTACCAACCCGAGGCCTACATCGCGCAGACCGATACATATATTGAAAAGGATTCCTCCATCAACGAGGACGTGGAGCGCCTGCGCCACTCGGCTACTTCAGCGCTGCTGTCGCGTCGCGACGTAGTCGTCGTCAGCTCTGTTTCTTGCATCTATGGCCTGGGTACCCCGCAGTCATACCTCGACCGTTCGGTGTGGCTGAAGGAGGGCGAGGAAGTCGACCGCGACCAGTTCCTGCGCCTTTTGGTGGACATTCAGTACGCCCGCAATGACATTGCCTTTACCCGCGGCACCTTCCGAGTAAAAGGTGACGTGGTCGATATCATCCCGGCCTACGAAGAAAAGGCCGTGCGGGTGGAGTTCTTCGGCGACGAGATTGATTCGCTGTACTACCTCAATCCAGTCACAGGCGACGTCATCGACCAAGTCCCTGAGCTGCGCATCTTCCCAGCTACGCACTACGTCGCAGGCCCGGAGCGGATGGAACGGGCCGTCGCGGACATCAAGGCCGAACTCGCCGAACGCCTGGCGGATCTGGAAAACCGGGGCAAGTTGCTGGAAGCACAGCGTCTGCGCATGCGCACGGAGTACGACCTCGAAATGATTGAACAGGTCGGCTTCTGCTCCGGCATTGAGAACTACTCGCGCCACATCGATGGTCGCGCGCCGGGCTCGGCCCCCGCGACGCTCATTGACTATTTCCCGGAGGACTTCCTCACCATCATCGATGAGTCGCACGTCACCGTGCCGCAGATTGGCGGCATGTTCGAGGGCGATGCCTCCCGTAAGCGCAACCTCGTCGACTTCGGTTTCCGCCTCCCATCGGCGTTGGATAACCGCCCGCTGACGTTCGACGAATTCGATGCCCGCGTGGGCCAGGTCGTGTTCATGTCCGCAACGCCGGGTGACTATGAGCTCGAAAAGACCGGTGGCGAGTATGTGGAGCAGGTTATTCGTCCGACTGGGCTGGTGGACCCCAAGATCGTCGTTAAGCCTACTGAGGGGCAGATCGATGATTTGATCGGCGAGATCCGAAAGCGCACCGAGCGTGACGAGCGCGTTCTCGTCACAACCCTGACGAAGAAGATGGCGGAGGATCTGACCGACTACCTGCTCGAAAATGGCGTGCAGGTGCGGTACATGCATTCGGATGTGGATACGCTCAAACGCGTTGAGCTGCTGCGGCAGTTGCGTCTCGGCGAGTACGACGTGCTGGTCGGTATTAACCTGCTGCGCGAGGGGCTGGACTTGCCCGAGGTTTCGCTGGTGGCAATCCTCGACGCCGACAAGGAGGGGTTCCTGCGTTCGGAGCGCTCGTTGATTCAGACGATTGGTCGTGCCGCGCGAAACGTCTCCGGCGAGGTGCACATGTACGCCGACAAGATCACCGATTCCATGCGGTTCGCCATCGACGAGACGGAGCGCCGCCGCGAAAAGCAGATTGCTTACAACACTGAGCATGGCATCGATCCGCAGCCGCTGCGCAAGAAGATCGCGGACATTCTGGATCAGGTCTACGACAACGCTGACACCGATTACGAAGGCAAGACCGGTGCGGCCGCTGATGCGCTGCTCTCGCGTGCCGACGGCTCGGGCGCGGCCGATGGTGCTAGCGGTAAGCAGATGCCGAGGGCGGAGCTCGAGGCGCTTATCGCGGACCTGTCGGAGCAGATGGCCGCGGCTGCGCGAGAGTTGAAGTTCGAGCTCGCGGGGCGCTTGCGCGATGAGATTTTCGACCTCAAGAAGGAACTTAAGGGGATGATTGAGGCCGGTGTCGAGTAGTTTTTTGCTACTGTTGTGGGAAGTAAAACAGTGTATTCGCGAAAGTGGCTCTGGCCAGTGGGTTCGGGGCAACGACGGCGTTACGCACGATGAACTGTTTTAATGCAACTTCCACAGTGAGGGATAGTTTTCATGAGTGATTACAAGACCATTGTTGTCGGCACGGATGGTTCTAAGTCGTCGCTGCTCGCAGTAGAGCGCGCTGCCTCGATTGCCGCGGCTTTCGATGCCACCCTGGTTATCGGCTGCGCTTACTACGAGACTGCAGAGGATGCGTCCAAGACCCTGCGCCAGGATTCGGTTCAGGTCCTCGGTGATGACCCGGCTCAGAAGAACCTGGCTGCTGCTAAGGAGGCCGCAGAGGCCGTCGGCGCTACCAAGGTTGAGACCGAGGTTCGTTCCGGCTCCCCGGTTGAGGCTCTGATGTCTCTGGTCACTGACCGTCGCGCTGACCTGCTGGTGGTTGGCAACCGCGGTATTAACTCGCTGACTGGTCGTCTGCTGGGCTCCGTGCCGGCTGATGTTGCTCGTCAGTCGGACTGTGACGTCATGATTGTTCACACTGTGAGCTAACAAAACGGTGAGCTAGTAAGACCGTCAGCTAACAATTTAGCTTTCGCTTTAAACCGGCATCTCTTAGTTGAGGTGCCGGTTTTTCTATTGCCGGCCGGTGATAATCCCTTCTTCAACTACAAAAGGCCAGCTAATTCCGTTTCTGGTTAAGACCTGGTTGCGAAGGGATTCAGGAAGAATTTCGGTGCGGCTGCCGTAGCCCATGAGGTACTCGTCAAAAGCGGGCAGTCGAAGCGTCAGTGAAAGCGCGGCTTCAAGCTCGGCTTCAGTTACGTTCTGCTGCCATGTCGGCATGAAGTACTCATTTTGCGCGAGATTTTCGCCGATGAATTCTGTGCCAGTTGGCGCGTCCGGAGAGGCAGAGGAATCGAGGGAGAAAGGAACTATTAAGTGGTCGATAAGCTTAAGGGCCTTTTTCGCTTGAGTTTTCGTCATCCCCAGCCACCACGCGAAGTCAGCTACACAGATAGGTCCGCGGGAATTAACATAGCGCCAGGCAATGTCGGCCAGCGTGGAATCAGCTGAGTGTTCTGTGCTGGAGCCCTCTGTGGTATTTGCTGAGAGGCCGCCTTTGAAAGTTACGTCGGCAAGCAGGACGAAGGTATCTTCGGATCCTTTTCGTGGCCCTTGGACGACAGCGCCTTCGCCGCCGAATGTGCGCAGTAGGTGAGGACCTCTTTGTTCCGTGGGGTCTATTCCATGATCTGCGAAAACCTCATAGGCTTCAGTCCGAGTCAGCGGGTCGGACAGGCCACGTGAGCGCAATTCGGAATGAAATGCTGCCCTTGCGGTCTGCACATCATCTTGAGAAAGCCCGAGTGTCGTACGACGTCTTGCTGCTGCCTTTTCGATGCGCGGATTCGTCAACCTCATAATTGCTCGCGCGTCTTGCGCTGAAACAAAGTGCAGGGTGCCTCGTTGCGACCAACAGCGAACGATGTCGTAAGAAGAAATGGCTGCTAAAACATCGTCGGTGGTGCTGCCACTGCGCAAGGCGATGGCATCAACACCGTTCGAATAATTCTGTCCTTGCAGAGCAACCATGCCATGCGTTGCTGATAATGCAGGCGACTTGAGGTTTGTATTCCAATCGCTGCGTGCTTGACTTGCAGCTAACCCCTGGGCAATGAGACGGCGTGCGCGAAGTTCAGCTAGCTGAGGTAGATAGTTTTGGGACATTATGTCTCACTCATTCTGTACGGCACTATCCTCGTCATTCTAACCACTGCAGCTCCGGCAAAACGCCTGACTGCTGAGGCGCCACAACAATTAGCCCCTGGGTCGCACGAGTCAGTGCAACGTACAGGTCCTGTAGCCCCTGTGGGGATTGCGCCACAATCTGGTCGGGCGCAACGACGATGACCTCGTCGAATTCCAGGCCTTTTGAGGTCGTGATGTCGTAGACCGCGCAGTTGGTGAGTTTGCTGGGGCGAGTAGCAGGTGTGGCATCGGAGCTAGTCGCGTCGGCAGTATTAGCGGCACCAGCTCCACCACCGAGAAAATCCCGCACCTCCGCGCGTGTGGCTTCGAGCAACTCGGCGGGCGCGATCACAGCGACCAGGCGGTCCGGCTGCGCAACCTGCTCCACATGCGCCAGAGCCTCCGTCACGGTGCGAGCCTGGACAGGCTTGCGGCCGGTCGCGCGGATCGACTGCGGTGCCTCCAGCTCCGGATCAATCTCGGCCAGGACGCTGGCGGCGACCTCCATCACCTCAGCTGGGGTGCGGTAGTTGACGGTCAGCTCGTGGAGATGCCACCTCGAGCCGATGATGGGTTCCAGCACATCATCCCAGGTCGCGGCACCTGCGGGGGAGCCCGTCTGGGCCACGTCGCCGACGAGGGTCATCCAGCCGTTGGGGCTGCGGCGGCGCAGCATTCGCCAGGCCATCGCGGAGAGTTCCTGAGCCTCGTCGACGATGACATGGCCGTAGGCCCACAGGCGATCCGCCGCCGCCCGCTCGGCGGTGGATCGCAGGTCGCGCTCACGGTGGCGTTCGGCCAGTGCCTCGGCATCGATGACGTCATACGCTGACAAGATCTCGGCCTCGAAGCCGTCGTCAAGATCCTGGGACGCAGAACTGGACAGGGTATCCAACGCGCCCTGCGCTTCCTCGACGCGGGCCTGCCAATCCTCTTCATCGGCCTCCGCGTCACCAACTGGGCCGAGGAGTTCCGCCAGCTCGTCGAGAAGCGGGGCGTCGGAAGGCATCCAGTCGGTGCCTTCCGGCCGGTAGAGAGCCTCGCGCGTCAGCTCGTCGTAATCGGTGGCGGCGTAGTCGATGGCCTCGCGAGAGCTCAGCAGCTCCGACAGCACCCGCTCGGGCGTAAGCGCAGGCCACAGCTCATCGAGGATGTCGGCAACTGCTCCGGATTCGTCGATTTCGTCGCGTAGATCGGCAATGTCGGTCACGGACAGGAGGTTTTCGCCGCCCAGCGGATCGGCACCGATGACCTCGGCCATCTGTGCGGCCAGCAGTTCCACCACGTGATCGCGGAAAATCGGGCGAGCCAGATTGTGGGGTTTACGAGTCCTCCGCGCACGCGTCCGCGCGGCTTTCACCATCTCCGGCGTGATGGTCAGAGTGATGTTGTCGTTCCGGACCTCAAGAGGTTCCGCGGGCAGCTCCTGGTAGGCCCGCACGGCCTCACGCAGGATCGTGAGCATCTCAATCGAGCCCTTAACTTCCTGCGCAACCAAGGGTTCGGGGTTGTGTCCGTCGATAAGCGCGTCGGAACCGCGCACGCCGGGGTAGAGATCGGCGATGGTGGTCAGCACCACGCCCGTTTCGCCGAGGCTCGGCAGCACGCGGGAGATGTAGTCGAGGAAGGTTGTGTTCGGGCCGATGATGAGGACACCGGTTTTCGCCAGCTGATCGCGGTAGGTGTAGAGAAGCCATGCGACGCGATGCAGCGCCACCGCCGTCTTGCCCGTGCCGGGGCCGCCCTGGACGACCAGAGTGCCGCGGGTGGAGTCGCGGATGATGAGGTCCTGCTCGCGCTGAATGGTCTCCACAATGCCGCGCATATGGCCGGTGCGCGCTTGATTCATGACCTCCCGCAGCACCGATTCGCCACCGACGCCCGCTTCAACTTCGGTCTCGTGTGCGCTGTCGGCTTCCTCGCCGGAGAGCCATTCGTCGTCAATGCTGCGGACCTTCCGGCCGTGCGTGCGCAGGTGTCGGCGCAGGCTGACTCCCTCGGGATGCGCGGTCGTGGCCAGGTAAAACGGGCGCGCGCCGTCGGCACGCCAATCCATGATGACCGTGCGGTAGTCGTCGTTTTCATCGGACAGGCCGATTCGCCCGATGTATCGCTTATCGACGGTCGCCCCCGGCCCTTCCTCTGCCAAAGGATTGTCGGGATCTGTGTCATCGATATCGATTCGACCAAAGACCAGGCCGATCTCGGCTGAGCGGTAGCGGTCCAGATTAGCCTGTAGTCGGTGGTATTCCACCTCGCGTTCAACGCGGGCTTGCGGGTCTGGGTCGTCGATGAGCATGACCTGGCGCAGGTACTCTTGGTCGCGCTCGCGTGCCCGGTCGAGGAAGCTGAACGCACGGTCGACGTAGGCCTGTTCGGCAGCAAGGATGCTTTCTTCTTCTCGCTGTGGTGCTGAACTTGCCTGGTCCGGCAGACCTGCCTGGCCAGTGTGGCCAATGCGGCCTGTCTGGTCCTGCCCGGGCTCGGATGCGCGCGACGCCAACCTGGTCTCCTCAACGAATCGCAAAATTAGTGCTAACTGATGTGCTGAATGAATATAAAAATATGAAAACGCTCCCGCACGCGTAGTGGCGTGGGGAGCGTTTAAGTATACCGCTTTAACTGCGGCAGCAAACTTACTGCAGGCGCTTCTGCGCCTTCTTTGCCGACTTCTTGGCCTCCTTGGAAGCCTTGGCTGCGCGCTTGCGCAGTTCCTTGCGCTGCTTGCGAGTGTCCTTCTTGAGATCCTTGCCCAGGTCCTCGGCATAGTCGCGCGCGTCCTCAGCGAGCTCGGTGGCCTTGGCAATCCAGTCGTCCTTGTTGTCCTCGACGTAGCTCTTAGCGGTGTCGAAGGCGTCGGTGAGCTGCTCGCGCCAGCCGTCCTTGTTGTCCTCGACGTATTCACGAGCGCCATCGGTGGCCTCAGAAGCGCGGTCGCGGAGCAGGCCGGCCTTTTCGCGGACGTTCTCGCCGGCGGAAGCGAAGGCTGCGCTGATTTCCTCAGTGCGCTGCTCGGTTTCAGACTTGGTCGGCAGGGCAGCCTGAACCTTCTTGTTCAGCTGCTTGCCTGCCTTCTCAGCGCGCCAAGCGACACCCGGCTTGCCGTCGGTGTCAGCAGTAGCCAGGAAGAGGCCGCCCAGCAAACCGATGTCGGTCAGGAAACCAGTGCGGCGAGCCGCCTTCTCCTTCGAATCCTGGGTTTCCCAGAATGCGTGGCGAGCGAGCATCGTCGGAACTTGTGCAGCGACCAGAGCGGTGGCGGACAGGCGTGGGGCCTTACCCAGAGCGTAGAGGGAACCCGCAGCAACCTTGGTGCCAGCGACGACCTGGACAACCAGCTTCTCGCTATTTGGCACGTACTTGTTGTACTGGTTCGGGGTTACGGAGCGGACGCGGGCAATCAGGTCGCGTGCGCCCTCTTCATGATCCTTCTGGTTCATCAGCGTGTCGACACCGTCGGCAACGAAAACCGAGGCCAGCATTGGTCGGGCAAACTTGCGAATCATCTAAATTCCATCTCCTTTGTCGTCCAGGTGAAACCGTGTTTTTGGCCATCTGGTCGCTGTAATTCACTATTAATCCTACGCAGCCCGGCCTATTTATGTCGCGGGAATGACAAGTTTTTCAGAAGCTGCGGCACCATCCAGCACTACCGACCACGCTCATCCAGCGCTACCAACCACGCTGGCGCCAGTTCTCGACCTCGGGGCTCTCGACACCAACTGTGGTGTCTTTGCCGTGGCCGGGGTGAATCACCGAGTCGGCGGGGTAGACGCGGAAGACACGGCTCTCGACATCGTCGATAAGCTGCGTGAAATCCTCGGGCGAGTACGTTTTGCCGACACCGCCTGGGAAGATGCTGTCACCGACGAAGAGGTGGTGTGACGGGGTGTCGTCGGAAAGCGCGCCGGCTTCCTTGGCGGACAGGTCGAGGCAGAGGCCGCCCTTGGTGTGTCCGCGAAGGATGAACGTGGGCAGCGTGATGTCCTCGCCGAACGTGATGGTCTCGCCGCCGTCGAGCTGCTGGTCGGCGGGCTCGGGAATGTCGGCAGCGTCGAGGCTGGACGTGATGTGGCGGGCCGGGAATGACTGCAGGAGCTCGCCGAGCGCCTGAACGTGATCGCCGTGGGAGTGCGTGGTGACAATCGTGCGGACCTGCGCGCCGACGTGCTCAACCAGGCGGATTAGATGGTCGGCGTCGGTGGCGGCGTCGATAAGTAGGGAATTGTCGGGCTCGCGGGAGTCGACCAAAAGGTAGACGTTGTTGTCCATCGATCCGACGGAGGTCTTATAAATAGTGACATTGCCGTAGTCAATGCGCTCAACGCCGCGCGTTCTCGGCGAGTTGGAGTAAGGGCTGATTGTAATGTCGTCGTTCATGCGCCCCAGGGTAATGAGGTGTCTGTCGGCGCGCTAGGAGCGCAACGTAACCACGAGTCTCTGAACACATGTGCGAAAAATTGGTTATGGGCTGTAGACTAGTCGGCAGTGAATCGTCGACGAATTGAGGTTTCCCACTGTGGCTGAACGTCTAGTGGTCAGAGGCGCCCGCGAGCATAACCTGCAGGGTGTTGACATCGATTTGCCCAGAGACAAGATGGTGGTTTTCACAGGTCTGTCGGGGTCGGGTAAATCGTCACTGGCATTTGACACAATTTTCGCCGAGGGCCAGCGCCGTTACGTGGAGTCGCTGAGCTCCTATGCGCGCATGTTCCTGGGGCAGATGGAAAAGCCCGATGTAGAGATGATTGAGGGGCTCTCGCCGGCGGTGTCGATCGACCAGAAGTCGACGAACCGCAACCCGCGCTCGACCGTCGGAACCATCACTGAAGTGTATGACTACCTGCGTCTTCTCTACGCGCGCACCGGTACTCCGCACTGTCCGACCTGTGGGGAAGTAATCTCCTCACAGACTCCACAGCAGATCGTCGATCAGGTCATGGAAATGCCGGAGGGCACCAAATTCCAGGTCCTCGCACCCGTCGTGCGCACGCGCAAGGGTGAATTCGTCGACCTGTTTGAACGCCTCGCATCCGAGGGGTACGCGCGTGTCATCGTCGATGGTGAAATGCACCGTCTGACGGATCCGCCGAAGCTGAAGAAGCAGGTCAAGCATGACATTGACGTGGTCATTGACCGTCTCCAGGTGAAGGAGTCGCAGCAGCGCAGGCTCACCGATTCCGTCGAAACGGCGCTTCTGCTTGCCGACGGCGTCGTGGTCATCGACGCCGTCGGGCTAGAGGCGGACGACCCGCGTCGAACCCAGCGGTTCTCGGAGAAGATGGCCTGCCCGAATGGGCACCGTATTGCTATCGATGAGTTGGAGCCACGGTCGTTTTCCTTTAACTCGCCGTATGGTGCGTGCCCGGAGTGTGACGGTATCGGTACCAAGCTGGAGGTGGACACGGACCTGGTGATTCCAGATCCGTCGCTGCCGACGATTGAGGCGATTGCGCCGTGGCGGCAGACGCTGAACAAGAAGTACTTTGAAAAGCTGGTTGAAGGTCTTGCCACAGAGATGAGCTTCGACCCGACCACGCCTTTTGAGGAACTTACAGCGCCGCAGCGCAAGGCCCTGCTGCATGGTTCCAGCCATAAGGTCACGGTGCGTTACCGCAATCGGTATGGCCGCACTCGCCAGTACACCGCACCTTTCGAAGGCGTGATGCCGTACCTGCACCGCAAGCTGTCACAGGCGGAGAGCGACTCTCAGAAGGAGCGTTTCCAGGGGTACATGCGTGAGGTGCCGTGCCCGGCATGTAGCGGTACTCGTTTGCGTCCGGAGATTCTTTCGGTGACGTTGGATTCGGCGGAGTTCGGGCAGAAGAATATTGCCGAGCTGACAGAGCTATCGGTTCACGATGGCTCGGCATTCCTGAATTCGCTGACTCTGGGCAAGCGCGAGGAAATGATTGCCGGGCGTGTTCTGCGTGAGGTGCAGGCTCGTCTGAAGTTCCTGCTTGACGTTGGCCTGGATTATCTGTCCCTGTCTCGTTCGGCAGGCACGCTGTCCGGTGGTGAAGCGCAGCGAATTCGTCTGGCCACACAGATTGGTTCGGGGCTCGCTGGCGTGCTCTACGTCTTGGATGAGCCCTCGATTGGTCTTCACCAGCGTGATAACAACCGTCTAATCAAGACTCTGAAAAACCTGCGCGACCTGGGCAATACCCTGATTGTGGTCGAGCATGATGAGGACACGATTCGCGAGGCCGATTGGCTGGTCGACATTGGGCCAAAGGCCGGTGAATACGGTGGACAAATTGTCTACCAAGGTGAACCGTCGGGCATCGTTGACTGCGAGGAATCACTGACAGGTGCGTATCTCTCGGGTCGTCGGGTATTGGCGGTGCCGGAGAACCGTCGTGCGATTGATAAGTCGCGCATGGTGACGGTCAAGGGCGCTCGCGAAAACAACCTGAAGAAGATTGACGTGAAGTTCCCCCTCGGCGTGTTGACCTGCGTTACGGGTGTTTCCGGGTCCGGCAAGTCCACCTTGGTCAACGAAATCCTGGCCAAGGTGATGAGCAACGAGCTCAACGGTGCTCGTCAGGTGCCGGGTCGACACAGCCGCGTGGAGGGGTTGGATCAGCTGGACAAGCTGGTGCAAGTTGATCAGTCGCCGATTGGTCGCACCCCGCGTTCCAACCCAGCGACGTACACCGGTGTGTTCGACAAGATCCGCAATCTCTTCGCCGAGACGCAAGAGGCCAAGGTTCGTGGCTATAGGCCCGGTCGATTCAGCTTCAACGTCAAGGGCGGCCGCTGTGAGGCGTGTAAGGGCGACGGCACCATCAAGATTGAGATGAACTTCCTGCCGGACGTCTATGTGCCTTGCGAGGTTTGCCACGGCGCGCGCTACAACCGCGAAACGCTGGAGGTTCGTTACAAGGGCAAGACCATCGCTGAGGTTCTGGACATGCCCATCTCCGAGGCAGCGGAGTTCTTCGAGCCGATTCAGTCGATTGCGCGTTATCTCAATACGCTTGTCGACGTCGGCCTGGGCTATGTCCGTCTCGGGCAGGCGGCAACCACACTCTCGGGCGGTGAGGCTCAGCGTGTAAAGCTGGCCAGTGAGCTGCAGAAGCGCTCCAATGGCCGGACGGTCTACATCTTGGATGAGCCGACCACGGGGCTGCATTTTGAGGACATCCGCAAGCTCATGTTGGTGTTGCAGGGTCTGGTGGACAAGGGCAACACCGTCATTGTCATTGAGCACAATTTGGATGTCATCAAGTCTGCGGATTGGATCATCGACATGGGGCCGGAAGGCGGCTCCGGCGGTGGCACCGTGGTTGTAGAGGGCACGCCGGAGGATGTCGCGAACTGTTCCGGCTCCCACACCGGGCAGTACCTGAAGCCGCTGCTTAAGTAGCTTAGGTAGTCGGCTCGTTTCCGTCGGAAATTCCAGGACCGTCGGTGCGGGTGATGCCTTCCATTCTGTCAGCAGCGGGGTCGGCATCTGCTGCGCCGCTCGCACCGGCAGCGTCGGCAGCAGCGCCGGCAGCGTCAGTATCGCTGGCGGTGCCGTCACGCTCCGGTGCCGCCGGCTCCTCGGCACTCTTCTGCTTCGCCCCGGAGACCGCCATGGCCAGCAGAATCAGACCACAGCCGAGGAACGCCAAGGCGCGGATAACGCCATCGAGCGTTGCCATGTCGTAGAAGATCAGCTTGACGATAGACAGCGCCGCAATCGTCAAACCCGCTGCCAGTCGCGCCGGAATGTGGTGGAACCTCTTCGATAGCACCAGCATGCCGGCAATCGTGGCCCAGAAAATACTCAGCAACATGTGTGCGGCGTTGAAGCTCACGCCAATAGTCGTGAGCAGCACGATAAATGGCATACCCAGTGCAGCCAGGCCAATCAGTGCAAAAGCTGGCGGTAGCTGCGACCTCGCTGCCGTCACGGCCAGGCCGACATCGGCGCACAGCAGGAACAACAGCGAAAGCGTTTCTGCCCACGTTGCCGAGTAATCAGCTGCGGCACCGGCATTCAACGCTGCGGGCAGGATGTAGAGGTGTACTACCGTTGCGCCGAGCAGCCAGGTCAGTGCCGCAATCTTTGTATATGGTGCCACGGCATCCTGGGTTGGTTCAGGAGCCTGTAGTCGTGCGCCAATCGCGCCGTGCTTCGGTGCTGTGGCCAGCGCCCAGACAAAGAGCGCGGCACCGATGGAGATTGGGATGAGACCCCAAGTGTGGGTTCCAGTATCGGCTCCTGAGCTCCTTTCCGGGCCTGCCACCGCGAGCGCTAGCCAGGGCAGAATTGCCGTGGCCAAGGCCATTGGGGCGAGATAGCGGAAGATGGCACGGTTCCAAAGGAATACTGCAGCAATTGCGATGAACAGCACGAATCCGCCGTAGAACAGCAGCCAGAGGCTGGAGGCGGACTGTGTGGCGTTGACCATTGGGACTGCAGCTACAACCGGAGTCGAGAAGGCAACTACTGACGTGATGGTGACCAGATCGTCTTCCCAGGTGCTGGTTTCCGAAGGCTCGTCGTCAAGCTCGGGAGTGAGTTGGCGAGCCATCGCCAGCGGGCCGAACTGGGCAAACACGAAAAGGGCAATGGTGAGTGCGGCGATTGCGGGCATCACCAGTGCATTGTTGGTCGTGATTACGCCGATGAGAACGTTTGCGCCGAGCAGGAATGCGACTACGTACTTCCGGAAGGGGACGTTCAGGAGGCAGACGATAGCGGCGATGACCATCAGTTGAAGGGTGATTTGCGCGAGCGAGGAGCTCAGCGGGCGGGCGTGGAAGTCGAGGCCGATCGTCGCCCACAGCATTAATCCGGTGTTGATTGTGATTGTCCACGCCGCGGTTGCACTCGACTTCGTCCACCGCGCGCCGTATAGACCGACTGCAGCGAAAGGCAACATGATGACCAGCGTCGCCGCCACCGGAATCCAGTCGAGGAGGTAGGACATCGACATCGTTGTCAGGTGCGCAGCGGCTAGTGATGTCGCAATCAACGCCGTCACGCCAGCAGGCGGTGCTTGACGACGGTGCGCTCGCACAGCTGCGACCGCGAGCACGGCGGCCAACAAGTAAGCCAGGACCACACGACCGGCCGGTCCGATCAGGCCGGATTGGATTGCGACCGCGACGAAAAATGCGATACCGGCAGCGGTGATGAGACCACCGAAGATGGCGATGATTCTGATGATTGCCTTCTCGTTGCGCCACCAGGGCTCGCGAGGTTCACGCGGTGCCTCTGGCAGCTTCGGTGGCGGGGTGGAGTCTGTGGGAGAAGACTGTGGCGAGGGAGAAGACTGCGGCGACTTCGAATCCCGCCGCCATTGGTGGGCAGAGGGGAAGCCAAACATCGGCTGCGCAGCTGCGTCGCTCTGTGGCAGGGGAGCTGGTTGATTCCGCCAGTCCGCTTGTGTTGGCGGTGGTGGCACCTGTATCTGCTGAGACTGCTGGGGATACTGCGGTGTGGCGAGCGTCTGCTCAGCCTGCGGTTCCCAACGGGGAGGAGGTGCCTGCTCTAGTGGCGGACTGGGCGCTGGCGGCGGTTGCGGATTGTGTTGATGTGCCCCTTGAGGTGCAGCATGGGGCGGCGCTTGAGGTACCGGCGCAGATTCCGCTCCCGTAGTGTGAGGCGCGTGCGGTCCAGTCGGCGCTTGCCCGCTTGCCTGAGAAAGGCGCACCTGCCAAGTACGGGTGAGCTGAGCCAGCCGAAGCGAGCTGGCCTCCAAATCTGCCAGAGCATGGGAAAGCTCTGAGACGGAGTCGCCGGTCAGGACAAAA
The DNA here is from genome assembly GCF_001815745.1 of Corynebacterium sp. HMSC064E07. Taxonomy (NCBI): domain Bacteria; kingdom Bacillati; phylum Actinomycetota; class Actinomycetes; order Mycobacteriales; family Corynebacteriaceae; genus Corynebacterium; species Corynebacterium sp. HMSC064E07. Next base: position 22,494 of record NZ_KV821809.1, on the reverse strand, counting down.
TCGCCGGTCGGTGGCTTGTCGTATCGGGCGGAATGCTGATTAGGATTGGTGTTCTCGGCTTTAGGGCCAAAGCCGTTGGAGCCAGTATTCATGGTGACGACTTTAATCGTGTTTGGCCTAAAAACTATGGAGAGAATCTACCAATCTGATTACAATTCGGATTGCAATTTTTTTGACGCTTGGTATCGCGTCGGGTGCCGATGGTGAATAACCCGGAGTGAGAGCCGGTTTTGGTATGCGAGAACAGCTGTGTTAACATCTCGTCTACGACCGCCAGAATGCGATGCTTGCTGCCTTCGGGGAGCATTTAGTTGCATTCGGCAGCGAAGAGGATTTAAGTCCCACCCTAGGTGCGCCAAAGAATTACGGTAGCGCCGGGGTCCACCCTAATCGGTGATGTCACATCGCACGATTGGAAGGCGTCCTTATACAGTGTGTAGTAATCCGCTGTAGACGCGTGGCTTTTCTTCCTTTCCCGCTTGCTATCGCGGTTTGAAACGAAGATTGTTCAGGTTCAACCTAGGAGGCCACATCAGCGCTGAAGCTCGTATTAACGAGGATATTCGAGTACCGGAAGTCCGCCTTGTAGGACCGAATGGTGAGCAGGTGGGCGTTGTCCGCACCGGTGACGCACTCAAGCTCGCTTACGAAGCAGACCTTGACCTGGTTGAGGTTGCTCCGCGAGCAAAGCCGCCGGTCGCCAAGATTATGGACTACGGCAAGTTCAAGTACGAACAAGCCCAGAAGGCACGCGAGGCTCGAAAGAACCAGCAGCAGACTGTGGTCAAGGAGCAGAAGTTCCGTCCGAAGATTGATGACCACGACTACGAAACCAAGAAGAACAACGTTGTTCGTTTCTTGGAGAAGGGTTCGAAGGTCAAGGTCACGATTATGTTCCGTGGCCGTGAACAGTCTCGTCCAGAACTGGGATTCCGCCTGTTGGAGCGTCTGGCCGCCGATGTCGAAGAGTACGGCATTGTCGAGTCTCGCCCGAAGCAGGACGGTCGCAACATGACTATGGTCCTGGGGCCGGTTCGGAATAAGGGTAAGAAGTAACCGACCTGACCAGAAATGGTTGTAAACGAGATTTTTGCGCCACGAGCGTCAAAGATCGGTAGGGGAGAGTTTTAACATGAAGCAGAAGACCCACAAGGGCACCGCAAAGCGCATCAAGGTTACCGGTTCCGGCAAGCTGCGCCGCGAGCAGGCTAACCGCCGCCACCTCCTGGAGGGCAAGCCGTCCACTCGTACCCGTCGCCTGAAGGGCACCACGGACGTTGCTAAGTCGGACGTCAAGCGCGTCAAGCGTCTGCTGGGCAAGGCTTAATTTTTCAAGCCTCGTCCCAGGGGCAATCGCCCTCTTAATTTCACTAGTTCTTAAAGACAACGAAAAGGAAGTATCACCGTGGCACGTGTGAAGCGGTCTGTTAACGCTAAGAAGAAGCGTCGCGAAGTTCTCGATTCCGCAAAGGGCTACCGTGGTCAGCGCTCCCGCCTGTACCGCAAGGCCAAGGAGCAGATGCTCCACTCCAAGACCTACGAGTTCCGCGATCGCCGCCACCGTAAGGGTCAGTTCCGTCGTCTGTGGATTCAGCGCATCAACGCTGCTGCCCGCGCTAACGACATCACCTACAACCGCTTCGTCCAGGGCCTGAACCTGGCTGGCGTTGAGGTTGACCGTAAGAACCTGGCTGAGATGGCTGTCAACGACCCGCAGGCATTCGCTGCTCTGGTCAAGGTCGCTAAGGACGCTCTGCCGGAGGACGTCAACGCTCCTGCTGCTAAGTAAAGCAGCTACGAGGTAACTCGTACGTAGCGTCGGCAAGCGCCTGCTTACTGGCAGTGCGCCTGCCAACATCTTTGAAAAACCACCGTCGATTGGGTTAACGAATAACCTCGGCGGTGGTTTTTCGTATCCGCACTGGCTTGCTGGCGGTTATGAATCCCGAGCCGCATCACTAGGATTAATCACTATGAACTCTGCGCTGTACTTCAACGACGAGCCGTTTACTCCTCGCACTCCGCGAGTCTCGGCGGCTATTCAGCTCCACCGTGCGGCCAAGCGGAAGAAGGCCGGTCGCTTCCTCATCGAAGGCTTCAATTCCGTCGATGCAGCTATCCGCGCAGAGGCTGTCGTGGAAATCTTCGTCACCGCTGCCGCCGCCGAGCAGTTCCGAGAGCTGCTCACGGGGTATCTCGAATCTGGGACGCAGCGTAAGTCTGTTTCGCTTATCGACGACTCCGCCGCCCGCTCTTTGAGCGAAACTGTCACCACCACCGGACTCTTCGCCGTCTGCGACACCAATGCGGTGTCCACTTCGTTGGAAGAGGCCATTGAGGTTGGAAAGCAGTCCGGCTGTTTGGTGATTCCGGTGGAGTGCAATGACCCGGGTAATGTCGGCACGATTGTGCGTATGACTGATGCTCTCGGAGCTGGCGCGGTTATCCTTGCTGGCGATTCGGTTGACCCTTTGAACTCGAAGGCCGTGCGTTCCTCTGCGGGGTCTGTTTTCCATACACCGGTCGCACGCGAGCGCGATATCGATGTCGTTGTGGAGAGAGTCAGGGAAGCGGGCTTTGCCACCCTCGCCACGGCGATGGATGGCGCTCTCACACTCGGCGTTGATGCGCTTCCCGACGGTCCCGTCGCCTGGCTTTTTGGCAACGAAGCACATGGCCTGTCGGAGGAGATTACGGCCTCGGCGGGGGCGAGTGTGGCCATCCCGATTAAGGGCGAGGCGGAGTCGTTGAACCTCGCCACCGCAGCGGCCATGTGCCTGTGGGAGACGGTTCGGGGTAAGTAGGAAACCTCGATGGTGAGGCGCGTGCACGTGTGCAGTTATCCTCGACTATGATTGTTCCATCACAAGAACTGATAGTCCTATATAGAAGTGGTTGACACGTGAGCGATTCGCCAAATCCTATCGATCTTTCCGAGGACGCCCTCCAGGCGGCTGCGCAGAAGGCCACGGATGCCTTTGATGCTGCCGGCAACCTGGATGAGCTTTCTGCCGCCCGCCGTGAGCACTTGGGGGATGAAGGCTACATTCCGCAGGCTCGCCGCGCGCTGGGCTCCATTCCGAAGGCTGAGCGCAAGGATGCTGGTCGTCGCGTAAATGTTGTTCGCGGAGCCGTCGAAAAGCACTATGCTGAGCGACTTGCGGTGCTGGAGGAAGAGGAAAACGCGCGTCGTCTGGTCGCGGAGCGTATCGACGTGTCGGTGGACACCACGCGAGGCCAGCGTGGCGGTATGCACCCAATTACCATCCTGTCCGAGCAGATTGGTGACATCTTTGTGGGCATGGGCTGGGAAGTCGCCGAGGGCCCAGAGGTCGAAGCCGAGTACTTCAACTTTGACGCGCTGAATTTCCTGCCGGATCACCCGGCTCGTACTCTGCAGGATACTTTCCACATTGCGCCGGAAGGATCCAAGCAGGTGCTGCGTACGCACACCTCGCCGGTCCAGGTTCGCACTCTGCAGTCACGTGACCTGCCGATTTACGTTATCTGCCCGGGCCGTACCTTCCGCACCGATGAGCTCGACGCCACCCACACCCCGGTCTTCCACCAGGTGGAGGGACTCGCTGTGGACAAGGGGCTGACCATGGGGCACCTGCGCGGCACGCTGGATCACATGGCAAAGGCGCTGTTCGGTCCGGAGACCAAGACCCGCATGCGCACCAACTACTTCCCGTTCACTGAACCGTCCGCTGAGGTTGACGTCTGGTTCCCGAATAAGAAGGGCGGCGCAGGCTGGATCGAGTGGGGTGGCTGCGGCATGGTCAACCCGAACGTGCTGCGGGCCTCTGGCATTGACCCGGAGGTGTACTCGGGCTTCGCGTTCGGCATGGGCCTGGAGCGCACCCTGCAGTTCCGCAATGGCCTGACTGACATGCGCGACATGGTCGAAGGCGACGTCCGCTTCACGCAGCCGTTCGGTATCCGCGGCTAATTCACTGACCTACAGATAGGAGTTTTACTTACATGTTCATTCCACAGTCGTGGGTCACTGAAATCGTTCGCGGCCCAGAGAACACCATCAACCCGGACTGGTCCGTTACCCCGGACGAGTTGGATGAGGGCTTTGTCCGCGTTGGTTTTGAAACCGAGGGGCACGAGCCGCTGGAGAAGGTCGAGGGGCCGCTGGTTTTCGGTCGCGTCGACCACATTGAGGAGCTCGAGGGCTTTAAGAAGCCAATTCGCTTCTGTCAGGTCAATGTCGGTGATGCCAATGGCACCGGCGAGCTGCAGGAGATCATCTGTGGTGCCCGCAACTTCGAAGAGGGCTCCATTGTTATCGTCGCGCTGCCGGGCTGCGTGCTGCCGGGTGGGTTCGAGATTTCCGCACGGAAGACTTACGGCAAGGTTTCCAACGGCATGCTCTGCTCCGAAGCTGAGCTGGGTATGACCGATTCCTCCGCCGGTATTCTGACGCTGCCGTCGGCCCCAGCTGAGCTGGGTTCGTGCGCCAAGGAGTTCATCGGTCTCGATGACGAGAAGTTCGAGGTCAACATCACCCCGGACCGCGGTTACGCGCTGTCGGCCCGCGGTCTGGGCCGCGAGATCTGCTCCGCCTTCAACCTCGACTTCGCCGATCCAGCCAAGGTCAACGAGCTGCCGGTCGAAGGTGAGGTCCTGAACGTCACTATCGACGAGGACACCGACACCCGCCGCTTTGGTCTGCGCCGAGTCACCGGCATCGACCCGAACGCCGAGACCCCGTGGTGGATGCGTCGCCGCCTGCTGCTGGCTGGTCAGCGTCCGGTCAACGTGGCCACGGACGTCACCAACTATGTGATGCTACTGCTCGGTCAGCCGATGCACGCTTTCGACGGTTCCAAGATCGCTGGTGGCCTGCACATCCGCAACGCTAAGGCCGGCGAGACTCTGACCACTCTCGACCACGTGGACCGCAAGCTCGACCCGGCGGACGTTGTCATCTGCGACGACAACGGTATTCAGTCGCTGGCCGGCATCATGGGTGGTCTCACCTCCGAGATCGCCGACGACACCACCGATGTTGTCTTCGAGGCCGCCAACTGGTCGCCGCTGCACGTCTTCCGCAGTGGTCGCCGCCACAAGCTGAGCTCTGAGGCTTCACGACGTTTCGAGCGCGGCGTGGACACCGCTCTGGTCGAGCCGGCTTTGGATCTGGCCTGCCAGCTGCTCGCTGACATCGCCGGCGGCACTATCGACACTGGTCGCACCCTGCTCGGTGAGGTTGCCGCCATGCCGACTATTGACTTTGCCGTCAACCGCGCCAGCGAAGTTGCGGGCGTTGATTACCCGCGTGAGACCGTCATTGGACGCCTGCGCGAGGTCGGTTGCGAGGTCGTCGACAACGGTGACCGCCTGGCTGTCACTCCGCCGACCTGGCGCTCGGACCTGACCATGTCCGCTGACCTGGTTGAGGAAATCCTGCGTCTGGAAGGTCTGGAAGACATTCCGGTTATCCTCCCAATCGCCCCGGCCGGTCGCGGTCTGACTGAGCGTCAGCTGCGTCGCCGCTTCGTCGGTCACGCGCTGGCTCACAATGGCTACCTGGAGATTCTGCCGACACCGTTCATTGCCAACGATGTCTTCGACGTCTGGGGCCTGGACGCTGATGACCCGCGTCGTAACACCGTCAAGGTCATCAACCCGTTGGAGTCCGACCACGCTCAGCTGGGCACGACTCTGCTGCCGTCCATGCTTGAATCGCTGAAGCGCAATGTTGCTCGCGGCCAGGTCGACCTGTCGCTCTACGGTGTGGAGCAGGTTTCCATCGAGCGCGGTAACGGTGTCTCGCCGATGCCGTCTACCGCGGGTCTGCCGAGCGAGGCCGAGCGCGCCGAGCTGCTGGAGTCGCTGCCGGAGCAGCCGCTGCACGTCGCCACTGTCGCCTGCGGTCGTATCCGCCTGGATAGCCCGTGGGGTGACGAGGCCGCGTACACCGTCGCGGACGCCATCGAAGCCGCGCGCATTGTTGCCCGCGCTGCCAATGTCGAGCTGGAGATCCGCAATGCTGAGGTGCTGCCGTGGCACCCGGGCCGCTGCGCTGAGCTGCTTGTCGACGGTCACGTCGTCGGCCACGCCGGTGAGCTGCACCCGAAGGTATGCAAGGATGCTGGTCTGCCGGAGCGCACCTGCGCGATGGAGATTAATCTCGATGCGTTGCCAGTTACTGAGCATCTGCCGGCGCCGGTACTCAGCCCGTTCCCGGCTGTCCACCAGGACGTCGCGCTTGTTGTCAGCGATGAGGTCTCCGCCGCAGAGGTGGAGAAGACTCTGGTGGAGGGTGCTGGTGAGCTCCTCGAATCCATTCGTATCTTCGATGTTTACCGTTCCGAGCAGATGGGCGAAGGCGTTCGCTCACTGGCGTACTCCCTGCGTTTCCGCGCGCCGGACCGTACGCTGAAGGAAGAGGAAGCTTCCGCAGCTCGCGAGGCGGCCATTGAGCTGGCCACTACCCGTCACGGCGCTCAGCTGCGCGGCTAAAAGGGGAGACCCCGGGGAGAGATACCCATGATTGGCAACTTGCGGCACCGCGACAACAGGCTGGATAGCGCAGAGGCGCGAGAGCAGCGCGTTGGGGCGTGCGCGGTGAGCAGCGCGAAGCCTGCGACGACTGTGGCGGCAGCTGCTGTCACGGCAGGTCTGTTGCTCACCGGCGTGCCGAGTGCGGCTGCGCTGGTTGGCGGGGAGGCTGCTGCGCCGAGTGTGGCGGCGGACTCCGTGGTGTCAATCATGGTCCAGACCAGTCCCCATACCGGAAACTTTTGCACGGGAACTGCAATCGCCCCGCAGTGGGTAATGACCGCAGCCCACTGCGTGCGTGATGTCCCGCAGCAGGTTGGGGAAGTCGAGGTCGGATTCGGCTCGGATGCCCGGCGTGTACCGATTGATCGCTGGGAGATTGCACCCACCGGTGACGTAGCGCTTGTTCACCTTGCGGGCGACGCAGCTCTTCCGGGGTATCCCGCAATGGAACGTCGTCAAGCGTTTTCGGAGCAAGAAACGGCAGGCACGGTCTATGGGCGATCGCTGCTCGGCGATGTTGCGGATGGCACGCTGCCGTCGGCGACCGTCACCGCTTCGATGTGTCCAGTGAAGTATCAACAATGCGTGCGGGAAGACTCGGTGTTGGCGCGCATGGAGCGCCCCGCGGCGTTGCAGGTGGGCGATTCGGGCGGACCGCTTTTTATCGACGGCCAGCTAGCGGCGGTGTTCTCGGGCGCGGTGGCTTTTGATGGCAGCGTCGCACCGGAGGAGTCGGGTTACTATCTTTACACCACGACGTCATCGGTGGCGCAGTGGGCAGATGGCGTGATGAGCCAGGAGCCAAGCGTCGCGTTCGTTGAGTAATCTGCCGTGCTCGACGAACGCGATGTATGTACCGACGACGGCGTTATATTCATAAGTCACTCACGTCACATCGATAGAATCCCAGCACTTTGGCAACGAATTCTATGAATATCTTGCAACACAGTGAATAAAAGTGTTGAATGTTTGGCATGAGTATTTCCGTTGCCATTGCCGGTGCGACCGGTTACGCAGGAGGAGAGATCCTCCGCCTCCTGTTGTCGCACCCGGCGTATCTTTCCGGCGAACTGACCATCGGCGCACTAACGGGAGCATCCAACGCGGGTGCTCGTGTGGGCGATATTATGCCTCATGTGGCACCTTTGGCTGACCGTCGTATTGAGCCGACTAATGGTGACACACTCGCTGGGCATGACGTGGTGTTCCTCGGTCTGCCCCACGGTCATTCGGCTGCGATTGCAGAGCAGTTGGGGGATGACACGGTGATTATTGACTGCGGCGCGGATTTCCGCCTGCAGGAAGCCGCTGAGTGGGAGCACTACTACGGCTCGGAGCACGCCGGTACCTGGACTTACGGTATTCCGGAGCTGCCGGGCAACAGGGAAATAGTCGCTGCTTCCAAGCGTATTGCTGTGCCGGGTTGTTTCCCCACTGGCGGGACTATTACGGCACTGCCGGCAGTTGCAAAGGGGCTGGTCAAGCCGGATCTGTCCGTTGTTTCCGTCACCGGTGCCTCCGGTGCGGGCAAGAAGGCAGCTGTGCCCCTGCTCGGGTCCGAGGTTATGGGCAATCTCCGCGCCTACAACACTGCGGGCAAGCACCGCCACACCGCAGAATTTCTGCAAAACCTCAAGCCGTACGCAGAGGATCTCACCGTCAGCTTCACGCCGGTGCTCGCCCCGACATCGCGCGGCATTCTCACCACCATCACCGCCCCGCTTGTCGACGGGGTGACGGAGGCAGCCGCACGGGAGGCCTACCTCGAGTTCTACAAGGACGAGCCATTTGTGCAGGTGTTGGCCGAAGGGCTGCAGCCGCAGACGCAGTCGGTAATTGGCTCTAACTTGGTTCAGATTCAGGTTGAGGTAGATGAACGCGCCAAGCGTCTGGTGTTGACCTCGGCGATTGACAATCTGACAAAGGGCACCGGTGGTGCCGCAGTTCAGTGCATGAATTTGGTTACTGGACAGAATGAAACTGCAGGACTTCCACTGGTAGGAGTTGCCCCATGATGAAGGAAGAAAAAGAAGGTCTCGTCAACGTCGCTGGTGACGAAGGCGGCGTATGTGCACCTCAGGGGTTCGCGGCCAGTGGTGTCATTGCAGGCATCAAGGTCAGCGGAAACCCGGACATGGCGCTCATCGTAAACCAGGGGTCGGAGAAGACCGCGGCGGCTGTCTTTACTACCAACCGTGTCCAGGCTGCGCCGGTGACGGTATCCAAGAAGCACATCGCTGACGGCAAGCTGTCGGCTGTGGTGTTGAACTCGGGCAATGCCAACGCCTGCAATGGTCAGCCGGGTATTGTCGACGCCCTCGAAGTCTGTCAAAAGGTCGCAGATGAGCTCGGCGTCGATGTTACCGAGATTGGCACCTGTTCCACCGGCTTGATTGGTGACCGGCTGCCGATGGACATCGTGCTGGCAGGTGTGCCGAAGCTGTGTGAGAATCTGGGCAGCGATGCCGCCGCAGGTACGGCTGCAGCAGAAGCCATCTTGACCACTGACTTGGTGGCAAAGCAGGCCGTTGCGCATGGTGACGGATTCACTGTCGGCGCTATGGGCAAGGGTGTTGGCATGATTAGCCCGTCGATGGCCACGATGCTCGGTGTGATTACGACGGATGCGTCGGTAAGCGCAGAAATGGCGCACGAGGCTATTGCCAAGGCTAGTGAGGTTACGTTTAACCGCCTAGATATTGATGGCTCCACATCCACCAATGACACCGTCATCATCTTGGCTAACGGCGCCTCTGGTGTGAAGCCCTCGCAGGAGGAGCTCGACCAGGCAGTGCTCAGTGTGTGTGATTCCATCGCACGCCAGATGCAGTCGGACGCCGAAGGTGTGACCAAGCGTGTGTCCGTGACCGTGCGTGGCACCGGTGGCGCGGAAGATGCCCTGGTAGCTGCTCGAATTATCGGCCGCGACAACCTCTTCAAGTGTGCGATGTTCGGTTCGGACCCGAACTGGGGTCGTGTGCTGGCGGCTGTCGGCACCGCGCCGGTGGATATGGATCCGGAGCACATCACGGTTTCCTTCAATGGTCACGTAGTCTGTCGCGATACCGGTGGTACGCCTGATGCTCGTGAAGTGGATCTGTCCGGCAAGGACATTGCCGTTGAGGTTGACCTCGGTACGGGTAATCCGGAAGAGGCCACGATTCGTACGACTGACCTTTCCCACGACTACGTTCACATCAACTCGGCTTATTCGTCGTAAAGGTTTTGAGGAGACTCTGCAATGGTTCACCAGTTGACCGAAGGGCTGTCCTTCGAGCAGCGGGCACATGTGCTGGCGGAAGCACTGCCGTGGCTGCAGCACCACCGCGACAAGATTGTGGTGGTCAAGTACGGCGGTAACGCGATGACCGACCTGAAACTGAAGAAGGCCTTCGCGCAGGACATGGTTTTTCTGCGCACCGTGGGGGTGAAGCCGGTGGTTGTCCACGGTGGCGGCCCTCAGATTTCGTCGATGCTCAAGCGCCTGGGGCTGGAGGGAGAGTTCCGAGGCGGTTTCCGTGTCACGACTCCGGAGGTCATGGAAATTGTCCGCATGGTGCTCTTCGGGCAGGTCGGCCGCGAACTGGTGAACCTCATCAACGCCTACGGCCCCTATGCAGTGGGTACCTCTGGTGAGGACGGTGGCCTGTTCACTGGTACTCGACGAACGGTAAACGTCGGCGGCAAGGAAACAGATATCGGGCTGGTCGGCAATATCACCGAGGTGCACTCGGAAACGCTATTGGACCTGATTGATGCCGGACGTATTCCGGTGGTCTCTACGATTGCGCCGTCCGCTGATGGCAAAGAGGTCTACAACATCAACGCCGACACGGCAGCAGGTGCACTGGCATCGGCAATTAACGCGAACCGTTTGGTGATTCTGACTAATGTCGAGGGTCTCTACACGGATTGGCCGAACCGCGATTCGCTGGTGTCAAGGATTTCCACTTCGCATCTGCGAGAAATCCTCCCGACGCTGGATTCCGGAATGATTCCGAAGATGGAGTCCTGCCTGAACGCAGTGGATCAGGGAGTGCCTGCGGCCCACGTTATCGACGGCCGCCAGCCGCACTCGGTGCTGCTGGAGCTGATGACTTCCGGTGGTATCGGCACAATGGTAGAGCCCGGATAAGGCAGAAAAGACGGACAAGAATTTACCGACATACATGTTAGGCAGGTCGAAAGACGACATGAGCGACTTCAAGCAGCAGTGGCAACACACGATGATGAACAATTACGGCACGCCGCGCATTGAGCTTGTGCAGGGTAAGGGCGCTATTGTCACGGATTCCGAGGGCAAGGAATACCTGGACCTGCTCGCCGGTATTGCAGTCAACGCGTTGGGGCACGCACATCCGGCAATCGTGGAAGCTGTGTCCAAGCAGATTTCCACGATGGGGCACGTGTCCAACATTTTCGCCTCTGAGCCACCGTTGGCACTGGGCGAGAAGCTCATTGAGCTCACTGGCTGGGACACTGATGACACCCGGATTATGTTCTGCAATTCCGGCACCGAGGCCAATGAGGCGGCGTTCAAGCTGGCACGTTTGACGGGACGCAACCGCATTATCGCGACCCACCACGGGTTCCATGGCCGCACCATGGGCGCACTTGCCATGACCGGTCAGCCGGACAAGCGCACCCCGTTCGAACCGATGCCGGGTGGAGTCGAGTTCGTGCCGTACGGTGACATTGACTTCCTCACCAAGACCATCGAATCCGATCCGTTGGGTGTCGCTGCGGTGATTCTGGAACCAATTCAGGGTGAGACCGGTGTGGTCGCACCGCCAGAGGGATACCTCGCTGCCGTCCGCGAACTGACCAAGCGCTTCGACGTTCTCATGATTGTCGACGAAGTACAGACCGGCATCGGCCGTACCGGCCAGTGGTTTGCCCACCAGCACGATGGCATCGTGCCGGATGTCATGACGTTGGCCAAGGGCCTCGGCGGCGGCCTGCCGCTCGGTGCTGTCATCGCCAACGGCCGCGCAGCGGAACTGTTTACTCCTGGTGCGCACGGCACCACCTTTGGTGGCAATCCGGTCTGTGCCGCTGCCGGCCTGGCCGTCATCGAGACGCTGGAAGAAGAAAAGCTGCTCAATCGAGTCACCGAGAAGGGCAAGGTCCTGGCTCGCAAGCTCGCGTCGTTAAGCCATGTCGATCACGTGCGTGGTCGCGGCTTCATGCTTGGACTGGTGCTGCGCGAGAACCTGGCGAAGGAAGCTGTTAACGCCGGTTATGAACGTGGTGTCATTCTGAACGCTCCGCAGGCGAATGTGCTGCGTATTGTGCCGCCGTTGAACCTCAGCGATGAGGAAGTCAACCGCGCCGTCGAGTTGATTGATGCCTGCCTGAACGACGCCGTTGAGGCTGTCGCCAACAAAGGAAGGAATTAGAAACTGATGCTCCGTCATTTTCTCGCCGATGATGACCTGACTCCACAGGAGCAGGCTGAGGTGCTGCAGTTGGCTGCAGAGCTGAAGGCAGCGCCGTACTCCCGACGTCCGTTTGAAGGGCCACAGTCGGTTGCCGTGCTGTTCGACAAGACGTCAACTCGTACCCGTTTCTCCTTCGACGCTGGTATCGCAGCTCTGGGTGGCAACGCGATTGTGGTCGAAACCGGAAACTCGCAGATGGGCAAGGGCGAAACCTACCAGGACACCGCTGCTGTGCTCAGCCGCTTTGTCTCGGCAATTGTCTGGCGCACCTACGCGCAGTCAGGGCTGGAGGCCATGTCTGAGACCGCGACGGTGCCGATTGTCAACGCGCTTTCCGACGAGTTCCACCCGTGCCAGATTCTCGCTGACCTGCAGACCATCATCGAGCACAAGTGCCCGGAGGAAGGCCAGACGGGACTGCGTGGCAAGAAGGCTGTGTACTTTGGCGATGGTGCCAATAACATGGCCAACTCCTACCTCGTGGGCTTCGCCACCGCAGGTCTGGACGTCACCATCTGTGCACCGGAGGACTTCCAGCCGGAGCAGGTCTACGTCGACCGCGCCAAGAAGGTCGCGGAGCAGACCGGTGCGGCCGTGTCCGTGACCGCGGACGTCGATGAGGCCATTGCCGGTGCCGACGTTGTCATCACTGACACCTGGGTCAGCATGGGGCAGGAGAACGACGGCCTGGATCGTCGTACTCCGTTTCTGCCGTACCAGGTCAACGCTGAGCTGATGGCGAAGGCAAATGAGGATGCCATCTTCCTGCACTGCTTGCCGGCATACCGCGGCAACGAAGTTACTGCCGAGGTCATCGATGGCCCGCAGTCGGTAGTCTTCGACGAGGCGGAAAACCGCATGCACGCTCAGAAGGCGTTGCTGACCTGGCTGGTGGAGAGGCAGTAAGGTCATGACCGCAGCACAACCAGGATCTCGCACAGCTCGGCAGACGCGCATCGCTGACCTGCTGGCGCAGCATCACGTGTCCAGTCAGGTTCAGCTCGTCGAGCTGCTTGCCGACGAAGGCATTGAGATTGCGCAGGCGACGTTGTCCAGAGACCTCGATGAGCTGGGAGCCCGAAAGATTCGCGATGGAGCCAACGGTTCGCGGTATTCCATCGTCGAAGATGCACTCGCTGTCTCCAGCGGGGCAGTGGCCAGGATGCGGCGCGTTTTAGACGAGCTGCTGGTCTCCATTGATCATTCGGGCACCATCGCGGTTGTGCGTACACCACCGGGAGCCGCACAGTATCTAGCCAGTGTGATTGACCGTGCGGGACTCAAAGAAATCGTTGGCACAATTGCGGGAGATGACACCGTAATGTGCCTGGCTAGAGAACCACTTTCCGGCGCTGACCTAGCCCAGCGTCTAGCCGCCGGAACGAACCAGTAAACTATTCCACGAAATGCTTTAAAGCACCGATTAAAGGAGCGCTTACCCTATGACCAACCGGGTTATTCTTGCTTACTCTGGTGGCCTCGACACCACCGTTGCTATTCCGTACCTCAAGGAAATGACCGACGGCGAGGTCGTCGCAGTTTCCATCGATGTCGGACAGGGCGGCGAGGACATGGAGTCCGTGCGTCAGCGCGCTCTGGACGCCGGCGCTGTCGAAGCTGTCGTTGTCGACGCTAAGGACGAGTTCGCCGAGGAGTACTGCCTGCCGACCATCAAGGCCAATGGTCTCTACATGAAGCAGTACCCGCTGGTTTCTGCACTGTCTCGCCCGCTGATTGTTAAGCACATGGCGAAGGCCGCAGAGGAGTTTGGTGGCACTCACGTCGCACACGGCTGCACCGGTAAGGGCAATGACCAGGTCCGTTTCGAGGTTGGTTTCGCTAACACCGCCCCGGATCTGAAGATTATTGCACCGGCTCGTGACTTCGCTTGGACCCGCGACAAGGCTATTGCCTTCGCTGAGGAGAAGGGTCTGCCAATTGAGCAGTCCAAGTCCTCTCCGTTCTCCATTGACCAGAACCTCTTCGGTCGCGCCATTGAGACCGGCTACCTGGAGGACCTGTGGAACGCACCGACCAAGGATGTCTACGCGTACACCGAGGATCCGACCCTGAACTTCAGCTCCCCGGACGAGGTCATCATCTCCTTCGAGGACGGTAAGCCGACTGCCATCGACGGCAAGAAGGTTTCCGTGCTTGAGGCCATCGAAGAGATGAACCGCCGCGCTGGTGCTCAGGGCATCGGTCGTCTGGACATGGTTGAAGACCGCCTGGTCGGCATTAAGTCCCGCGAGATCTACGAGGCTCCGGGCGCAATTGCCATCATGACCGCACACGCAGCGCTCGAGGACGTCACCGTTGAGCGTGAGCTGGCTCGTTACAAGCGCCAGGTCGAGGGCGAGTGGGCCAACCTGGTCTACGACGGCCTGTGGTTCTCGCCGCTGAAGCGCGCGCTGGATGCCTTCATCGAGGAGTCCCAGAAGGGCGTTTCCGGTGACATCCGCATGGTCATGCACGCAGGTCACTGCAACGTCAACGGTCGTCGTTCGAACACCTCGCTGTACGACTTCAACCTGGCTACCTACGACGAGGGCGACACCTTCGACCAGACCCTGGCTCGCGGTTTTGTCGAGCTGCACGGCCTGTCCTCGAAGATGGCCGCAAAGCGCGACTTCAAACTGTAAAGATTCTCCAGAGCGACTAGAGCGAAAGGCCTATTGGAAAAGACAATGGTCGAAAAGCACGGTACCAACGAAGGCTCCCTGTGGGGCGGCCGCTTTGCCGGTGGCCCGTCCGAGGCGATGGCCGCATTGAGCAAGTCCACCCATTTTGACTGGGTGCTCGCGCCTTACGACGTTCTTGCGTCCAAGGCCCACGCCCGAGTGCTGCATGCCCGTGGGCTGCTCAGCGATGCCGACTTTGACACCATGATCGAAGGCCTTGATCAGCTCGGTCGCGACGTTGCCTCCGGCGAATTTGGTCCAGAGCCGACAGATGAGGACGTCCACGGTGCTATGGAGCGCGGTCTGATTGATCGCGTCGGCCCGGAGGTCGGCGGTCGCCTGCGCGCTGGTCGTTCCCGTAATGACCAGGTGGCAACTCTGTTCCGCATGTGGCTGCGCGATGCCGTGCGCGGCGTTGCACTGGATGTCACTGACCTGGTTGCCGCCCTGGTGGCTCAGTCCAAGGCACATCCGGATGCCATCATGCCGGGCAAGACCCACTCCCAGGCAGCGCAGCCGGTATTGCTGGCCCACCAGTTGCTGGCTCACGCGCATCCGCTGCTGCGCGATCTGGACCGCATCCGCGATCTCGACCGTCGACTGGCTGTGTCCCCGTACGGTTCCGGTGCGCTCGCGGGATCTTCGCTGCACCTGGATCCGGAGGCCATCGCGGAGGAGCTCGGCTTCGACTCTGCCACGGACAACTCCATTGACGGCACTTCTTCGCGTGACTTCGCCTCTGAGGCGGCTTTTGTCTTCGCCCAGATTGCTGTGGACATGTCTCGCCTGGCAGAGGAAATTATCTACTGGGCCACCCCGGAGTACGGCTACGTCACTCTGGCTGATGCCTGGTCGACTGGATCCTCCATCATGCCGCAGAAGAAGAACCCGGACGTGGCAGAGCTGACCCGCGGTAAGACCGGTCGCCTGATCGGTAACCTCGCTGGTCTTATGGCCACGCTGAAAGCGCAGCCGCTGGCCTACAACCGTGACCTCCAGGAGGACAAGGAGCCTTTGGTGGACTCGGTTGAGCAGCTAACCTTGCTGCTGCCGGCCCTGACCGGCCTGGTGGCAACGCTGACCTTCCACGAAGACCGTCTGCGCGAGCTCGCTCCGGCGGGCTACACCCTGGCCACGGACTTGGCTGAGTGGCTGGTCCGCGAGGGCGTACCGTTCCGCGACGCTCACGAGGCATCCGGCCAGTGTGTCCGCATCGCAGAGTCCAAGGGCGGTATCGGTCTGGACGAGCTTTCCGACGAGGACCTCGCCGGTATCCACCCGGCACTGACTCCGAAGGTCCGTGAAGTGCTGACTATTGACGGTGCTGTCGCTTCCCGCGATACTCGCGGCGGCACCGCGGGTGTCCGTGTTGCAGAGCAGCTCGCTCGCGTTGACGAGAAGAATACCGAGCTGAAGCAGTGGGCTGAAAAGCCGGTTCGCGGCTAAAACTGGCAAAGCTGGCAACCTGCTAGCTCAGCTAACGCGGCTAATTAATCGGTGTGCGGTCAATCGACCGCACGCCGATTTTTTACAGCCCGGGGAGAAAGTAGAAAAACCAGCAACCCGACAACTGATGACCCGACAACTGGCAACCTCGGTAACTGGCAACCCGAAAAATTACGGGCTCCACGTGCGAATACGGGCTGCAAATGTGAAACTGTGTAAGTTTATGACACTTTCAGGCCATTTTTCAGGCCATTTTTGTCATAAACGTAGTCAGTAACTCGGATTGACCCGCCGCCGCCAGTCATAAACGTAGTCAGTAACTCGGATCGACCCGCCGCCGTCAGTAACCCAGTAATGCCAGGGTGCCCCTGAAGTGACGCAGATTACTGATTATTTCTATATCTGTTGCCAGGTTTGTCCGGGTCTCTTACCATAATTTCATGGTGGAAAGTACGCGGTCGAGCGGTGGAAATCGCAGCTCACGAGATAAAAATAAAAATCAGAGTGGTAGCAAGAAAGGGTGCATGGGCCCGGGGGCAATTCTTGCAGTCATTTTGATTGTCATCGCGGCTGTTGCAGTCTATGTCGGTCGTGGCGGTAGTATTCCAGGTTTTTCTGGTGGCAGCTCCGGAGGAAACCGTGATTTCTTCGGTGGTGAAAAGACCGTCGTCAAGGCGATTGTTGGCTCTGAGAAGAAGCCCTTCTTCGAAGACAAAGAGGTCCAGAAAGCTCTTGCCTCTCACGGCTATGTGGTGGAAGTAAAGACGGCGGGTTCGCGTCGGATGGCCACGGATGTGGATCTGGATTCCTTCGACTTGGCGTTTCCGTCGTCAGCACCGGCAGCGGAGAAAATTGCCGAGAAAATGAGCGGCGCTGAGCGGTACGACGTCTTCTACACACCGATGGCGATCGCTACTTTCGACAACATCTTGCAGGCATTGGCGCGGGAAAATGTTGCTCGCCAACAGGGCACTACGTGGCAGGTAGATATGGCAGCGCTGGCCACGATGCAGCACGACAATGTCCGCTGGCGTGACTTCGCGGAGAACGATTATCCGTCGCCGCGCACGGTGCAGATGTCCACGACGGACATTCGTTCGTCGAACTCGGCCGCAATGTACTTGTCGCTCATGTCTTGGATTACCAATGAAGGCCGGATTGTGTCTGACAGTGGGCAGGTCAATGCGGTCTTGCCGGAGCTCACCCCTCTGTTCACCGGCCAGGGGTACACGGAATCCTCGTCGGCTGGTCCATTTTCGGACTACCTCTCGCAGGGTGTCGGTTCGAAGCCTATGGTGATGGTTTACGAGTCGCAGTTCCTGGGGGAGAACAGCGCCCCGAACAGCCGATTGAAGCCGGAAATGCGCCTGGCGTATCCATCGCCGACGATTCTGAGTACTCACGTGGCGCTGGGCTTTAACGACAATGGAGCTGCGGCCGCACGGCTCCTCGCCGAAGACCCTGAGCTTCAGAAGCTGGCGGCCAAGCACGGTTACCGATCCAGCCATCCTGAGGCGATGGAGGAATTCCAGACGCAGTTGAAGACGGGTCAGGAGGTCTCCACCGATTTTGTGGACTCCATTGATCCGCCGAGTTTCGACATCCTCGAGCAGCTTATTGAGGGTGTTTCCCGTGGATACCAGAGCCCTCCGAGGCCGGAAACGGAAGAGGGGTAAAGCCGAATGAACATGGATAAGGCACTAACTGCCCTCCGCAAAATGCTTCTTGCCCTCGTCGGCGTGCTCGGCATCTTCGCTGTCGTGGCCTGTTCCGACGGTGGCCTGAATCTGCCGCTAGGCTCCGACGAGGAGAAGACCAACAAAGTCGACGTCGATTCTGACCTCAAGGGCTCGACCATGCGTATCGCCGGGGCCACGGAGCTTGCAGAGCTCCAGCCACTGGTGCAAAAGGCCTCCGACGACCTCGGTTTTACGATTAACCTCGAGCTTGTCGACGGCACCGTGAAGAACAGCCACGCCCTTGTCGCAGACGAATTCGACAACCAATTTGATGCCACTTGGTTTGCTACCAACCGGTACGTTGATCTGCTCGGTGGGGCTGACAAGCTGGGCGAAGCCAAGAAAGTCGCCACCTCGCCGGTAGCCTTTGGTATCCATTCGGCGAAGGCTCGGGAGCTCGGTTGGGATACCAAGCAGCCGACGTGGGCTGAGATCGCGGAGGCTGCGTCGTCAGGCAAATTGACCTACGGCATGACCAACCCCGCGGAATCGAACTCGGGCTTTTCCGGTGTGGTGTCGGTTGCGACCGCGTTCGCCGACACCGGATCGGCGCTGACTACGGGGGATATCAACCGCACCACGCCTGAACTGCAGAAGTTCTTCGAGGGGCAGAAGATGACCTCGGGTTCGTCGGGGTGGCTGCGTGACAAGTTCCTGGATGAGTCGGACTCCGTCGATGCGCTCATCAACTATGAAGCTGTGTTGCAGCAGATGAATAAAGAGGGCGCTGACCTGGAAGTTGTTGTTCCGAGCGACGGTGTCATCAGTGCGGATTACCCGCTGACGCCACTAGCACAGCCCGCTAATGATCTCGCCGCGCGGCAGACGGAGGCACTCGGACAGTGGCTGGAAGCAAACTCGCAGGTTCTCGCCGACCACTTCCTGCGCCCGGTCTCCGATGACGCCAACCTGCCGGAAAGCATGACCAACAGCGTGATCATCGAGCTGCCTTTCCCGGGTGATCGCGCAGTCACGGATCGTCTCATTGAGGCGTACGACAACGACTTGCGCGTGCCCGGAGAGTCGGTCTTTGTTCTCGACACTTCCGGTTCAATGTTCGGGGAGCGCATCGCCGATCTACAGGCGACGATGCGCGCAATCGTCGACGGCAGTGCACGCACCGAAACGGGAAGCGTGGGATTGCGAAACCGTGAGATCGCGACGATCCTGCCGTTCAGTACGAGCGTCGGCGAGCCCACGACCACGACAATTGACGGCCCGGAATCGCGCGCGCAGCTCACCGCCGCCGTCGATGGTCTGTACGCAGAGGGCGAGACGGCGCTTTACGACGCACTGATTCAAGCCTTCGACCTTCTCGGCAGCTCGGATAAGAACTCCATCCCGTCTATCGTGGTGTTGACCGATGGTCAGGTGACGTCGGGCAAGAGCTTTGCGGAATTCCGTGATTTCTACCAGTCCAAGGGCGGGAATCTGCCGCCGGTATTCGTCATCCGCTATGGAGAGGCGGATCCGGGAGAAATGCAGGAACTTGCGAACCTGACCGGTGGTAAGGTCTTTGAATCCCGTGAGACCGAGCTTGCTGATGTGTTCAAGGAGATTCGTGGCTACCAGTAAATCCTCCGGCACTTCCTCTGGCGGTGGCTTTCTCAACAGTCCCGCCAACATTGTCGGGCTCATCCTTGCCATCGCCGTCGTGCTGCTGCACCTGACCGTGGGGCTTGGTTTCCTGTGGCCGGTTGTTGCGATTGCCGCCTGGGGCGCGTCGGTTGCTTTGTTGCCGAGGCAGAGCAAAGGGGCTCAGAAGTCCGTTAGCTCGGCGCCGAAGCCTGAGATCCCACAGCGTCG
The DNA here is from genome assembly GCF_001815745.1 of Corynebacterium sp. HMSC064E07. Classification (NCBI taxonomy): domain Bacteria; kingdom Bacillati; phylum Actinomycetota; class Actinomycetes; order Mycobacteriales; family Corynebacteriaceae; genus Corynebacterium; species Corynebacterium sp. HMSC064E07. The sequence goes on along the minus strand of NZ_KV821809.1, from coordinate 2,862 downwards.
CCCGCTCAATCCATCTGAGCTGCGTAGGAATCTTCACCGGACATTGGGCAGGCTTTTCGATGCCCAGCCTGGCGAAGCTCTTGGCAACGCCGCAAATGACCTGGGTGCGACGCTGGAATCCGTCCTGAGCGAGTGGAAGTATCTCAAAGATTATCCCGAGCAGAAGGTAGTCATCGGCGGCATTATCCAGGAGTACTTGCCGCAGACAGTCAACTCCTACCTCGCGGTCCCGGAGCGTCTGCGTCACAAAGCCGAGAATCCGGCTCGGGAGTCCATCGACCTGCTGCATTCCGCGGTGCAGAAGATCCAGGATGCTATCGGCCAGGACAACCTGATTGCTTTGGAAGGTCAGCGTGACACCCTGGCAATTCAGTTCGGTAAGGTAGTGGACTATGAGCCTTGATCCGAAACTCCTTGAAATCCTCGCATGCCCGCGTGACAAGGGGCCGCTTGAATACCTCGAAGACGAGCAGGTGCTGGTCAATACTCGCCTGAAGATTGCCTACCGCATCGACGAAGGCATTCCGGTCATGCTTTCCGACGAAGCTATCGCCTGGGACAAGTAATTGCCTTTCCCGCTTGCCGACGGTTACCGCGCCCTCGACCGCACTGTGCTGTCGGGAGCTCCCATTGAGGCTGCGAAGACACTGCTCGGCTGCGTAATTGTCATCCCCGCTGAGGATGTTATCGCCACCATCACCGAGGTCGAGGCCTATGGTGGCCCAGTTGACCAGCGCTATCCCGACCCGGCCGCGCACTGCTTCATGGGGCCAACCGCACGCAATCGCGCCATGTTTGGCCCGGCGGGACATTGGTATATCTACCGCTCCTATGGCATTCACTTTTGTGCCAACATCACCAGCGCTACGGACGGCACGGGTGGGGGAGTATTAGTCCGCTCCGTACGCATTGAGCAGGGCCTGGATGCGGTGCGCCGTCGCCGCGGTGAAAAGCCAGCAGTTGCGGGTCTCGGACGTGGTCCAGGAAATGTTGGTCAGGCGCTTGGCCTTGACTTAAATGACTATGGGGCAGATGCGCTGGATCCGTCGTCACGCGTGTTTGTGGCGCAGCCAGCGAACGCCGATTCGGTTAGAGACATCCACGCAGGCCCGCGCGTGGGCGTTCGGCGAGCGGCGAATCGGCCGTGGCGGCTGTGGCTTCCGGACGATTCCGTCTCAGCCTATCGGCGCCACAAGAAGGCGGTTGAGGAGTTCTAGGTCACCCTCGCGGTGAACGTCGGCAAGTGAAACGTTACGATAGGGGACGTGACTGAACAGAACATTATCGACGAACTACAGTGGCGTGGCCTGATTAATCAGTCCACCGATGTTGACGCGCTGCGCGAGGCGTGCGAAAACCCCATTACTCTGTATTGCGGTTTTGACCCAACTGGCGATTCGCTGCACGCGGGCCACCTGGTTCCGATGATTATGCTGCGTCGTTTCCAGCTGGCCGGTCACCACCCAATTGCGCTGGCCGGTGGCGCCACGGGCTTCATCGGCGATCCGCGTGATGTCGGTGAGCGTTCGATGCTCAGCCAAGACGCCATTGAGCACAACCTGGAGGCCATCAAGGGCCAGCTGCGTCGTTTTATTGACTTTGAGGGCGATGCCCCGGCGACAATGGTCAATAATGCGGACTGGACTATGAACATGTCCGTCATTGACTTCCTTCGCGATGTCGGCAAGAACTTCTCCCTCAACACCATGCTCGACCGCGACACTGTGAAGCGTCGCCTCGAGTCTGACGGCATCTCCTACACCGAGTTTTCCTACATGCTGCTGCAGTCCAACGACTACGTGCAGCTGCGCCGCAACTACGATTGCGTGCTGCAGATTGGCGGCGGTGATCAGTGGGGCAACATCGTCTCTGGTGTCGATTTGAACAGGCGTATCGACGGCGCCAAGGTGCACGGCCTGACCGTGCCGCTGGTGACCGATGCGCAGGGTCAGAAGTTCGGTAAGTCCACCGGTGGCGGCAAGCTGTGGCTGGACGCTGAAAAGACCTCGCCGTACTCCTGGTACCAGTACTTCCTCAACGCGGGTGACTCGGTGGTTATTGACTACCTGCGTTGGTTCACCTTCCTGTCTCAGGAGGAAATCGCGGAGTACGAGGTTGCTGTTGCGGAGCGTCCGTTCAAGCGTGAGGCGCAGCGTCGTCTGGCGCAGGAGATGACCAACCTGGTCCACGGCGAAGAGGCCACCAAGGCTGTTGAGCTGGCAGCGCAGGCCCTGTTTGGCCGCGCTGAGCTGACCGAGCTGGACGAGGCCACCCTGGCGGGCGCCGTCTCCGAGACTGAGGTTGCGGAGATCGCTGAGGGCGAGCCGCGAACTGTTGTCGACCTTCTCGTCGCTGCGGGTCTTGCCAAGTCGAAGGGCGAGGCACGCCGCACCATTAAGGAAGGCGGCGCGTACGCCAATAACCAGCGCATCGAGGACGAAGCGTGGGAGCCTTCTGCTGAGGACCTGCTGCATGGCAAGTGGATTGTACTGCGCCGCGGCAAGAAGAACTTTGCTGGTGTGAAGTTCGTGTAAGTGCTGGTTGGTCTTTGTGTAGGCGCGCTGCTGATCTCTCGATTAATTGGTGTTTATGCAGCTTGATTCTTTTTAGGTAGCTGGGCTAAGGCTCCGGGCAGGCTAGGGGATTGATGATTTCAGAATCATTGACTCTTGGTCAGTCCGGAGCTTTGGTTGTTTTAAAGGGAGCATAGAAGCCGAAACAAAGGTGGTAGCGATGAGCGAAAGCTCCCGGCTTTCGTCACGGTGTGGGGACTGTCGGTCCTAATGAATCGTTCTACTCCACAGGCAAAACGCTAGTTCATATCCATCTACCTGGGGTTTTGTGTCTTTGGTGGGGTGTGTG
>NZ_KV821808.1:0-69705 GCF_001815745.1 Corynebacterium sp. HMSC064E07 | reverse complement strand
CCGGAAAAGACACACTTTTCTTTACTTAACCCCCCTAAAACCAAAGAACCCCAGGCCAGAAAACTTCCTGACCTGGGGTTTTGGAGCCGGAAACGGGACTCGAACCCGTAACCTACTGATTACAAATCAGTTGCGCTACCAATTGCGCCATCCCGGCAACTTTAAAGCGACCTTTTGGCGTTAGCCGTCGCTGGCTCGAAAGAATCAGAGTCAACCTGAGAATCGAACTCAGCTGTGCCGCTGACAGGCGATTGTACAGGTTGGCAAGCAGAAGTTAAAAACGACACCACAGGAAAACTGCAACCGCACTTCTTGAACACTTTTCCACACGCTAAAAGCCCCGCTCAGATAGGCAAATTCACCGCCTCAAAAACGAATTGAGATTCTCGGTCACTGACGGGGTAGTGTGACTATCGCTAAATCACTGGGGCTATGTTTCTGCAACGTCTCCGCATCGCGTCTTTGCAGCATCACTGCAATGCACCCCAGGCAGTATCGGGGAAAGGAAGTGTCGACATGTCATTCGCTAGTGACAGCAATTCCAACGCCGGAGAAAACTCCGCTGCGAAGAATGATCTCTACGACGCTGAAGCCACTGTCTCTTACGACGACACTCCGCAGACCCAGTTTCCTGCAATCGAAGATCAGTCCACCTTCAAGCAGCGCGTGATTGATTTCGTTTCCGGCCCAACGGCAACTGTCGACCTAGTGCACTCGACTACTACCCCGCTGCCGCTGGCACCGATCGATTATTCCGACCCGAGTCAGGTCACGGCCGTACTCGATCTCGCTGCTCGCATCGGCGGGCTATTGCTGGCATGTGGCTCGGGCAACCGCGATACCGAGCTACAAATTAAGGCCGTGACCTCAGCCTATGGCCTCACCCAAATCCAAGTCGATATCACGTTGACCTCCGTGACGGTCTACCACCTCATCGGCGCGCGCCGTACCCCTATTACCGCGATGCGCGTTGTCACCGCACCAGTGCCCGACTTCGAGCGCTTGCGTCACACCGACCGTGTCATCCGCCGAATTCGCGCGGGCCACCTGAGCTTGGAGGAGGCTATTGAGGCTATCGACAAGGTCGAGCGTGAGCCCGCAAAATACCGCCTCCGCGTCATCTACACTGGCTGGGCATTGCTGGCTTCATCTGTGACAGTGCTGCTCGGCTCGAGTTTCGAGGTCGCCCTTATCGCGGCTGCGGTCACACTGGCCATCGTCATCGTGATTGGTGAACTCGCTGCCCGCGAGTTGCCCACATTCTTTCAGAATGCAGTCGGCGGTCTCATTGCCACGCTCTCCGCTGCTGTGCTCAATGCGGCGCAGGCGTATCTCCCCTTTGAGATGCAGCCATCCAGGCTGATCGCCTCGGGAATTATCGTGATGCTCGCCGGCCTAACCCTCGTGCAAGCACTGCAAGACGGCATCACCGGCGCACCTGTGACTGGCTCCGCGCGCTTCTTCGACACCATGTTGTTGACCGGCGGAATCGTCGCTGGCATCGCAATGGGCATCGAGTTTTCCGGAATGCTGGGCATTCCGCTTCCCGACGTCATCGCGGGTTCTGACCTCAACCTGGCACAGGCGACAGTGAGGGTGATAGCGGGAACTACCGCCTCAATCGCATTTGCGTTGGCCTCGAATGCTGGGTTCACCGCGTTGTCAGTGTCCGGAACGGTCGCTCTGCTGGGGTCGATGACCTACTACTACGTGTTGACTCCACTGGGAGTTCATCCGGTGACCAGCGCAGGCGCGGCAGCAACGCTGATTGGTCTCATCGGTGGCCTGCTGGCACGACGTTGGTCCATCCCGCCGCTGATTACGGCAGTGGCAGGCGTAACCCCGCTGCTTCCGGGTATGACGATCTACCGCGGTATGCACGCACTGCTGCACGACCACCCGACCAAGGGGTTTACGGCGCTAGCCTCAGCGCTAGGCATTGCGACGGCACTAGCTGCGGGTATTGTCCTCGGTGAATGGATGGCGCGCAGGCTCCGTCGCCCTCGCGCACTGCGCGAAGACAGTGGCCTGACCCGTCCAATCCGGGCCGGTATGCGTCGCATCCGTCCTGTGAATCCGCGGAACAAGCCTCGCCGTCCACGCAACTACCGCTTCAAGGGCGGTATGAACCCGCGTGTGGACTAGCCATTCCGCGGGGCAGCCACTGCTCAATCCGCGGGACAGCCGCTGCGTGGACTAGCCGTATCCATGGGAGCATTATCCACACCGCGCGACCTATCAACAACGTGGTAGAATAAGGTTTTTGAATTGTAAGTAGCGCTTAAAGCTGAAACTGCGTCATCACAATCCCATTCCTTCTTCACTGAACTCGGTTGAGCTCAGTGCCGGGAGCATGTGGCGAGATGGCTGGCAGAAGTAGGTGTATGGGGCGCAATTAAGGCCATGCTTGCCAGGAGGATTCGTGCCACCGAAGGTCACAGACACTCGCACTGCTCAGAACGAGGCTCTTCACAAGGTCGAAGAAAAGACCGCTGCTGGCGCACGGCGAATTGTTGCTACCTTCGCCGAGGATTTCTACGATGCCGTCACTCTGATGTGCATGCTCGGAGTGGAGAAGGAAGGCCTGAGCTTCAAGAAGGTTCACGAGGAATACGAGAAGGAAAACGCTCCGAAGACCGCAAAGCGCACACGCAAGTCCACTAAGAAGACTGCGAAGAAGTCGACCAAGAAGGCCGCAAAGAAGACCACTCGTAAGACGGCGAAGAAGGCTGCCAAGAAGGCCGCTAAGAAGACGACGAAGAAGGCTGCTAAGAAGACCACCAAGAAGGCAGCTAACTAACGGGGTCACGCAGCATGGGTCGGAGCGGGAAAAAAGCGGTTGCCGCAGTAGCTGTCGTTGCGGCAGTGTCCATGACGGCTACCGCATGCCAGGCAAAGCCGGCAGCGGAGATCGTCGGCAAGCAATGGCAGATAACCGCGATCTTTGATGACCCAAACCTGCCCCACGGTGTGCCGGACGGAACGCAGGCACCGACTATTACGCTGGGGCAGACAACATATACCTTCGCTGATTCCTGCGGAAACGGCTCTGGTTCGCTGCAGTGGAAGGGCGAGGCGGTCGAATTCGGCGCCCCGGAGCAGACTCGCAGTTTGGACTGCTCAGACCAGGCGCAGACCTATTCGGAGCGCTTCCACAAGATTGTTGCGGGCGAATTCGTCTACACGCAGGACAACAACGGTCTGCGCATGCGAGAGATGAAAGACACCAAGCTAGGCGAGGATCGCCGTGGCTGGACTGCGACAACCTCGGGTTACACCGAGGGGCGCTGACGCCACTTTTGATCAACAGGCGCATCGATGCCGGGGTGAGAAACCCGTGCGTAAGAACCGCGGTGGTAAATGAGCGGATTGATTTCTTCACGCTTGCCGATGGCCACAATATCCGCCGTCACGATCCAGTGATCGCCGCCTTCGTAAACATCAACTACCGTGCAATCGATCCACACGGAGCAGCCGTGCAATAACGGATTTCCCAGCTCAGAGCGGGTCCACTTCCCCGTCTTGAACTTTTCGCCATTACTGCGACCGAAGGCTGCCGAGATATCCTCCTGATCCTCAGCCAACACATTGACGGAGAAACGTCCAGCGTTCCGTATGTGCGGCCACGACCGCGAGGTCTTCATGACAGTAAACAGAACCATCGGTGGAGTGAGGCTGAGAGAGGAAAAAGACTGGCAGGCAAAACCGTACGGCTCACCTTCGTCCTCGGTGGCGATAATGGTCACGCCAGTGGTGAACTCACTCATCGCGCCACGGATAGACATTTCATCCAATTCGACGGGTCCACCAAGTTCGACATGGTCGTCGCGGGTAGCTTCCGGACTATTGAGAGCCGCAGCTGATCGGTCGGTGCTCGAATTTGTTGAATCTGTCATGTAATAGACCTTAATCTGAATCCGAACACAGTAAAGACGAGGTAGGGTTTACCACCCCAGGAACCTCCGATAGCGCCACGATGTTATTGCCTCGTCGGCCCGCTACCCGGCTGACGGTGCCGACGGCGCTGCAGTTGTCGCTCCAACGACAAACTCAGTCTCCAACAAGACGCGAGGAGCGCAACCGCTGTCCTCGTGTGCGGCCTCAAGCTCCTCGGCCAGCGCGCGGCCGACGGCAATACCCTTCTGCCTATTCGGCTGAATCACAGTGGTCAGCTTGTGGAAGAGGGCGCGCTCAATTCCATCAAAGCCGGTGATGGACAGATCCTCCGGAACACGAATTCCGTTCTCCTCGGCATATTCCAAGACCGCAATTGCCTGAGTATCGGTAGTGCAGACCACTGCCGTGAGATCCGGGTTATCGGTCAGCAGCTGGCGAGCCGCATCGCGGTTGTTCTCGCGGTCATTGAGGTGACGCTCGATGATAGGCACATCTGCCTGCTGAATACCGCCCTCAGCAAGCGCTTCCAGCGCACCTTCGACACGATTCTTCTGCACCTGGTGATGAGCTTCTGCCAGCCGCTTCTCCGTGACATATCCCGAGTTCGGGGTACGCGACAAACGCACCGAAAGGATTCCCACCTTGCGATGCCCCAACTCAGTCAGGTGCCGCACCGCGGGCTTGATGGCCTCACGGTCGTCGATGCCCACAAACGGTAGAGCCGCCGCATCTGCAGGCTGGTCGCACACGACCGTCGGCAAGCCGCGAGCGCGCACCGCAGCGAGGAACGGATCGTTGTCCGCGACGGAGTAGACCACGAAGCCGTCGACCACCGCCTGCCGAATCAGATTGAGATCTACGTCCCCGCCCTCCTCGGAGGAAGCTGGAATGACCAACATGGAGTCGCCCATTTCGCCGAGTTCTTCTGCAAGGCCGGCGAGAAAATCCACCGACGCAGGGTCTTCAAAAGCGAACGGGAGGTGCTCGGTGAACAGCACGCCGATGGCGCCAACCCGGCGCATGCGCAGACCCCGAGCCATTGGGTCCGGCCCCGGATAGCCAAGCCGCTCCGCAGTTTCCAGGATGTGCTCGCGCAACTTCTCTGAGAGCTGGTCAGGGCGGTTGTAAGCATTGGACACAGTCGTACGCGAGACCCCAAGTTCCGCTGCGATGGAAGCCAAGGTGCCACGACGACGCCGACTTTGCACGGAATACCGACCCTTCTTGAAAAACCAACAGTGACTGCCCGCTCAGCTATCTTCGCTCAGCTATCTCAGGTAGAAAACCTCAGTTTTATGGAAAAGAACTGCAACGAGCATTACACGCATCTAATCGCGGACAACTTTACCCAACGAATGTGCGTGACTGTCATTTCTGCCACTCCGGCAGCGATCCGCCTTGTGACTGGGTCTCCGCAGCCCCTACTATATTCTTTGAACTAAAAGACAACTGTTTTCAATAGCGGTTAATGCTCAGAAGCTGAATAGAGGAAATAATTCAGCTCGCAACAGGATTGGATACAAAAATGAAGGCACGCTTTTCCACGCGCATCGCGGCGCTAGTCGCCAGCGCCGGCCTCGTCGCAGGTCTCGGCGCATGCTCCAGCAATGATGACAGCACCACGTCCGCGGGCAAGTCCGAAGACACCATCAAGGTGGTCACCTCCACCAAGGTCTGGGCGGACGTCGCCGACGCAGTCACCGACGACGAGAAGGTCGCCATCGACCCGATTATCGCGTCCAACGACATCGATCCTCACTCCTACGAACCGGCCGCAGCCGACATGGCAAAGGTAGAGGACGCCGATATTCTCGTCGCAGGTGGCGGGCATTACGACGCATGGCTGACCTCCTCTCTGCGTGACGCAAAGGATAAGGTCATCATCTCTGCGCTGCCGCAGGAAGAGGGCCATGACCACGAACATGACCATGATCACGAGGGCCACGACGACCATGATCACGAAGGTCACGACCACGACCACGAAGGTCACGACCATGATCACGAGGGCCACGAGCACGACCATGAAGGCCACGAGCACCACCACCATGACGGCGAAGCCAACGAACACGTCTGGTACGACACCGATGCGGTTGAAGAAACTGCAGAGCAGCTCGCCGAAGCTCTGACCAAGCTGGGCGCCAAGGCCGACACCAAGGCCGTCGATAAGGAAATCAAGGACATCGAAGAGGCCAAGAGCAAGCTCAAGGCCGCTAAGGTTGCTCAAGTTCACCCGCTGGCCGATGACATCCTGAAGGACACGAAGGTCGAGGACATCACCCCGAAGGGCTACCGTCAGTCCACGCTGAATGAGTCCGAGCCGTCGGCAAGCGATGTCAATGAAATGCTGAAGCTGATCGAGTCCGGCGAGTTGGACTACCTCATCGACGCACCGCAGACCCACGACCAGGTCTCGCAGCGACTCGTCGAGGCTGCCAAGGCAAAGGGCGTTAAAATCGTCGATGTTTTTGAGTCGCCGAGCGCTGACCAGTCGTTCTTTGATCTCTACAAGCAAACCCTTTCCGATATGGAGTCCGCATAACTTTGCCCTCACTGACTTTTACTGACGCAGCCGTTGAGCCGCTGTGGTCCGGTCTCAATTTGAATATCGAACCTGGCGAGTTCTTGGCCATCCTGGGCCCCAACGGCGTCGGCAAATCCACGCTGCTGACCACTGCCCTTGGCATGCGCCGGCTGACTCACGGTTCAGTAAAAGTCGACGGGAACCTCGGCTACATTCCGCAGCAGCGGATGTTCGAGCCCTCACTGCCCATTCGGGTTCGCGACCTCGTCGAGCTGGCGGCCGGCAAGAATCGCTCCGCCACCGACGAAATGCTGGGCTTTGTCGGCGCGGGCGGTATTGCGGACCGTCGTGTCGGCACGCTCTCTGGCGGTCAGCAACAGCTTGTGCGTCAGGCGCAGGCGCTCGTTTCGGCACCGGATTTTTTGCTTTGCGACGAGCCTCTGCTCTCCCTCGACCCTGCGGCACAACGGACCACGGTCGAGCGCCTGGACCGGCATCGCCGGGAAAATGACACGGCAGTCGTCTTTGTCACCCACGACATCAATCCCATCCTGGGTGTCTGTGACCGAGTGCTCTACCTCACGCCGCATGGACATGCGGTCGGATCGGTCGAGGAAATCATCACCTCAGAGACGCTCTCGGAGCTCTACCAAACCAACATTGCGGTTGCCCGTGTCGAGGGAAAGCTGGTTATCGTCTAATGACCCTACTGACTCAGTATTTCTCCGACACCGCTGCTCTGCTCCAAGTCGGGTTCGTCCACAATGCTCTCATCGCGGCAGCTCTACTCGGGCTAATCTCCGGCATCATTTCGCCCCTGATCGTCATGCGACAGATGAGTTTCACGGTCCACGGCACCAGCGAGCTGGCACTTATGGGCGCATCCGCGGCCCTACTACTTGGTGTCAGTGTCAGCAGCGGTGCCATTATCGGTTCGGTGCTCATCGCAATAGTCCTGGCGGCACTGTCGCTTCGAGGGCGCCAAGATGCGGTCGTGGGCGTGGTCTTGAGCTTCGGCATGGGCCTATCGGTGCTGTTTATCCACCTCTACCCCGGCCGGACAAGTACCGCGTTTTCACTTCTCACCGGCCAGATCATTGGTCTGACTGACACTTCTCTATGGACGATGGCCATCGTCGCGGTCATCGTCGTCGGCGGCGTTGCCTGGAAATGGCGGCCGCTGCTATTCGCCTCCGCCGACCCCATCATGGCCGCCGCTAGTGGTGTCAATGTGAAGGCGCTATCGATCTACTTCGCGATTCTCACCGGTCTCGTGGCCGCCCAGGGCGTGCAAATCGTCGGCTCTCTGCTCGTCATCGCCCTGATTATCACCCCGGGTGCCGCAGCCGCATTCGTTACTGCCTCGCCGGTGAAGGCCATCATCCTCTCGACCATCTTCGCTGAGGTCGCGGCTGTCGGCGGCATCGTTCTCTCGCTCGCACCGGGTATCCCGGTCAGCGTTCTAGTGACGACAATCGCGTTTGTCATCTACCTCATCTGCTACGCCATCGGAACGGTGCAGTCGCGTAAGGCAACGCGTGACGACGTTCAGGCTGCCAAGTGGAGAAAATAGACACATACGCTTTTCGGAGTAGCTGTTAAAACAACAAAAATATCGGGCAGCTCCTCGAGTGACGATTGCGGAGAAGGTGCGTCCACCTTCCCTCTCGCCACCGAGGGGCTGCCCGTATTTTTACTGGATTCTCTAAAAGCAGACTCCAATACCCCCAGCTCTTTTTAAGACTGCGAGGCTGCCGAAATGGGGTGACCCGGCAGACAGAAAAACTAACGCTGAGGATGTCGTGGTCTGACATCTCAGTGACCCAAAAGCTAGCTGTACAAGCCACCGCTAGGTCCGTGAGCATCCCTAAATTACGGCCAATTACGCCCCCATTTCTAGGAGCATGATATGCCCGCCCTCCCCTTCAGGAAACTACGGATAATTTTCTGTTGGAAGTGATAATAACGCCGTTATTTCTGCAGTGCACGCCGGAAATAGAATTATCTTTAAAGCACTGAGCTACTGGGGGTAGCCATAAGTACCGGACGCCATTTAGAACGCAAAATGCCCCACGTAAACGCCATTACTATAACGAATTGATAATGGCGCCTACGGGGGTATCAAATGCGCTACTGACTACTCTTAGCCCGGCGCTGGCGGGCAAACTCACTCAGAGTCACACCGGCAGCAACGGAAGCATTGAGAGACTCAACCCAGCCAGTCATCGGAATGGACATGATGGTGTCACAGGTATCGCGCACCAGGCGCGAAAGCCCCTTGCCCTCAGAGCCGACGACCATAACCACCGGGGTGGTGCCGTCGTAAGTGTCCAGAGTGTGATCGCCACCGGCATCCAGTCCAACGACCTGGTAACCAGCCTTCTGGAACTGCTTGAGCGAGCGCACCATGTTGGTCGCCCGCGCAACCGGCAGACGCGCAGCAGTACCAGCAGAGGTACGCCAGGCGACGCCCGTAATGGCAGCCGAGCGACGCTCCGGAATCACCACACCGTGACCACCAAAGGCCGCCACCGAGCGAATGACCGCACCCAGGTTACGCGGATCAGTGATGTTATCCAGGCAGACGATAAGGCCCGGCTCACCGGTCTGGGCCACAGAATCAATCAGATCTTCGACAGATGCGTACTTGTACGGCGGAATCTGCAGGCCGATACCCTGGTGCATGGTGTTGCCGGTCATGGTGTCCAACTCGTGGCGGGGTACCTCGCGAATCGGGATACCACGGGAGTTAGCAATACGCACTGACTCCTGCAGGCGCTCGTCATTGTCGGTACCCAGCGCCACAATCAGCGCGGCCGCTGGCACCTTTGCATGCAGGCACTCCACGACCGGGTTACGGCCAACTACCAGCTCGGTGCCATCCCCCTTGCGCTCATGACGCCCCGAGTCACGGCGGCGCTTCTCTTTCGCCCGCTTATGAGCTGCGTGATAAACGCGGTCCTCTGCTTTCGGGGTCGGCCCCTTGCCACGCAAGCCACGCTTTTGGCCACCGGAGCCGCCAACGTTCTTCTTGCTTGCCTTGCGCACTGCACCACGACGACCGTTGCCTGCCATAGCTACCTGCTTCCTGTTGTTAATAGTTTTCTTTAGCCTAAAGCCAGCTTTTCAGCCCTAGTCAGCGACAGACCATGCTGGACCATCCGCGGTATCAGTTACCTCGATACCCGCTTCCTTCAGACGGTCGCGCACAGCATCAGCCGTAGCCCAGTCCTTCTCTGCACGAGCCCGGGTGCGTTCCTCCAACTGGTGCTCAACCAGCACACCGAGCGCATGCATTGCCGCATCGGAACCGGAATCGGAGGTTGCCCACTGCTCATTCAGCGGATCGAACCCAAGGACTGCGGCCATAGCGCGGACAGCACCGGCAATCTCCTTGGCCTTGGTCTCGTCGCCGTCGGCAAGCGCCTGATTACCTCCGCGAACAGCGTTGTGGATTTCCGCGAGCGCGCGTGGGACGGCGAGGTCGTCGTCGAGCGCTGCTTCGAACGCCGGCGTCCACTCACCGATTTCTATATCGCCGAGCTTATCGACGGCACGGTGCATAAACGCCTCGATACGACGGTAGCCCGCTGCCGCTTCCTGCAGAGCCTCCTCGGAGTACTCCAGCACGGAGCGGTAGTGCGCACTACCGAGGTAGTAACGCAGCTCAACCGGACGAACCATGGTCAGGATATGCGGCACGGACAACACGTTACCGAGCGACTTCGACATTTTTTCGCCGGCCATTGTGACCCAGTGGTTGTGCATCCAGTAGCGAGCAAAGCCGTCGCCGGCTGCGTGCGACTGCGCAATCTCGTTTTCATGATGCGGGAACTGCAGGTCGAGGCCGCCACAGTGGATGTCGAACTCCGAGCCCAAGTAGTAGGTGGCCATGGCGGAGCACTCCAGGTGCCAGCCCGGCCGGCCATTGCCCCACGGCGTCGGCCACGAGGGCTCGCCCGGCTTGGCAGCCTTCCACAGTGCGAAATCGTGCGCACCGCGCTTGCCCGGAGTATTGGTCTCGCCCTGCTCCATCTCGTCGACGCGGTTGCCGGACAGGCTGCCGTAGTCGCTGCCTTCAGCCTTGGACCAGGCATCCACGTCGAAATAGACGCTGCCATCGACAGCGTAGGCGAAGCCGTTATCCATCAGACGCTGCATATACTCCACCATCTGAGTGACATGCCCGGTAGCGCGCGGCTCAACGCTCGGCGGGAGAACACCGAGCTGGTTGTAAGCCCAGGTAAATTCGCGCTCAAAGCGAGAGACCCACTCCCACCAAGGACGGCCGTGCTCGGCGGCCTTGTTCAAAATCTTGTCATCGATATCGGTGACGTTGCGCACAAAGGCGACGTCATACCCCTTGGCGATCAGCCAACGGCGCAAGATATCAAAGGCCACGCCGGAGCGAACATGGCCAATGTGCGGCTGAGCCTGCGGGGTCGCACCGCACAGGTAAATGGAGGCATGCCCCTCGCGGAGAGGCTCAAAATCCTTCAGTTGGCGGGTTGCGGTATCGAAGATTTGAAAAGTCACAGCCCCGAGCATAGCGGGGAAATAGATACGGGTGAAAAAGAGAAAACGGCTAGCGCACACGGGCAATGTATGTGCGCTAGCCGTTAACCGGAAAAGTGCAGAAAATCCCTACTGGAAGGAACCGAGGAAGGGAAACGACTTATGCGTCTGCGTCCAGGTCCACCGGCTTATCGTCGGCCTCGTCCTTCTTCTCACCGGCGGTACCTTCCTGTGCCAGCGCGCGGTGACGCTCGATAGTGGCATCGACGCGGGCAAAAACTTCCTCGACCTTGGCCTCATCAACGCCGTCGGCAAGCGCGAGCTCACCGACGAGAACCTGGCGAGCCTTGCTCAACATACGCTTTTCGCCGGCGGACAGACCGCGATCCTGATCGCGGCGCCACAGGTCACGAACTACCTCAGCGACCTTGTTAATGTCGCCCGAACCCAGGCGCTCCTGGTTGGCCTTGTAGCGACGGGACCAGTTGCCGGCCTCTTCTACGTCGGTCTCACGCAGAACGGAGAAGACCTTCAGCAGCCCCTCTTCACCGACAACATCGCGGACACCGACCAGCTCGGCATTCTTGGCGGGCACCTGGATATTCAGATCACTCTGCAGAATCTGCAGTACGAGGTACTGAACGGTCTCACCGTTAAGCTCTCGTTCAATGATGTTTTCGATTTTCGCAGCTCCGTGGTGCGGATAAACTACGGTATCCCCAATGCTGAATTCCATGTAATGCACACGCCCTTTCCAACGGCCTTCCACCCTATCATGTCCCCCCATGATTTTACGGGTAGTATGAGAACATCTTAGGAAGACACTAAGGTGTTCTTTAAATACTGAAAATCCTATCGCCCATCCTCAAGCTACTGGAGGAAATCTAGTCATGGCCTTCAAGTCCGTACTTCGCCGCAGCGCCCTCATCACCGTCTCCGCAGCATCCGCAGTTGCACTTGCTGCTTGTGGCGCCGGTCAGATTTCGCAGACCGCAAATCAGCACCCGGCTGTAGACGGTGCGATGAACGGCGGCGAAGATGCTGCCGGCAAGGGTGCTGAGAACACCAACTCGGCTCTTGGCTTCGTCAACATCCGCGACGCTCATATCCTGGTTGACCCGGAGGCTGGTACCGCTGGTCTGAAGTTCTCCGCCAGCAACCAGCAGCGCGCTACCGAGTCGGTCTACAAGCTGAAGTCCGTCACCGTTGAAGGTATCGGCGAGGTTGAGCTGAAGAAGGTCGCTGAGACACCTTCCTTCGCTAAGGCTGCAAAGGGCGAGGACTCCCTGCCGCGTGAGTGCCAGATTGTTGCCGGCCCGAAGTCCGTCATCGATCCGCTGGCTAAGACCGCCAAGGACAACACCGGCTGCATCGCGTACTACACCAATGAGCTGGACCCGAGCACCCTGGTTGGCGACAAGAGCAGCGCTGCTGGCCAGAACCGCGAGGCCACCTTCGAGTTCACTGACCCGCAGGGCCAGACCAACACCTACGACCTGGACATCACCATCTCTGCTGACATTCTGGAAGCTGGCGCACCGAACCGCGGTGCTGACGGCATGATTGAATCCAAGTAATCGCAGCACAGTGGTGTTCCTGCGCTGTTCGCGCGCAGCGCACTTTTAGGCGCTGGTACAGCGCAGTCCTGTCCCGCAAATAACGCGAGGAGCTTCATCGAGCGGGCATGGGCGATTGGTCGCTTGATACGGGCCACGGCGGTACAGTCAGTCCTTGACACATGTCATTGACTCTGCCCTGGCCCGTTCTCGCGTATCTGGGGCAATTTTTTAGCGACATTTCCCGCACATCCCGCACCAAACGTTGTCGGGTCTGTCGCCCCCTCGTTTGAAGCAAAGGCGGTTGCACCGTGGCCAAGACCAAAGACGAAGCCTACGAATGCTCGGCATGCGGTTGGCAGGTGTCGAAATGGGTTGGTCAATGTCCCAACTGCAAAGAGTGGGGCACACTGGAGAAGGTCACTATCCGCTCCAGCAGAGGGAAGTCCGGCTCCACCCTTGAGGACAAAATCGCCACCCGGGCAGCCAAGCAACGTCGCCGGAGTGCTGCCACAACGGAGCCCGGCACGCGAGGTGACCGTCGTAAAGCATCTTCCACTTCCGTCGCGGCTGAGAGCCAGCGTTTAGCACAGCGCGCGCTTGACGACGATGCGGAGGAACGTTTCCTCGCCGAGACATCCGCAACAGATCGAATCCCCACTTCTTCTTCTGAGCTGACGGCCATTACCGGGATTTCCGCCAAAGCTGCGCACGCGGTGCGCACGGGCATCGGTGAGCTGGATCGGGTGCTCGGTTCGGGTATTGTGCCGGGTTCGTTGGTGCTCTTGGCCGGCGAGCCGGGGGTTGGTAAGTCGACGTTGCTGCTTGAAGTGGCCTATCGCTGCGCGGACGGCGATTTGGGGCCGACACTTTACGTCACAGGTGAGGAGTCGGTCGGTCAGGTGCGACTGCGTGCCGAGCGCACTGGCGCGCTGTCGGACTCGCTGTACCTGTCGGCGGTGTCGAATATCGAGGACGTCATCGATCTGACGCTAGAGCTCTCCCCCGGTCTGCTCATTGTGGACTCCGTGCAGACGATGCGTGCCGACGTCGAAGGTGCTCGCGGTGGCGTTGCTCAGGCCCGCGCCGTAACCTCTGCCCTGGCGGCGTTGGCAAAGGAGACCGGGACTGCGATTTTCTTGGTAGGGCACGTGACCAAGGACGGCAATGTGGCCGGCCCGCGCACGATGGAACACCTCGTTGATGTGGTACTCAACTTCGAAGGCGATAGACACTCGGGGCTACGCTTCTTGCGGGGTCTGAAAAACCGCTTCGGCAGCACCGATGAGGTGGGCTGCTTCGAGCAGACCGCGGGCGGTATTGCGGAAGTTGAGGATCCCTCGGGGCTGTTTTTGCATCACCGAACACCGACCTCGGGAACTGCAATTACCGTGGCCATGGATGGCCGCAGACCGCTGCTGGCGGAGGTGCAGGGCCTGGTAATCAACACCGAGGCACATAATCCACGACGCAATGTCTCTGGTCTCGACCCGAGGCGCGTGCCGATGGTCGCGGCCGTGCTGACTGAACACGGTAACTTCAAGCAGTTGGCCCGCATGGAGATGTACGTGTCCACCGTCGGCGGAATGACGCTGTCGGAGCCGGCCGCGGACCTGGCGATTGCGCTGGCACTGGCCTCATCCATGACTAAGCGGACCTTCCAGGACAAAACCATTGCACTCGGCGAACTGGGGTTGGCCGGCGAAGTGCGGCGAGTGACCGATTTGGAGTGGCGCCTTAAGGAAGCTCATCGAATGGGCTTCGACACGGCAATTGTGCCCAGAGGCGCAAAAGGCCCGGCAGGGATGCAGCTGCTGGAAGCAGCCACCGTTGCCGAGGCCATTGAGCTTGGGTTAGGAGCTAAGCGCTAGCGCATGTTGAACGTGTAGGCGTCAGAGTTGTTGTCACCAATCACGCCGTAGAAGATGTACGACCCGGAGGGAACTGGGACCCGGTCTTCTTCGGAGCACTTGTTCGGCGCCGAGGTCAGACGCGACCAGGTGGCGGCATAGTTGACTTCCTCGCCCGGTGCCAATACCAGTTCACCGTGGCCTTCGGAGTCATTGCAATCCACATCCGACCAGACTCGCTCATACGTTGCCAGGTCGTACACCTCGAAGCGCAACTGCTGCTCATCAAGGTTCACGCGGCATTCACCGCCGGTGGGATTGTGGACGGTAATCGCCAGAGTCGGCTGCTCATCGCCGTAGTTCGGCTGATCCGAGGTGGCCGTCACCTGCAGATCTGCAAGGGTACAGTCCTTTTTGCTCGCAAGCGCCGCCTGAGCGTCATCCTTCGCGGAGTCTTCGCCTTCCTTGTCGCCCTTCTTGGCGTCCTTGTCAGACTTGTCGTTCTCCGAGTCCTTGTCAGACTTAGGCGCGTAAGGTTCCTTGGGCTGTTCCGGAGGAGTCACCTCTTTCCCGTCATCCCTGGTGACATTCACCGGTTCAGAATCCTCGCTGTCCCGGTTTACCAGTGCGGAAATACCCCAGCCCAGGAGAACGAGGATGATAACGAGCAACACCGCCGCGGCGATACGCCGACGCCGGTAGATTTCTGGAGGCAGCTTATTGGTCACACATTTAGGTTAGCGGGTTCTCGCTGACTCCATGGGTAACGACGGTCTCAGCGCGTCCGTCCTCCAAGCGGTACCGCATACCGACAACGCCCACCTCGCCGGTCACCAAGCGCGATGAAATCTCTGGCGAGCGATCAATAATGTGATTAACAATCTCGCGCACGTGGCGCCGCTCAAATTCGTCGATTTCAGTCTCGCCATCCTTGCGAGCCGCCAGCAGCGACGGGGTGACCTTTTCAATCAGCACACGCTGGAAACCACCCGGCAGTTCGCCACCATCCAGTGCATTCTTCGCCGCAGCCACAGCGCCGCAGGACTCGTGACCGAGAACAATCACCAGCGGAACTCCAAGACCATCAACTGCGAATTCCAGCGAAGCCAGCACCGACAGGTCAGTAATCTCACCGGCAGTACGGATTACAAATACATCGCCCAAGCCCTGATCGAAAATAATCTCCACCGGAGCGCGGGAATCCGAGCAAGCCAGCACAACGGCCTTCGGCTTCTGCCCCTGCGTCAGCTGCTTACGACGAACCAAGTCCTGGCGAGGATGCGCAGTCTTGCTCTCGCAGAAGCGGAGGTTTCCGCGCACCATCGATTGCCATACACTCTCAGGAGTCCTCTCAGAATTGCTCATAGCTATATTGTGCAACGACTCTGCTGTTTATGGGAAAGCGAGAATGTAGATTGACCTCTGCAATTAACCAATCCGACGACTTCGACGAACACGTCGATGCCGCCTTACGTGATTGGTATCGCACCAACATGCGGCCACTTCCCTGGCGCGAAGAAGGCACTTCACCATGGGCTGTGCTCGTCAGCGAAGTGATGAGTCAACAGACTCCCGTCGCCCGCGTCATCCCCTCCTGGCGCGCCTGGCTGGAAAAATGGCCCACCCCAGCCGATTTGGCAGTCGCGCCCAAGGATGAAGTCCTACGTATGTGGGGAAAACTCGGCTACCCCCGACGTGCACTCCGGCTGCGTGAATGCGCAGAAAAGATCGTCGAAAAGCACGACGGCGAAGTACCAAGCGACGTGAACACACTGTTAGCCCTTCCGGGGGTAGGAGACTACACCGCTCGGGCAGTAGCGGCGTTTGCCTTTGGCGTGCGTACGCCGGTGGTGGACATCAACGTGCGCCGCGTACTCCGGCGACACCGTCAGGGCACGTACCTACCCGGCATCGCCAAACGCGCCGACATGACGCTCGTCGAAGAGTTCCTACCACTCGACCCCACGACTGCGGCCGAGACTTCCGTCGCACTCATGGAACTCGGCGCTACCGTCTGTCGAACGACACCCGAGTGCGAGGTCTGCCCCATCGCCACCAGTTGCGCATGGATTGCCGCCGGTCGCCCCGAACCCGAAGACCACGAAATCGCCGCTGCTAAACGGCGTGTGCAGAAGTTCGAAGGCACCGACCGTCAAGTCCGGGGCTTGCTTCTCGACGTGCTCCGCGCCGCCGACTCCCCCGTCGAACAGGCCGCTCTGGATGCGGTCTGGGATGATGCGCATCAGCGTTCCCGCGCACTGTTTTCCCTGCTTGACGACGGACTTGCGGAGCAAACCTCCGATGGCCGCTTCCAGTTGCCCCGTTAAAGCCGAGGCAATGCTCCGGTAAAGACCAGATTCGAACAAGTGCGTTGCCTAGAATTAGACACATGAATGCCACGCCCCATCGACCTCAGCGCCAGCGCTGTCTCTTTGGGGCTAGTAAGCGCAGAATTGCGCTGAGCACAGTGCTTGGAGTTGCTCTTCTGGGCTCTAGCGTGGGAACGCTCGGTGGTTGCTCGGCGGTGGATGGTCTAGGAGCGACTGGCTTCGGTTCTTCGGATTCTGACTCTTCTACGGTGAAGCGATTGCCTCCGGGGCAGGTAATTACGAAGACGCCATTTCCGGTCAATACGCCCGCACGCGCACAGCGGGTCGTGTTTTCCTCCACAGGTGCACGCGACCACCGCCAGACAGCCGTGTCCGGCACGATTTTGCAGCCCTACGCCCGATGGTCAGAGAAATCCCCGCGCCCACTGGCAGTAATTGCACCTGGAACTCTCGGCATGGCTGATAACTGTGCCAGTTCGGTCGCCCTGCGTTACGAAGCGCCTCCGACGCCTCCGGCACCTCAGCTGCTGGCACAGGGATGGAATGTTGCCATTGTGGATTACCAGGGGCTCGGCACGCCTGGGGTACATCCGTATCTCAACCGTGAGATTGCCGGGAATAACACGCTCGATATGGCGCGAGCGGCTATTGAGACTTTACAACTACCTGCAGATACTCCCATTGCGCTGTTCGGCTACTCACAGGGCGGAGGCGCCACCGCTGCAGCCGCCGAGCTAGCCGATGCGTACGCCTCGGAGCTGAACATCCGCGCTGTTTACGCCGGGGCTATTCCGGCCGATCTCACCGACACTGCACTGCATATTCGCGGCTCGGCGCTGGCGGGGCTCGTCGGTTACTTCATGAACGGCTTGATTGCAGAGTACCCAGAGACAAAAGAACCGATCGAGCGCATGCTGAGCCCGCTGGGGCAGGATTTCCTGAAGCTCACGGCCGATGAATGCATTGGCGCCACTGTCGAACGTTGGCCCCGCAATGACACCAAGGCATTCACGGCCAACGACTTAGGAATAGCGGAAAATCTGCGCTCGCCGGAGCTCTCCCCCGTCGTTCGGCGCCACGTGGAAGAACAAGCTCTGGGGACAAAGACTCCCAGTATGCCCGTATTCGTTACCCATAACGCATTGGATGATGTGCTACCCGTGACGTCGGCACGCGAACTTGTGCAGAAATGGCAAAAGGCCGGCTCCGACATCACCTACGTGGAGGTCGATACTGACCTCGGTGATGGGACGCACGGCCTTGCCTACGTGCTCACCCACGAAGAGATGCTTGCGTGGGTGAATCAGAAAATGGGGTACTAGCGGCGACAACCGCCGCTTTCCTCCATCTAGCAAGTACAGCTACTTTTTCTTCCAGCGACCACGGAAGGTCAAGCCCTTGCCCAGTCGGACGGTGTAACCGCCACGGCTGTTAATGGTCACCGGACCGATACGCTTCGAACCAGAGACTCCCGAACCCGAGTAGTTCAGCCACGTGTCCTTGTCCAGGTTCTGCTTCTTGCGAAATTGGATCCCCATTTAGTTCTCTCCCTCGGAGTTATCAGATTCGGGCTCTGCCTCAGCAGCGGCCTGGTCTGCGGCACCCTCGATGTCGTCGGATTCAACACTCAGGGTGCCTTCAGCACTCCCGAGAACATCCTTGTTTTCCTCGGACTCAGCCAGAGCACCGCCGTCGGCATCGACGTTACCGGCCTTGCCCTTGTTGGTGAAGGTAAACTTCGCCTTGTCGACGTCCTTGGACTCGCCATCCCAGCCTTCGACATCGATGAAGACGGTCTCGCCGAGACCAACCTCACCGTAGAGAATCTTCTCGGAGAGCTGATCCTCAATCTCGCGCTGGATCGTGCGACGCAGCGGACGGGCACCGAGCACTGGATCAAAGCCACGCTTGGCCAGCAGGTTCTTGGCGCGGTCGGAAATCTCCATGGTGATGCGCTTCTCGTCGAGCTGGTCGCTGACGCGGGCCAGCATGAGATCGACCATCTGGACAATCTCAGCCTGGCTCAGCTGCTTGAAGACCACAATCTCGTCGATACGGTTCAGGAACTCCGGACGGAAGTGCTTCTTCAGCTCGTCGTGGACCTTGTCCTTCATCCGCTCGTACTTGCCATCTTCATCGGCCTCGCCGACACCCGAGAAGCCCATACCAACAGCCTTGGAAATGTCGCTGGTACCCAGGTTCGAGGTGAAGATCAGAACCGTGTTCTTGAAGTCCACCACTCGACCCTGCGAGTCAGTCAGACGACCGTCTTCCAGGACCTGCAGCAAGGTGTTGTAAATCTCCTTGTGGGCCTTCTCAATCTCGTCGAAAAGCACGACGGAGAACGGCTTGCGGCGCACCTTCTCGGTGAGCTGGCCGCCCTCTTCGTAGCCGACGTATCCGGGAGGAGCACCGAAGAGACGCGAAGCGGTGAATCGGTCGTGGAACTCACCCATATCAATCTGAATGAGTGCGTCTTCCTCACCAAAGAGGAACTCGGCCAGGGCCTTCGACAGCTCGGTCTTACCAACACCGGACGGACCGGCGAAGATGAACGAACCGGACGGACGCTTCGGGTCCTTCAGACCAGCGCGGGTACGACGAATAGCGCGGGAGACAGCACTGACGGCCTCTTCCTGACCGATGATGCGCTTGTGCAGCTCATCCTCCATGCGCAGCAGACGCGAGGACTCTTCCTCAGTGAGCTTGAACACCGGAATTCCAGTCCAGGAAGCCAGGACCTCCGCAATCTGCTCCTCGCCAATCTCAGCGATGGTGTCGGACTCGCCCGCACGCCACTTCTTCTCGCGCTCGCGGCGCTCTTCGCCCAGCTTGCGCTCCTTGTCGCGCAGACCAGCTGCCTTCTCGAAGTCCTGCTCGTCGATGGCGGCTTCCTTCTGGCGGCGCACATCGGCAATCTTGGAGTCAATCTCCTGCAGGTCAGCCGGGGCAGTCATACGCTTGATACGCATACGAGCACCGGCCTCATCAATAAGGTCAACAGCCTTATCCGGCAGGAAGCGGTCGTTGATGTAGCGATCCGAGAGAGTAGCGGCGGCAACCAGTGCCTTGTCCGAGATGGATACGCGGTGGTGAGCCTCGTACTTATCGCGAACACCACGCAGAATCTCGATAGTGAGATCCACGCTCGGCTCCGGCACGTTCACCGGCTGGAAACGACGCTCAAGAGCGGCGTCCTTCTCGATGTGCTTACGGTACTCATCCAAAGTGGTAGCACCGATGGTCTGCAGCTCACCGCGAGCCAGCTTCGGCTTCAGAATCGAGGCCGCGTCAATTGCGCCCTCTGCGGCACCGGCACCGACCAGCGTGTGAATCTCGTCAATAAACAGGATGATGTCACCGCGCTGGTTAATCTCCTTGAGCACCTTCTTCAGACGCTCCTCGAAGTCACCGCGGTAACGGGAGCCCGCAACCAGCGAACCCAGGTCGAGGGAGTAAAGCTGCTTATCCTTCAGTGTCTCCGGCACACGGCCGTTGACGATGTCCAGCGCGAGACCCTCCACAACGGCGGTCTTACCAACGCCCGGCTCACCAATCAGCACAGGGTTGTTCTTGGTACGGCGAGAAAGAACCTGCATAATGCGCTCGATTTCCTTCTCACGGCCAATAACCGGATCCAGCTTGCCCTCACGTGCAGCCACGGTCAGGTTACGACCGAACTGATCGAGCACCAGCGAACCGGACTGGTGGTTTCCCTCCTGCACACGAGCGCCGGAAGTAGCGCCGACCGGACGCTGCTCCGGAGAACCATCCGACTCATCACCCTGGAAACCGCTGAGCAGCTGAATAACCTGCTGACGTACGCGCGGCAGGTCAGCGCCGAGCTTAACCAGTACCTGAGCGGCAACACCCTCGCCCTCGCGAATCAGGCCGAGCAGCAGGTGCTCAGTACCGATGTACTTGTGACCCAGCTGCAGAGCCTCGCGCAGAGAGTACTCCAGCACCTTCTTTGCACGCGGGGTAAACGGCACGTGACCGCTCGGCGGCTGGGAGCCACGACCAATAATGTCGACTACCTCAGAGCGCACAGCGTCCAGGGAAATACCCATGGACTCGAGCGCCTTGGCAGCCACACCGTCGCCTTCACTAATCAGGCCGAGCAGGATGTGCTCCGTGCCGATGTAATTGTGATTGAGCTCGCGTGCCTCATCCTGCGCCAGGACGACAACGCGACGTGCTCGGTCCGTAAACCTCTCGAACATCACTGCCCTTTCAAGTGTCTATTTTTGCCGTAATTCAATAAAGGTTGTTTCACCTAGCTTAAACGCGACGCGTCGCAGATTAATCCCTATAGCCGTACGCCAGTAGCGAACAGTCTGGTCGAGAGAGATGCAACGGCAATTTCATCCTGGAACGGACGCCTAGTTGTTCACGCGATCGTCGTGGCCATCATCCCGGTCGTCATCATCGCAATCATCGCAATCATCGCGATCATCGCGATCATCGTCCAGCTCCTCAGTCGACGTCACCGTAGTGGTGTCGACAGGTGCCGGATCGACGTCATCACTATCGCCACAAGCTGCAAAACCGAAGGCCGCACCGGTTGCGACTGCTCCGACTACGGCGACTCGGGTCGCCGAAATACGTAGGAAAGTTTGATGCTTGAGACTGGACTTCATGGGTTCCCCTAAGTCATATCGGATGGCCTCACCCTCCACTACTGCGACGAGAGCGCAGTTGGATTGGAACATCTTTCAAGAACTTTTCCTAGAGAAATTACCTCAAAACGGAGACCCTAAGTGCGGCGACAACATTTCTCGAGACAGAAAAAGCCCCGCACTTTTGAACGTACTCCCTGGTCACGCCTCAGGTCTTCACAACTATTCGTTTCTGATAAAAAAATTTTGCAAAAAGCTACACAAAAGTGACCTAGGACACTTATTCTTACTGTAAAAGAAACTAAATCGGCGGTCCTACCGATGAGGTTTCGCCTGATTAGGCCTCTCCGAAGACCGCAGGACATGAACCACGGAAGATGAGTGACTATGACATCTAATCCACAGACCTCGATTTTCAATAAGGTGCGCAAAGCTTCGCGAGCTACCTCGGACCTCGTTCTCGGACTCGCACCGGTGACGCAGGCTGGCGTCCTCGGCTCGATGGGACCTGGCGCTGCTGGAAAGGCATTGAATTCCATCTACCGTTGGGACTTCCTGCCAGCTGGTCTCCTCGGCATTGCAGCCGGCCGCGACCCGCACCACACCGCGATTATTGATGACGGCGGCTCGCTGACCTACGAAGAACTGCACGAGCGCTCCACTGCCCTGGCTCGAGCACTCCGCCACGGTGATATTCAGCAGCGCGACCGCATCGGCGTGCTGTCTCGCAACCACCGCGGTTTCATTATGGCGCTGTGTGCCCACGGTCGCCTCGGCACCGACCTGGTACTGCTCAACACCGGCGCCTCTGCCGAGCAGACTCTGGCCGTGATTCGTGAGCAGAAGATTGACTTCCTGTTCATTGATGAGGAATTCACTCACATGTTGCCGGAGGACTTCGATGAGTGCCCGGTCGCAGTGTCGTGGTTCGAAAACTACGGTGACACCTCCTGTGTTCGCGAGGGCTGGACCTCCATGCAGGAGATGCTGAAGACGGCACCGCCGGCAAAGTGGCCAACCGCCGAGCTGCCAAGCCGTCCACGCCGTGGCCGCGTTATTATTCTGACTTCCGGAACCACCGGCACGCCAAAGGGTGCCAAGCGTCCGGAGCCGCGCAGCTGGATGCCGGCATCGTCCATCATGAGCCGCATTCCGCTGCGCCAGCGTCGCCCGGCTTACCTTGCGGCTCCGCTGTTCCACACCTGGGGATTCGCAACTGCACAGCTGTGCATCGCACTGCGTTCCACCATGATCATGCGCCGCAAGTTCGATCCGGCCGACAGTCTCCGCATTATCGAGCAGCACTCTCCGCACACCATCTTCCTGGTGCCGACCATGCTGCAGCGCATGATTGAGATTCTCCCGGAGAACTACGACATCGGCGCGACATCGCTGAAGGTCATCGCATCCTGTGGCTCGGCCATTCCGGAGGGAATTGTCACTAAGACCCTCGAGCGTTTCGGGCCGGTTCTCTACAACCAGTACGGCTCCACCGAGGTCAGCTGGGCAACTATTGCTACCCCGGATGAGCTCAAGGCAAACCCGACCACGGCAGGTCGCGCACCGCTGGGCACTCGTGTCCAGATTCTCGACGAAGACGGCAACCGCGTTGCCGACGGCGAGACCGGTCGAATCTTCGTGGGCAACAACATGCTGTACGAGGGCTACACCCGCCCCGGCGCGGACAAGCAGGTCATTGACGGCATGGTCTGTACCGGTGACCTGGGTCGAATGGAAAATGGCCTGCTCTACATCTCCGGTCGCGAGGACGACATGATTGTCTCCGGTGGCGAGAACGTCTTCCCACGTCAGACCGAAGATGCACTCAGCCAGCTCGAAGGCATCCGCGAGTGCGCAGTCGCAGGTGTTCCGGATGAGCGCTTCGGCCAGGCCCTGGTCGCCTGGGTTGTCCGCGACGATTCCCCTGAGGGCCGCGCCCTGACCAATGAGCAGATTCGCACATACGTCAAGCAGCGCCTCAGCCGATTCGCCGTGCCGCGCGAGACCGTGTTCCTCGATGAACTGCCACGCAACGCAGTCGGCAAGGTTGTTCCTCGCCACCTGCCGAAGCCGTGGGAGAACGCCACCGAGGAGAAGGTGGCTTAGGGCGCAGGGACCGTCGTAAAGCGAACGGCAGACACGAAAAGGACGCGGTAAAAACTTCCAGTGTGGAAGTTACCGCGTCCTTTTTGCGTGTCCTAGGAAGAACTAGAGCTGATTAGCCAGCGTTCAAAACACCGTAGTCCGTGACAGGCTCACGGAAAATCTCTTCGCCGTCCTGGGTCACGGTTACCGCATTCGGAGTGACGGTATACGTGTAGCCACCATTTTTCGCGACAGCACGGTTCCCGGAGAAACTATCTACTGTGTACGCATCCGGGGTATCCGAAATCTCACCGAAGTCACCAATGTAATGGCGCTGCTGGCGGTTATTGGAATTCTCACAAATCACGGCCTTACCCGAAGAAGTCTCCGCCAACACACGCGCGTAATACCCACCCGAGCAGCGAGCGGTACTGCCAACCCAACCTTTGGCATCGATATCATCGCGATTCATACCGAACGCGCGAAGACCAAAATTTCCCCGCTGCGTAGTGGCAGGAGCGCTGCTCTCCGGCTGCTTCGTCGTTTCCGGCTCGACGGTCTGGGTATAGGTTTCCGTGTACGTCTCCACCGGCGCCGGGGACGCAGTGCTTGACGACGAGTCCCCTGCCGCAACCGTATCGGGAGACTGCGGGGAATTATCGGAGGAATTATTCAGGTAGTACGCGCCACCGATACCGGCGACCGCTGCAAGTGCGACACCGACGATGCCCAAAACCACGTACAGACCGTTGTTGCTCTTCTGCTCAGGTACCGGAGCCTGCTGATAAGCCGGATACTGCTGGGGTGAACCTCCCTGGTTCGGCCCCTGCGACTGGTACTGATACTGAGGCTGGTACTGGCCTTGAGCCCCACCCTGCGGCTGCTCCCAGGCAGATGTTGCATAACCGTCCTGCTCCCAATCCTGCGGGGAGGACGAACGCGGGTTGTACTGGTCGGTCATCGCTAAATTCCTTATTACTTCAGAGCCACACTTGTGCTCGGCCAATAACGTGGCGACTTGTGACTTCGCCCACAGTGGAACTTGCCACTACGTATTTTCCATTAACACTATGCGTTGCCCAGCGTACCCTGCTAGAAGCTAGCACTAGCTCAGAGCGGCACTTTGTTCTTGAAGAAATTGACGTAGTTCCGATCGGAGATCTTTCCCAGCATAAACTCTGGCTCCAACCCGAACATCGACCAACGAGTCTTCGTTGACCAGGCCAGCGACTGTGGTGTTGTGGTGCGGTGGTAGCTGATCTGGTAACCGTCAGTGTGCACTCGAATCTGCGTGTATCCACCCGGATAGCCAAGTGCAGCACCCCGCTCACAGAAGTCCGTATCCCCATAGTCGGCGACACCACGACGGCTGCGGTGCGTATGACCAGCGAACACACCTTTGGCACCCGGCGTGGCAGCCAGGATCTCCTGGAAAATCTTGGCCTGCTGAGCCTCGACCATGAATGCCTCCCCACCGAAATGCGAACGCACCGCATCCTGAGTAAACGGGTGGTGCGCAAACAAAATTGTCGGACGCTCTGGATCCTCTGCTAGTTCAGCACGCAATGCACGCATCTGGCGCTCATTAATACGCCCACCTGCATAACCAAATTCGGCAGTATCAACACCGATGAGACGCACTTCGCCGACGCGAGTCGACCAGTGCTGCTGCGTCGGCACAAGACGCTGGCTGAAGTAATCTGGAACCGCGGTCTTGCCCTTGCGGATTCCGCGTCCCCGGAAACCATTGATATTGGGCAGTCCGGGCGGGTGCACATCGTGATTACCACGGGTGACAAACCAGTTTTTCCCAAACTCACCGAAAGTATCCAAAACCCTGATGAGCTCGTCATACTCCTCAGGACGGTTGCTATCCGTGCAATCGCCATTGACGACGAGAGTGTCTAACCCGGCAGCCTTTACCGTGTCCACCAGACCCTGCAATTGCATAGAGGCGAAAGGCTGCTCTCCCGGATCGGAGGAAAGACCGAGGTTGCCAATGCGAATGCCGTCATGATTGGGCTTACCAATGTGTGTGTCATTCGTCAGCGCGAACGTCGCCAAATGTGCACCCGCCAACGCTGGCAGAGTACTTACGACGCCTGTCTTCTCCGGCGCCGTCTTGCTCATGGTGATATTCAGCGACGGGACCGCGCGGCAGTTGTGGGACCAGCACTCAAAGCGGTATTCCCGTCCCGGCTCCAGCCCATCAATGACCACATGGTGGTAGCCCGACTCTGAGTACCCCTCGTGCACGAGCTCTAGCGGCGTTGAATCCGCTGGAGCAAGCAGCACCCGCTCATCCGAAGGAACGGTCGGCTTAATAAAGCCATACGCTGTCTGCACTCCCGGAGCATATGTTGCCCATGTAAATGCCACTGACGTATCTGTAACAGTAATGACCTCCAAGTCGCTAGCCAGTACCTGCCACGACTTGGAATCCGACTGGGTAAGCCCCAGCCCCGACGTGACGTACTCCAGGCCGTACGCTCCCGAGGTTTTCGCGACGGCCATTGAACTTGCAGCAAGAGTTGCAACAGAGAGGTAGGCCCGGCGGGAAATGCTCATGGCCAATAAGCCTAGAACCTAAAGATGAAAAATAGATGAACTCTTCCTCTAATCTCGGAAAAATAGGAGCACAACAACAAAAGACACACGACTAAAACAGCGCAAAATAAAACACCGCCCTACCAGGTCATGGAAGGACGGTGTTTTAAGAAATGTGGCTTGAGCATCTAAGTGAACTTTTACCGGCTCACCAGTATGTAGATTGCTCTGAAGCTGTAATTACTTCAGTTCCTTGGAAGACAGCCCCAGGGTGCGGCGAGCAACAACTAGCTGCTGAATCTGCTGGGTACCTTCGAAGATATCCAGGATCTTGACGTCGCGGGACCACTTCTCCAGCAGGTTACGCTCGGAGTAACCGAAGGTGCCTGCCAGCTGAACGGCACGCAAGCAGATCTCAGTGCCTGCGCGGCCGGCCTTGGCCTTACACTCAGAAGCCTCCAGAGTGTTCGGCTGCTTGTTGTCAGCCATCCACGCAGCGCGCAGAGCCAGGAGGTACGCAGCCTCCCAATCGGACTCCAGCTTCAGGTACTCAGCTGCAGCAGCGCTCTGGGTGTGTGCCGGTGCATCGTAGTCAATCTCGATGCCGGCCTCTTCCAGTATGCGACGCAGCTCTTCCAGCGAAGCACGGGAGACACCGATGGCCATACCGGCAACCAGCGGACGAGTGTTGTCGAAGGTCGCCATTGCGCCGGCGAAGGACTTCTTAACATCAATGTCCGGGGAACCCAGCAGATTCTCCTTCGGGACGCGGACGTTGTCCAGGCGGAGCACTGCGGTATCCGAGGAACGAATACCCAGCTTCTCTTCCAGGCGCTCCACGGTGAAGCCCGGGGTGCCCTTCTTCACCAGGAAGGACTTGATGGCAGCGCGGCCCTTGGACTTGTCCAGGGTCGCCCACACAACGACGGAATCGGAACGCTCACCAGCAGTAACGAAGATCTTCTCACCGTTGATGACGTACTCGTCACCATCGAGCTTGGCAGTGGTGGAAACAGCGGAGGAGTCAGAACCGAAGGACGGCTCGGTAATTGCCATGGAAGCCCAGGTCTTACCGAAAGCCTCCAGCTGCTCATCAGTAGCAACAGCTGCGATAGCTGCGTTACCCAGACCCTGGTACGGCAGGGACAGGGTCAGCCCCACGTCACCCCAGCAGGTCTCAATAACGTTGAGCAGCGAAGCCATGTTGCCACCGTTTTTTACACCGGTACGCTTCTTTTTCTTGTCATCGCCACGTCCGCCGGAAGCACCGGAGAAGCCGCGGCCACCATCTGCCATGCCGTCCATCATGGAGGCAAGGGTGTCGAGTTCCTTCGGGTACTCGTGCTCAGCGAGATCGTACTTACGGGAAATCGGTCGGAAGATCTCAGCGGCGGCCTGATGCGACTGGGACGCGCCCGCCTTGAGGAACTTCGGCAGTTCGAGGTTAATCATTTTCTTTCCTCTTAATTCTTTTCGGCTGAAGTATCTAGCGGTTTACAGAACGACGATGCCTTCGGCGACACCAATTGCGCGGAGGTCACGGTACCAACGCTCAACCGGGTGCTCCTTGGTGAAGCCGTGTCCACCGAGCAGCTGCACACCGTCGGAACCAATCTTCATGCCCTTTTCCGTGGCGAAGGTCTTAGCCAGAGCTGCCTCGCGAGCGAAGCCGCGACCCTGGTCAGCGCGGGAAGCACCGCGGAGGGTGATCATACGGAGACCATCGAGCTCAATCTTGATGTCGGCGACCATGAATGCCACTGCCTGGCGGTGGGAAATCGGCTCGCCGAATGCCTGACGCTCGTTGACGTAAGGAATGACGTAGTCGAGAACTGCCTGAGAAGTACCCATTGCAAGCGCGGCCCAGCCGAGGCGGGAACGACGCAGAATGTCGAGGTATGCCTCTTCACGATTCTCAGCAGAGGTGCTAGCACCGCCGAGAATGTTCTCAGCCGGAACCTTGACATCCTTCAGGATGACACGGCCCATTGCGGCACCGCGCAGACCCATGGACGGATCAGCCTCAACGTGGAGGCCCTCAGTGTCGGACTCAACGATAACCAGAGCTGGCTTACCCTCGAGCTCAACACCGATGATGAACAGCTCAGCTGCGCCGGCGTTCGGAACGAAGGACTTAACACCGTTGAGGACCAGCGAATCGCCCTCGCGCTTCGCGGTGGTTTCAGGCTTGCGCGCGTCGAAAAGCGGGCGCGGCTCTGCGAGAACAACAGCGGCAGCCGGGACGTTCTCGCCAGCGAATGCCGGCAGGTAGGTCTTCTGCTGCGAGTCAGAGCCGTGAGCGGTCAGGGTGGCAGCGACACCGGCCGGAGCCAGCACAGCCAGAGCCAGACCCATGTCTCCGTAGGACAGAGCCTCTGCGACCAGCGCGTTGGTGGTGACGTCCTCACCTGTAGCGATGCCTTCGAAAGCCTCCGGGACGTTGATCATGGTGACGCCCAGCTCAGAAGCCTCAGAGACGAGGTTCTCCGGCGGAGTTGCCTCGTGGTCGGACTTGTAAGCAGCCTCGCGTAGACGAGACTCAGCGAACTCCTTCACCGTCTCGACGATCATCTGCTGATCCTCGGTCGGGGTGAGGTCGAAGAGCTTCTTTGCCTTCTCCTCGGCTGCGGCCTCCTGTGCAGCCTGGGCTTCCTCAGCCGGACGCTCCGGCTTACCGGAACCGGAAATCTTCTTAAACTGACGATTCGCGGCACCAAGGGTCTTGAAACCGGACTTGGTGGACTGGTACACCACGCGGTCGATTTTTGGCTGAAGGTCGTACTTCTGGGCGAAGTCCGAACCAGTAATCGACGTGATGAACCGCATTGCCGCTCCGATAGCGTCGCGACCAGGGTTATTGCGGCCGACAGTCGAATCTTCGCGGTTCTTCTTCTCGCTCATGTGATCATGGCCTTTCGAGTCAGAACTATTACTGGCATAACAATAAATGAATCACGTGACCGTTGTCACAGGAATTGAAAAAACATTGCCAAGTAACAGAAAACTTTCAGGTTTCTAACTTGTCAGGCGATAACGCGGTTAACAACGTAGTTGCGATCAGAGAGCTCACCAAGCAGCGCCTCGGGCTCGAAACCGTACATCGCCCAACGGGCACGCGCAGTCCACGCAAGCGCATCTTCGCTGCTCAAACGATGGAAATTAACCTGGTAACCACCGGATTAGACATGCAGTAACGTATAGCCACCGGGGTAAGCCTTACACGCGCCAGTCTCCAAATAATCAACACCGGCACCAAAATCACCGCGAGTACGCTTTGCACGGTGGGTGTGACCTGCCCCTGCGAAGAATACACCCGGAGCGTCGTTAAGCAGCTGCTGCAAACGTCGTGCATCAGCGCTATTGAGAATGAAGGTGGGGCCGGCAGCGTTTGTCCAGCCAGCCTCGGAAGTAATCGGGTGATGAGCCAGCACAACCGTCGGCTTGTTGGGGTCACGCTGCAATTCCTGCTCTAGTGCATCGAATTGTTCCGAGCTAATTTCGCCGCCGGACTCATCCAACTTCGATGAATCCAGACCGATGACGCGGACCGGCCCCTGCTGAGTGATCCACAGTTCCTGTCGCGGACGCCCCAGGAGAACACCGAAGGGATCGCGATGATCTTCGGTGCCCTCCAAAACCGGAAATTCGTCGTAGCCAGCAGACGAATCGGCATCCGGCTTATGCGGACGATCATGATTGCCGCGGGTGACAAACCACTGCCGCTCCGGAGCACCAAAAGTATTCATAATCTCGGCAAATCGACGTACCTCCGCCGGACGTGCTTCCGACGTGGCATCACCGTTGACGAAAACCTTTTCAATACCCATCCCCCGAAGCTCAGCGAGGGCAGCCGTCAACATGACCTCGGGGTACGGTGCGGCACCGGCTTCAGGGAAAATAGGTGCAGGCAAATTGCCGACAACAATACCGTGCCCGTTTTCGCCGATATGCGTGTCGTTGAGGATGGCAATCGTGGTCAGATACTCCCCTTCCGGAGCGACCAGCGTCGTGAACCGTCCAGTTTGTTCAGGCGTATTGGGGAGGTTTCGGGTAATCAATCCCGGCTCGGCGACCAGCCCATTCGATCGACATTCGAAACGGTACGTGGTTCCAGGCCGCAGCTTATCGACGGTCACAAAGTGGTAGCCAACCTGCGCCTCGTCCTTATGCACCACGGGCAGCTCGCCGCCCTCATCAGCGTCGACTGGCACTAGCGCAACTTCAGTGTCGGCCGGTGCCAGCGGGGCCAGCTTCCCCCACGCTGGATGTGGGCCTGCATACGTCGTCCACGAAAATGTCACCGACGTATCGGTCACGGTCACGACTTCCAGGTCCGTCACCACGAGGCCACTGGTCAAACCTGTTAATGGAAACGGCGCCTGGTTCGGAGCCGCCGATGCAACTGCTCGCGTCCCGACGCTACTGACGGCCACCGCTACGGCACCCGCACTCGCTACTGCTCCCGCTGCTGCTCCCAAGCGCAATACGGATCGCCGATTAATTCTCTTATTCCCATTTACCGAAGTCATGGGTGAAGAAATTACGGGATAAAAACAATCCCGGTGATAACACCGGGATAACTACACATGAATTCGGCGGCCAGCCGTGGTTTTCCGGCTGACCGCTGCAGACTACATGCTAAAAAGAAACGTCGCTTACGCTTCCGGCTTCACAATCGGGAACAGCACGGTTTCGCGAATACCGAGACCGGTCAAGGCCATCAGCAGGCGGTCAATGCCCATGCCCACACCGGTCGTCGGCGGCATGCCCTGTTCCATTGCGTGCAGGAAGTCCTCATCCAAAACCATGGCCTCGTCGTCGCCACCGGCGGCCAAACGTGCCTGGTCCTCGAAGCGCTCACGCTGGACAACCGGGTCAACCAGCTCGGAGTAGCCGGTAGCCAGCTCGAAGCCACGGACGTAAAGATCCCACTTCTCGGTCACACCCGGCTTGGAGCGGTGCTGACGAGTCAGCGGAGAGGTCTCGACCGGGAAGTCGCGGACGAAAATAGGACCGTCGAGCTGATCTTCACAGAGCAGCTCCCAGATTTCCTCGACCAGCTTGCCGTGGCCCCAGCCGCCCTTCTCCGGAACCTCAAGTCCAATCACGTCGGCGATTGCTTTTAGCTCCTCGACGGTCGAGTCGATGGTGACTTCCGGCTGACCAGGGAACTTGCGAGCAAGTGCCTCGTTCAGCGACGGGTACATCTCAATCTGCTTCCACTCGCCGCCGAAGTCGAACTCCGTGCCGTCGGCAAGCGTGACAGTCGTCGAACCGAAGACCGCGACGCAGATTTCCTGAATGACCTCGCGGACGGTGCGGGCGGAGTCATCGTAGGTGCCGAAGGCCTCGTAGTACTCCAGCATCGCGAACTCCGGGCTGTGCGAGGAGTCGATGCCCTCGTTACGGAAGTTACGGTTGATCTCAAAGACTCGCTCCATACCGCCGACGACGCAGCGCTTAAGGAAAAGCTCCGGCGCGATGCGCAGGTAGAGATCGATGTCCAAAGCGTTGGAGTGAGTCACGAATGGACGTGCAGCAGCACCGCCGTGCAGAGTCTGCAGCATCGGGGTTTCGACCTCGAGGAAACCGCGACGTTCAAGGGCGTGGCGCAGCTCGCGGATGACCTTGATGCGAGTCAGTGCGTTAGTACGAGCCTGCTCACGCATAATCAGGTCCGTGTAACGGTGACGCACCCGGCTGTCCTCGGACAGATCAGCGAACGACACCGGCAGCGGACGCAGAGCCTTCGAGGCCATCTGCCACTTGGTAGCCATTACGGACAACTCGCCGCGGCGCGAAGAAATTACGCGGCCAGTAATGAGGACGAAGTCGCCCATATCTACGTCCGACTTCCAAGCAGCCAGGGCGTCCTCGCCGACCTCAGCCTTGGAAAGCATGGCCTGCAGGGTCGTGCCGTCGCCCTCCTGCAGAGCGGCAAAGCAGAGCTTGCCGGTATTACGGATAAACATGACACGACCAATGACGGTCACGACATCCTGAGTCTCCTCGCCGGCCTCGAGGTGGCCCCACTCTTCGCGGACATCCTTGAGAGAGTGAGTACGGGGAACCTCGACCGGGTACGGCTGAATTCCAGCCTCGAGCAGGCGGTCACGCTTCTCGCGGCGAATGCGCAGCTGCTCAGGAACGGTGGCGGTGTTTTCAGGGGTCTTCTTCGCGTCAGTCACGGCTATAAAGGTTAGCCGACTACACCGCCGACCTGCTACTCGCCCGGCTCTTTGCGAAATACGCGGCGGGCTACTCCCCCGCCTGCCGCCAACCCCGACGAATATCCTCCACAATTTGAGGATGAGCGAGTGTCGACGGTTCCAATTGTTGCGGACCGTTATCAGCACCGAACACGGTTGCAGCCCGAGCCACGTCAGGAGTGAGGAATTTCAGCGGCGGGGCGCCGTCGTAAAGCTCGAGCGTAGGAGGCTCAGGCTCGGCCTGCGCGAGTACAAACCCCCAGTCCCCGAAGGTGGGAACATGCACATGGTACGGAGTGGTCGACCAGCCTGCGGCGCGAATCGAGCTATCGGTGCGCCAGAAGGCCTGCGGCGTCGAAAATGGCGAACCCGACTGCACCACCAGCTTCGCGCCCGGCGCGGCCACCGTGCGGATTAACCCGTAAAACTCCTGAGAGTAA
This sequence comes from Corynebacterium sp. HMSC064E07, assembly GCF_001815745.1. Classification (NCBI taxonomy): domain Bacteria; kingdom Bacillati; phylum Actinomycetota; class Actinomycetes; order Mycobacteriales; family Corynebacteriaceae; genus Corynebacterium; species Corynebacterium sp. HMSC064E07. Next base: position 37,136 of record NZ_KV821808.1, on the reverse strand, counting down.
AGCTTGGCTAGCACTGCGTTGTCGGGATCGGGAAGATCTGCGTAGATGACGTCGAATTTTTGCGTCTGGGTCTTGCCACGTACCTGATCGTGGAGCCATGCGAAAGCATCCGCAGTAACCTTCTCCACTCGAGGATTGTCCAGGCTACCGCGGTTGTCTTCCCGCAGCACAGTGCGGGCAACCTCGATGACCTCCGGATCCAGCTCAACCTGAACAATGCGCTCGATGTTGGGCATCCGCAGCAGCTCCCGGGCAGCCAGCCCATCTCCCCCGCCGAGAATCAACGCCGACTTCGTGTCTTTATCCACCGCCGGGTAGACCAGCGACTCGGTGTAGCGGTACTCGTCACGACTGGAGTACTGCAGTCCTCCGTCGAGATAAAGCCGCCGGTCCCCGCCAAATCGGGTGACGACAATGTCCTGGTACTTCGAGTGCTTGGCAAAAACAATGGGTTGGGCGTAGAGCGACTGCCGGGCGGTCGCCTCGATGTCCCGGATTCCGGCCAGCAACGCAACCAACCCAACCAGCGCCGCGACGAGGGCGGCGACAGCTGCGACAAGTGCCCGGCGGGACAACATCTGCTTCAGTAGCAGCGCGGCAATTACCAATGCCGCGGTGACGTTGATCAGTCCGGCGATGGCAGTGGCCTTCAGCATTCCCACTGTAGGCAGGAGCACAAACGGCCAGATTAAACCGCCGACCAAGGCTCCGAAGTAGTCCGCGGCGTTGAGATTCGCCAGCACGCGACCGGTGTCCTCTGCGGAGGACGTCCGACCGGTCTGCAGAAGTGTCATGAGTAACGGCACCTCGGCGCCAACCAGCGTTCCGATTATGAAAGTGGCAGCGACCAATGCTCCGAGGCTCTCACCTGTAACCGAAAACACCCAGTACAGGGCGGTTGCGGAAACACCACCGAGCAAACCCAAAGCGCACTCGATACCGAGGAAAGACACCGCGGCACGGCGCACAAACGGTTTCGCCGCGACGGCACCAAAACCCAGTGCTGCGACATAACCGGCCACAATCAGGGAATTCGCAACGACGTCACCGCGGCCAAGAGAAGCCGACAGCGCCAGTAGCGCCAGCTCATAGACCAGGCCGCAGGCAGCGCAGGCCGCCACAGAGCCCAGCAGGAGAGCCCGCCAGCGCCGGGAAGTCGTGGTGGTCTCCATCTATGACAGCGCCACCGCGTTAATCACACCGATAACGATGAAGGTGGTCGCCGCCAACGCCGCTCGGGGGCGTACTTTCGCGTCCATCACGACATCACGGAAGCGCCCCGGAATCAGGGCTTCCAGCACCAGCAGCGATGCTGCCTGCAGCACAATGCCGAGGGCACCGTAGACGAGGGTCTCCCCTAAGCCAATCATCAGGGCGTCGTCGGATGCGCGGATTACCGAAACTACAATGCAGGCCAGCGCAATCTGCTGCGAGCCCGCTATCATCGCGGCGCCCGCACGGTTTTCGAGAAACACCAGGTCGCGCAGTTTCCCAGGGGTAATCAGATCAAGGACAATGAATCCGACTACAAGCACTAGGGCACCCGCAAGGAAGTAACCGATGGTGGCCGGTACTCCGACGGCCAGATGCTCGCCCACTGTTGACTGCGCTGTCTCTGATGTCTCCGACTGCGCCGTGAGGATAGCCGTCCCGGTGGTGGCCATGTACGTTACTGGTCCCATGTTTATTTCGCTCCTCCGAATGATCCGGCCGATCCACCCGAACCGCCAGAGGGGGCGGAGGGACCGAAACCGGGGCCGAGATAGATGAAGTGCCCACCCGAATAGCGGCCACTAAGTGATTCTCTGGTTATCAGGCACGTGTCCTTCGACCCTGCCTCAGGGGTCTGACGCGAAACGATGAACAGGTGCTTCTTCGTCCTCAGGTACGCCGCCCCGCCATCTTCGTTGTAAGCCTGTGGCTTGATCTCTTCTTTCAGCTCACGCCCCACCTCAATGGGGTCGCGGTCGCCACAGGTCCAACGTCGATCAATTCCGCTGCTGACCTGCGTCGCAGATGCTGCGCCGGGCGCGGACTGATAGCGCTCGCTAATCCTCTCTTCCGCAGATTTCCCGCCGACGAAGAAACCGGCCAGCGTGACCATAATGCCGACAACGATCAGTGCGTAACCAATACTTCCGCGTCCCATAGACTCAGGAACCTCCCTTTACGCGGTCTGCCTCAGCCCCATGGTTACCAGCAACGGCAGTCCAAGTATTCGACGTCCACACGAGCTGCCCCGGCGGGTAGCCGTGCCACGTATCCCAGCGATACCCCTGCTCAATCGGCTCAGCAGACAACACAGTCAGCGCGCCGGGAGAACCGGGAAACTCTGCGACGACCGAATGGGGATGCCCCGCTCCGAACTCACGCCGTAAAGCATTTGCGCGCTGAGCGAAGGCTTCTGGCGAGAGGTTCTCCACACGAGCTTTCACCATCACGCCCGCCCCACTCAGGGGCACACCGTGTGTCGCAGTACAGGAAATCTCCTCGGTAAAGCACGGGTTCTTCCGCTTACCGACGAAAACCACATGCGACGCTCCGAGGACACCGAGCGTCAGCGGCGGTGTTTTGCCGTCGGGGTGTGAGATAACCGCCTCGCAGAGGGTGTCCGGGACTTGGCCGTCAAAAGCAACGCGGAGTTGCTCCGCAGCGGTGTCTTTGAACGGCACATCTAGAATTGCCAGCGACATAGCGACCGTCACTAGCGATTGTCCGTGTCCGGATTATGGTCCGGCGCTGCCATAACATCAATCTCACCGGGAAGAATCCTAATACCGGTGGATGCCTCCCACATCGAGTCACCGTAGCGTTCCAGTCCGAGCAAGCGACCGTCACCGGACTTGTAGTCGACGAAGTCCGTAGCCCCCTCGGGCGGCAGCCCAGTGGTGCCAATCGCGGTGTAGCGGGCGGCCCCCCGCTCTTCCTCCCAGTACTCCACACCGTCGACAACGATGGGATTAGCTGGTTCGAAGCTACCTGGAAGCTTGCGCCACCAGGTGAGGATGACTTCACCCTCATCTTCCTCAACGCCGAACCAAGAACCATCTGCCCCACCGTCGACGAGATGTTCCCACCAGCGGAACGGTCCCTGAGAGAGCTCAAGTGATCCGCGCACAACATGGGAGGCACCACCGTAGTTCAGGATTGCGCCCGGTGCGACAGAGGTTGGGCCGTACTTGCGGTACTCATCGGTCATCAGTGGATCGACGAAGCGCTCCCGATCAGACCCCGGAACCTGAGTATTCCGACGCGCTACAACAACGACGATGACTCCGATGACAACGAGGATGATGCCGATTATGACAATGCTGTTCACTAGGATTAATCCCATCGATAGTGTGGTGGCGCTGAGAAAACGCCCGATTACTAACTTTCTACCGAATACAGTCGCGGCGCGTCGTCGAACATTATTTTCGTTCGAGACGCGCCGCGATAGGTCTACGCGCTAATCCGCGCGTTTTTGCTTAGCTCCTTGCCAAGGGCAACCTACACACCAATCTTCTTGCCATCAGTGCGTACAACCTGAACGACTGCCGGGCGTGGCTGCTCCTTGCCACCGTCCGGCCAGTGCGAGGTCGGGTTGGTGGTCGGGTCCGGGTTGTCGCCGACCGGGTGACCCTGATCCGTCTCGATTTCGCCCGGGTGCTGAACGTTGACCATAACGCGGTTGGAGAACACCTGCGGACCACAGGTCTCAGCAGCAACCGGAACAGTCAGGAAGCACTTGGTCTCACCACGACGCTCGCCTTCGACAGCAACGGCGAACAGGCCGTCGTTGGAGTCCAGGGCGTTGCCGTCTGTGGAAACCCACAGGTTGCCGTACTCGTCGAAGGTGACGTTGTCCGGGCAGGAAATTGGCGAGACCGATTCCTTGTCGAAGCCACCGAAGTAGGTGTAAGCCTCGTTCGGGTCACCGCAGACCAGCAGAAGGTTCCACTTGCCCTTGGTACCAGCGTGGTCATCTTCCATCTCCAGAACAAGGCCATTCTTGTTCTCGGTGATTGGTGCAACCTCAGTCGCACCCTCATAGGGGCGCCCTGCGCCATCAGTCTTCTTGGCGGCCTTGTTGTCCTGGGTCTTGCCAGAGCTATCCGGGCTCGCCTTTCCGCGGTACTTGTTGTTGGTCAGCGCCGCGTAGACCTTACCGGTCTTCGGGGACGGCTCGATATCCTCCGGGCGATCCATGCGAGTCGCACCGACCTTGTCACCGGCGATGCGGGTGTAAATGCAGACCTCTTCGGCGGTCATGCCATCAACGTGGGACTCGTGCTTGCCGTCTGCCTTGGCGGTCATCAGCGGAAGCCACTCAATGTCACCGTCGAAACGGCCGTCCTTCGGCAGCTCACCGGAGCCGTCAATCTCGGACTCGGAATTACCGTTGAACTTACCGACGTAGAGCGTGCCCTCGGACAGAATGCCCATGTTGTGCTTGAGGTCGCCTTCCTTAACCTTGCGGGAAGAGACGAACTTGTAGATGTACTCGAAACGCTCGTCGTCGCCGGAGTAGCACACAACCGTGCCGTCGTCGGTGACGTAAATCTGACCGGCTTCATGCTTGAAACGGCCCAGTGCGGTGTGCTTGACCGGGGTGGAGTTCGGGTCAGATGGGTCAATCTCTACCAGCCAGAAGAAGCGGTTCGGCTCATTCGGCTCCTTGGAGACATCGAAGCGGTCGTAGTACTTCTCCCACGCGCGATCGGACAGCTCTTCATTCTTGACCGAGTAGCGCTTGAGCTTCTTAACTGTGTCCTCGTCCTTGAGCTTGCCAACGTTGCCGAAGTACTGGTCGACGTTCTCCTCGCCGGACAGGTAGGTACCCCACGGAGTAACACCACCGGAGCAGTTGTTCAAAGTTCCCTCGACCTTCATACCGCTCGGGTCAGCCTTGGTCTTCAGCAGATCGTGACCAGCAGCCGGGCCGTCAACTGTGAACTCGGTGAAGCCAGTGATGCGACGGTTACGCTTGTCGCTCAGGATCGGCTTCAGGAATCCCTTGTCATCCTCTTCCACAGCAAGGATGGTCTGACCGTGGGCAGCCAGTCCGATGTCGACCTGCTCCTTAGTGGCATCTTCCTTCTTGTAGGCACGGAACATCATCGGCTCGGTGGTGTACTCGTGCGAGCAGACGTACAGCAGTGTGCCGTCTTCAGCCTTAATCAGGCCAGCGAAGTCATTGTTGAAGCCGAACTGCTTCAGCTGGTTTTCCGGAGTCTGCTTGTCAAAGTCGAACTCCGGGCCACCTTCGTGGATTGGGTCGCCCCAGCGAATCAGAACATTCTGCTCGTAGCCGTCCGGGATAACGACTGCGTCTTCCGTGTTCGGCTTAACGGCGTCGAAACGCATACCCTCCGGCGATTCGCCCTTGCTACCGTCACCGGCAGCAGTGGTACCGGAGGCATCGGAGCCACCTGCGGCACTGCCCGAATCATCAGAGGAGCAAGCGGCCAGCACGGCGCCACCGCCGACCGCAAGAGCACTAGCACCAGTGACCTTCAGTGCAGCACGACGGGAGAATGCGCGCTGGGAGAATGCCTGCTTCGCAACATCACCGAAGTACTGGTTGTCAGAGAACTCATTCGGAGCATCGTCAGCACAAGCATTACCACACTTGTAAGTGCAGGTCAGGGAGCTGCGAGAGGTAGCAAAAGGATTTGTCAGCAGATTCTTGCCAATACGAACCACGGGGGAGACCGCCTTTGTATAGCTTCGACTAGATGAGGAAATGGAAAACTAAAACTTTTAGATCCTCTAAGAAGCTAAGGACGCTGCGTTACCTTTCGGTTTCTAAAGATCAACTCGCCAATGAGCTTTAGTTGACGGTCTAATGGCTTACAATTTAACGGCAAGTAAACACCCTGGTGTCGTGGTTTTCCGGCTCGACCTTCTCTCCACCCACGCAGTCGAAACCCAGCTCTGCGGGCTGCGTGGACTAGCCCTAGTTCTCCGGACTGCGCGGATTCTTCAAATCAGACCCCTCCGGAACATCCGCCGGGTCATTGCCACTTTCCAGGATCTTGTTGTCTTCATCGACGAAGATGACATTCGGCTTGTAAGTACGCGCCTCAGCGTCATCCATCATGCCGTAGCCGATGATAATAACCAGGTCACCCGGAGAAATCAGACGAGCGGCGGCACCATTGATAGAAATGATGCCCGAGCCGCGCTCTCCGGTAATGCAGTAAGTGGTAAGACGGTTGCCATTATTAATATCGACAATGTCGACGGCCTCGCCTTCAAGCAGGTCGGCCGCTTCCATCAAATCAGCGTCAATCGTGCACGATCCAACGTAGTGAAGATCAGCCTGAGTCACCGTGGCACGGTGAATCTTGGACTTCAACATAGTGCGAAACATGAAAAAGGTAGGTCCCTTCCTGGATTCGTCCCCTGGATGCTTGCCTACCGCGGCACCCCTTAGCGTGGCAGGTTGTCAGTCGGCACACTATAATACGACAACTTCCCAGCCACGAAAAACTACTTCGAAAAGCCGTCCTACTCGCTGTCCTGCTCAACGCCAAAGCCGGCGTTCTTCAGGTTTTCTTTGCTGGACTCATCTTTCAGGCGGGCATCTCGAGCAGCGCGGACCTTTTCCTGCAGCTCAGCCAACTCAGCGGCCTCTTGCTCAGTCAGCTCGCCGTCCAGCCCCGCAGCCGACAGGGCCGCTGACGCAATTTCGGCGTCCTTCTGCCCGAGCTGACCGAAACCGTTTGCCGAATCCGGGCGCGGCGCACCCAGAATCAAGCCAACATTATCAATGAGACGAGTAGTGCCGACCTTCGCAGCAACCAGTAGGCGAGCTTCAGTCTCCTGGCCGTCGCCGCGCAACACCTCGTCGGAAAGCGGGGCGAGCGCAGCGTCACGCAGCTCCAAGTAATCCAACTCGACCTCAGGCTGGCTGGCGAGCACACCACGCGCGGTTTCCAGCACAGCATCCGCACCACGGTCCGCGACAAAAGCACCGGCAGTCAGCGCAGCGGACAGGGTTACTGCGAGATTGCGCTGCTCCTCGGACAGGTAGCGGTTGCGGGAGCTCATAGCCAGCCCATCGGCCTCGCGGATCACTGGCACACCGTGCAGCTGCACCGGCATATTCAGATCAGTGACCATCTGCTGCATCAGGCACAGCTGCTGGTAGTCCTTCTCACCAAAAACGGCATCAGTGCAGTTGGTAATGTTGAAAAGCTTGTTAACCACTGTCAACGCACCGGCAAAGTGCCCCGGGCGAGTAGCACCTTCGAGCTCAGTAGCCAGCGGCCCCGGCTGCACCGTCGTGCGGAAACCGTTGGGGTACATCTCCTTCGCGTTCGGCGCAAAGACCAGCTCAGCACCGACAGCGCGGAGCTTCTCCACGTCTTCATCCAGAGTCCGCGGGTAGGCATCAAAGTCCTCCCCCTCACCGAACTGCAGCGGATTGACGAAAATCGACACCACCACAACAGCGCGCGGCAGTGTCTTCGCGGCCTGTACTAGTTCAAGGTGCCCCTGGTGTAGCGCACCCATCGTAGGTACGAGCACCACCGGCCGCCCGGTCTTCCGCAACGCACGGGTGACCTGCGTGATTCCCGCAATAGTCCTGTGAACAGTTGTCTCTCCGGCGGTATACCCCGTCATGTTTCCTCCGCGTTCAGATCTACCGGACCAAACTTTTCGTCCGACGGCAATACCTTACGCCACATCCCGGATGACCAGAACAACCAGTCCGCTCAGCTCATCGGCGTAGGTACCGCAAAACCTCGTTGGCACCGCGCAGCTCGGCGATACGCTCGGCAAGAGCCAGGTAGGCGGTTCCCATTTCCGGTGCCACCGCTTCAATTTCACGTTCGTGCTTGACGACGGTCCCAAGGTCGTCCCGCGTCACCGGGCCAGTCAGCCCCCGGGAACCCCACCTCAAGGCATTGTCCAATGAAGCTTCCAGCAGTGGACGGAGCAGCTCGGCGGCCTGGCCTCGACGCAGCTCAGCTAGGTCGGTGTCTTCGGCTGCTGCGTCTCCGCCGATAGTGGTTGCCAGCATTTCTACTGCATCGACCACAACTGCGCCCAGACCGTTTGAGCCGTGGGCCATAGCCGCGTGATAAAGGCCGCGGTGACGTTCGTTGATGAACACCGGACGACCGCCGAGTTCACCAATGAGCAGTTCACTGACTGTTTTCGCGAGCTCATCCCCAACAGTGATACCCCATGGGCAACCGGTCAGGAGCTCGGAGTCGTCGTCAAGCCCTGCGAATGTCATTGCGGGATGGGCGGCGATGGTCAGCGCGCCGGTGAGTGCGACCGGATCGAGCACGGCACGCCCGAGGGAACCAGAAGTATGCATGACGATGCGTCCGGGGCCGACATGGCGGGCGACTTCCTCGGCGACCTCTGCGATGGCGCGATCCGGCACGGCGATAACGATGAGCTCGCAGGTGGAAGCTGTGTCGGCAATGCTACTAACCTGTGCGTTCGGGAGACGTAGATGCGCTCGTGTGACAGATTCTGGTGAGCGCGCGACCACGTGAGTGACACGATGCCCACAGTGCTCTAACGCCTGGCCGAGCGCGACCCCGACTTTTCCGGCAGAAATAATCCCCACCGCCAACCGCGGAGCGGTTGTCCGATGGGGATGGGAATCATGCTGGCTTTGCGTCATGACTGACTAGGTTAGACCAAACCAGCTATGTGCAGTGAGTAGGCCGCGCATACTCGGTAAGCGACTAGGCCTCTTCGTCCTCGCGCTGCTCCCTCTTCTTGCGCATCTGCGCCATCAGCTCGGCAACCGTCAGGCTGCCCTTGTTGTCCTCAGCACGGCGCCGACCGTGGCTTGCAGGCTCCTGCTCAGGAGCCTGAGCCGGTTTCTGAGCTGGCTCTTCTGCGAGGTCCTCATCGCGAATGGCCTGCAGCTGGCGAGTCGGAGAGTCCGAGGCATCGTCCGATTCCGGCGCAGCGAATGGGTGCCGTGCACCGTGTGCCTCGTGAGCACCGCCCTGAGAATCATCCTCTGCGGCGTCCTCGGCCGGGGTTTCCTGCCAGTTGATGGCGCGGAAAGAGTTAGTGGAGAACTTCTCCTTGGAAACGGCTTCGTCATCCTTGGAATCGGCGACTTCGTGGACGTCAACCGGCTGGCCAGACGGCGAGAATGTACGGCGCATGTCGGTAGCCTCGGCGTCTTCAACCGGCGAAGCGGAGGAAGCGGAGCCCGTGCCGCCGTGCTGGGTATGAACGCCAACAGTGCCGTTAGCGGTCATCTCAGCGCGGTGGGAAGTCGCGCGTGGTGTCGGCCGGTCGTGACCGGTCGGATCCTTCATCGGCGAGGCCTGCTGTGGCGAGTCGAGCTCACGCAGACGCTCGGCCTGGGCGCGAAGAGCAACCTGCTCGTCGTCGAAATCCTCCCCCATGAACTCAGCAAGCTGGGCACGCAGTGCAAAGACCTCAGCGCGCAGCGCCGCAATGTTGTCATCGTTGTTACCCTCAAGCGAGTCCAGGTAGTTCTGCTCGAGAATCAGCTCCTGCTCACGGTGAGTAGCCAGCTCGCGGTCAAGCTCCACCTTGTGCAGTTCCTCGATTGTCTCCAACCGCTTGCGCTCCAGCGCAATGGTCTTGCGGTATCGAGTCACCAGCACAGCCCCGATAACTGCCGACCACAACGCCAGCAGCACGGCAACCTTCATCCACCCGGCAGAGGAGGCAAAGAGCATGACGATACTGGCAATCACCGCGAGCATCAGCAGCACAACCATGAGAATGACGGCGGTTTTCTCCGTCATACCATCGGTAGAACTGAATTTCGTCACATCATTGCTCTGCTCATCTGCATATGCCGCATCAGCCCCGGAGTTAGCCCCAGCGGAGTAGCTTTCGAAAGCCGAAGAAGGCGACGGAGACGGAGACTCGGCCATATCCGACGAAGTAGCTGCCGCGTCGCCCTGAAAATATGCGGCATCACCCGAGCGCTTCGGGTCATTACCGGCGTTGGAGAGGTCAGTCATAACTCCCACCCTACCGAGTTAGTTCCCATTTCCCCGCTAGGAGGCGAAGAATTTTCGCCATCAGTTGGCAATTGGCAAACTTTTTCCAGCCACAGCCCCGCCGCAGCGAGCAAAATGCCGGATACTGTGCCGACAATCATGATCGGCCCGTCGGCCTGTGCAGCCGCAAGCTCCGTCCACTTCGGCAAAGCCCACAGCACGCCACCGGCGTACAAACCTCCGAGAATCGCCCCCAACCATGCGGATGCCGTACCGACCACCAGCCATCGCGACAACGTTAACGGCTGCACCTGGCTGCGATCCTGCCCGACCTTCCCCTCTTTCAGCACCGACTTAATCCACCGCGCTGCCGCCACACAGACAGCTGTGAGCAACCAGGGAAACCCCAGGTCCCACCAACTTCGTGGCCCGAGCGCACCGAAAAACTGTGCCACGATCATCCATGACGCCAGTGCGAGAACCAGCGCAGATGCAGCCAACGTAATCGGTGAGGTCGGTTTCATCTCTAGGCCTCTTCTCCATCCGCGCTGTCTGCTAGACGCACTGCGTTTACGTCTTCAGGTGCCAGCTTATCGACGAGTGCCGCGACCCGAACTCCCCCCAATTCGGCATCCGGGTCGGCATCGAGCCACGGCACCAGTACAAAGGCACGCTCGGTTGCCCACGGATGCGGCAGGGTCAGAGTCGAATCGTCAGAGATGATCTCCTCGCCGGTGTCCTTGTCGATGACCTGCACAATGTCCACGTCGAGCGCCCGTGGTCCCCAGTGAATTTCGCGCACTCGACCAGCGTCATTTTCCAGTTTCCAACCAGCTTCCAGCAGCTCCATTGGTGTCCGGGACGTATCGACAATGAGCACGGCATTGAGGAAGTCACCCTGCTCTACCCCACCCCAAGGTGGGGTGGCATAAATTTTTGAGGCTGCGACCAATTCATCGGCGAAGAAGGCCTGCACACCAGTTAGGTTTTCTCGCGCGCGGTCCATGTTCGCGCCGATAGAAAGAACGGCGCGAATCATGCCAACCGCTTCTTCCGCGAACGGCGGGCTGTTACCGCAGCGTCATCAAAGTCGAGCGGAATGGGCGCATGCGGTTTGTGAATGGTTACTTCCACCGCATGTAACAGTGGGGACAATCCGCGTTCGGCGCGGCCATCGTCGTCGGCAAGCACTGCTTCGGCAATCTCGGTCGCGACGGTTTCGATGAGGTTGCGCGGAGTGCCGGTCAAAATTCCGTGCGCTGTGGCTGCGATGTCGGCGTAGTTGACGGTGTCGTCCAGCTCGTCGCTGGCAGCGGCACCGGAGAAATCCAACCACAGGGTGACATCACAGATGAAGTCCTGGCCATCGCGGCGCTCGAAGTCGAGACAGCCGTGGTAGCCGCGGGCTTTCAGACCTTTGAGTTCAATGCGATCAGCCACTGTTTCTACTCGTCTCCTTCCAGAGCCGCCTCGGCTGGCGATTCAGCAGGAGACTCATCGTGCTGTGCAGCGCGGTTAGAGCCACCTTCCGGATAGTCGCCGGCCGCGGTGTAACCGGTCAGTGAGCGGCCAAGGTTCCATGCCTGCGCCACCCGCACTGCGTCGAGGTTGTCGGCCACATTGTGAACTCGAACCGCCCATGCGCCCGCCGCTGCGGACAGCGCGGAAATTGCGGTAGTCGCAGCATCAGCCTGCTTTGGCGCGCGAGCCTCACTGCCGACGGCGGCGGCGAAACGCTTGCGGGAGGCACCGACCAATACGGGGAAACCGAGGTCAATAAGCTCCGGCAGGCCGTGGAGGAGCGCCCAATTGTCATCGGCGTTTTTGGCAAAGCCCAGGCCTGGATCCAGGACAATATTTTCCTCGACGATGCCGGCGCCCATGGCACCGTCGACAAGCTGAAGCAGGTGCTCACGGACATCGGCGACAATGCCGTCCGGGTGAGTTTCGGCGCGTCCAGAAGCGGAGCCGAAGCGATCGGTCTTCCAGTGCATCAGGCAGATGGGCACATCGGCATCGGCGCAGACTGCGTACATGTTGGGGTCTGCGAGACCGCCGGAGACATCGTTGATGAACACCGCGCCCTCGGCGATTGCTGCCTCTGCGACACTTGCGCGCATAGTATCGACGCTGATCAGGTGCCCGTCTGCCGCGAGCTCACGGACCACCGGCACGACTCGGGCAATTTCCTCATCCTCGGAAACGCGGTGTGCGCCGGGGCGAGTGGACTCGCCACCGATGTCGAGAATATGTGCGCCTTCAGCGAGCAGCTCGTGCGCATGGGCAATCGCCGCGTCGAAGGTCTTGTACAGGCCGCCATCGGAAAAGCTGTCCTCGGTGACGTTGACAATGCCCATCACTTTGCAGAGCTGATTCTCGATACCCATCTCCGCCGGCTGTCCTGCCTGCGCTTGCAAGGGGGATTCAGTCACCTTGTTGTCCAGCCTTTCCAATCGACCATTTAACTGTTGCGTTAGCTCTTGCGGATGAGCGCCATTGCCTCTGCGCGCGAACGGGCATCCGTCTTGAAGCCACCGCGGACGGCTGAGGTCACCGTGCGCGCACCCGGTTTGCGGATACCGCGCATGGCCATGCAGAGATGCTCCGCTTCAATGACGACGATCGCCGAGGCCGGATCCAGCCGCTCCACCAAGGCATCCGCAACCTGACTGGTCAGACGTTCCTGCACCTGCGGGCGCTTCGCATAGCCATCGACCAGACGAGCGAGCTTGGACAAGCCCGTCACACGACCGTCCTTGCCCGGGATGTAACCAATGTGGGCAACGCCGAAGAACGGCACCAAATGGTGCTCACAGGTCGAGTAAATCGGGATGTCCTTCACCAAAACGAGTTCCTGGTGATCCTCGTTGAAGGTCTTCGCCAGCACCTCAGACGGATCTTCAAACAGGCCCGCGAAAACCTCACGGTAGGCTCGCGCCACTCGCGCCGGTGTCTCCTTCAGGCCTTCCCTGTCGGGATCCTCACCGACGGCAATCAACAGTTCACGAACCGCAGCCTCGGCCCGCCCCTGATCGAATTCGCGCTCCATGATGTGTACTTATCGCTCCTCGTTGGTGTCCGGCTTGTCCTGCCAGGCGCTGTTGTCTTCGTTTCGCTTGACGACGCCGTCCTTATCCGAATCGTGCATCTGTGCCCCCTTGTCATCGGAATTGTCGGCGTTCTTCGGGTTTTCCGGACGTTCTGTGTGTTCCGGCTGCTCGTTATCCGGCAGGCGGAATCCGCGCAGCTCCTGCTGTTGTCCTGCCGACGGCATCACCGTAGTCGGGGTGGCATCGCTGCCAGAGTTGTCCTGGCGGTGACGTCCGCCCTGCCTGTCCCACGGCATCTTCGGAGGGGCAGGGATATTCGCGGGGCCGTTGCCACCGTTACTACCCGTACCGGTTGCCTTCGAGCCGAAGTCCGGCGCACCTGCCGGGTAGTTAGCAGTGCCCGGGTGCTGGCCACGCGCGTTGCCCTGGCCTTCCTGCGAACCCGGCTGGTTCTGCCCATCAGGGCGAGGAGTCGGCGCAGGCGCCGGTGCCGGTGCGGGAGCCGAACTGTGCGTGCTGCCGGTATCCTTCGGCGGCCAACCTGGAGCGGTCCAACCAGCCGGCGGTGGGGTGCCACCGTAAACCGGAACATTCGGTCGGTCCTGCTGGGCGCCCGGCAAACCCGGGACACTAGCATTACCGGCACCAGCGGAGCCTGCCGGCCCCTGACCATTGCCGTTGTTGCCCGCGTCCTGGTTCTCCGGTTCGCGGCGGCGCACCGGCGCGAAGATGTTGACACGCTTCGGCGGTTCCTCGCCGCGCTCGATTGCCAACTCCACCGGTGTCTTCACCGGCTCGCGGCCATCGGCCGGGTGCTTAGTGTCGCTATCGAAGAAGTTCAGGCGCTCACGGGGAACGACATCGGTGAAGATAACTTCCAGATCCGGACGACGCAGAGTCTCCTTCTCCAGCAGTTTCTCAGCCAGAACATCGAGAGTGTCGCGGTTTTCCTTCAAGATGGCGTAGGCCTCGTCATGAGCCTTATTGATCAGCAAACGAACCTGCTGATCAATGGTTGCTGCCACCTCCGGAGAGTAGTCCAAAGAGCCGCTGCCACCGCGGCCGACGAACGGGTCGCCCTGCTCCTCCCCGTACTTCACCGGGCCGAGCTCCGGCGACATGCCGTACTCGGTCACCATGGCGCGAGCAATCTTGGTGGCCTGCTCGATATCGGCAGAAGCACCGGTAGTCGGCAATCCGAACACCAGCTCCTCGGCAGCGCGACCACCCATGGCGAAGACCAGACGGGCAAAGAGCTCTGGCAGGTTATACATGCCCTTGTCGTCCTCGGGGACGGTCAGCGCATGTCCACCAGTGCGACCGCGAGCCAAGATGGTGACCTTGTAAACACGCTCAATGTCCTTCAGCGCCCACGCAGCCAGGGTGTGGCCACCCTCGTGGTAGGCGGTGACCTTCTTCTCCTGCTCGGAAATCACCTTGGAGGTACGGCGCGGACCGCCGATAACTCGGTCGACTGCCTCTTCCAACGCATCCGCAGTAATGATGTTGCCGTTGACGCGAGCAGTCAGCAGCGCAGCTTCATTCAGCACGTTCTGCAGATCAGCACCGCTCATACCGGCGGTGCGCTTCGCCAGCGACGTCAGATCCGCATCCGGCCCAAGCGGCTTGTTCCGGGCGTGGACCTTCAGAATTGCCTCGCGGCCCTTCAGGTCTGGTGCGCCCACCGGAATCTGTCGGTCAAAACGGCCCGGACGCAGCAGCGCCGGGTCGAGAATATCCGGACGGTTGGTCGCAGCCATGATGATCACACCCTGACGATCACCAAAACCATCCATCTCCACCAGCAGCTGGTTCAGGGTTTGCTCACGCTCATCATGGCCGCCGCCCATACCGGCACCACGCTGGCGACCGACGGCGTCAATCTCGTCGATGAAGATAATGCACGGGCTGTTTTCCTTGGCCTGATTAAACAGGTCACGGACACGAGAGGCACCGACACCGACGAACATTTCAACGAAGTCCGAACCCGAGATGGTGTAGAAAGGCACTCCTGCCTCACCAGCGACGGCGCGGGCCAGCAAGGTCTTACCGGTACCGGGAGGACCGTAGAGCAGAACACCACGCGGAATCTTCGCGCCGAGCTCTTCGTAGCGAGCTGGGTGCTGCAGGAAATCCCTAATCTCGTCGAGCTCCTGGACGGCCTCATCGGCACCAGCAACATCCTCGAACGTATTGGTCGGGGTCTCCTTGTTCAGCAGCTTGGCGCGGTTGCCACCAAAGCCGAACATGCCGTTCTTGCCGCCTTGCATGCGGCTGAAGAAGTACATGATGACGAAGAAGAAGATCACCATCGGCAGCAGGAAGCCCAAGGTGGACATCAGGAAGGAATCCTGCGTGACCTTGGTATCGAACTTCTCCATACCCTTGGCGGCGGTGACCTTGTCAAAGACTTGGTCGGTCGCACGCGCTGGGTACTTGGTCATCACCTTCGTGACGTCCTCAGTACCTTCGACCTCCACGCCCTTCTTCAGGGTGAGGCGAATTCGCTGTTCACGATCGTCAATCTGAGCTTCCGTGACATTGCCCTTATCCAACTGGGTCAGGGCAACGGACGTATCCACCTCGCGGTATTCCCGGGAATCATCCGCCAGCTGAGTAATAGCAAAGAGGATAATCAGGATGATGCCGGCAACGGTGGCAAACCGGAACACCTTTTTCTTGTCCATACAGTGGGTTCGCTTTTCGCTCTCTACATCTATTAGTTGCTTTTATTAATTGTACGCATCAACGAGTTCTTCTCGAAGACACATCAATGACACAACGTGGGGCCAGGGCTCATGGCACCTGACCCCACAGTAGGCATAACGCATCGCAACCGAAAAAAGTTTCCAACTCCTACTTTTCACAGCTAGAAGACAGCTAGAACTGCGGGAGGGTAAGCGCGCAATGCCCGTCGTCAAGCATCGGCACTGTGCAATAAGCGCCGAAGACAGACCTAGCCCTGGTAAACGCGCGGGTGAAGCGTGCCGACGTACGGCAAATCGCGGTAGCGCTCGGCGTAATCCAGGCCGTAACCGATGACGAACTCGTTCGGAATGTCGAAGCCAACATCCGCAACATCCAGGCTGGTGCGCACAGCCTCTGGCTTACGCAACAGCGTAATGACCTCCAGGGAGCGCGGATTACGGTTGCGCAGGTTCTTCATCAACCAGGACAGGGTCAGGCCGGAGTCAATGATGTCCTCGACAATCACGACATCGCGTCCCTCAATATCGCGATCCAGGTCCTTCAAAATACGCACCACGCCTGACGACGAGGTGGAGTTTCCGTAACTGGAAACCGCCATGAACTCCATCTGGCTGGGAATGCTGAGCTGACGAGCAAAGTCAGTCAGGAAGAACACCGCACCCTTGAGCACTGCGACCAGAATCAGATCGCTGTCGGCATCCTTGTACTTCTCATTCACACGATGCGCCATCTCGGCAATGCGAGCATGCAGCTCCTCTTCGCCAATGAGAACTGCCTCTACCTCATCGCCGTAGGGGTTTGCGGGGACGTTGAAATCCTTCACATCATGCATCGCATTTCCTTTCCGCACTTCTATGGCGGCGTGTCGATGGAGCGTAACTGCCCCAGTGCAAGTTCAGGGTTATGGCAACCGATTGTTCTCAGCCGCCGGAAGTTGGATTGCGGCACCCTTCTTAAGGCACCGCGGGACGATTCATTACCAATTGTAGAGTGCCATCTTTTCGCTCAACGACCAACCTGGCATTTCTGTCAGCACCATCGCGACCGCGGGTCACCGGCACTTCGCCCTGGCCGTGATAGCGGTGCACGAGCGCCATCACCATGTCGATCTGTTTACTGCTGGGCTCCGCACCCGCCTGCCGCAACCAACGTGCGAGGACACGCACCGCGATGGCGTCGTCAAGCTCAGCCACCCCTCGCACAGACAGGCTCCCGCTTGCCGACGCCTCTTCCTCCCCCAGCAGCGCATGCAGAGCCGAATCGGCGTGAGCGTCCAAAAAGTCATTGTCGACTGCTGCAATCGCCGCAGTCTTAGCGAGATTTTCCGCAACTCCCGGACCCAGCTCCTGCTCCAGCAGCGGCAAAATCGTCTTTCGAACCCGGACGCGGGCGTAATGGTCGTCATGGTTGTGCGGGTCGTGCCACACCTTCAAGCCCAGCTCTTCGCAGCAGAGCTGAGTATCTGAGCGTCGCACACCGAGCAGCGGGCGCAGAATCCGAGTCCCGTCAGACCACGTGAGGTTGTCGCGGATGGCGGACAGCGCTTGCGGACCGCCTCCCCTGGCCAGCCGCAGCAAAACTGTTTCCGCCTGGTCGTCCAAGGTGTGGGCGAGCATCAGCGCCGCACCTCGAGATTGGGCGACCTCCCGTAGCACTGCGTGTCGTGCCAAACGCGCCTCATATTCGGGACCACGGTCGGAATTGTTGTTGATATCGACCGCGATAACCTCGGCCGTAGCCCCCATCCCCCGAGCAATGTGGGCGGCGCGCTCGGCAACTTTTGCAGAGCCCTGCTGAAGCTGATGATTAACTACGACGGCGTGGACTTTGCGGCCGGCCAGCGCACCCTTGGGCCCGAGAGCTTCCGCACAGGCCCCGGCGGTCAGGGCCAGCGAATCCGCACCACCGGAAAGCCCAATGACGACACCGCTGCCCAATTCCTGCCCCACCTGCTGCACTATCGCGCGGACAGCTTGCCGAATGATGAGGAAATGAGGGCTGCGGTCCGGCCAAAAAGGTCTAGCCAACGCGCCCACCACTTGCGATGGTTTCCATCGCGGTAAGCAGAATTCGCTCCTGGGTCGGGCGCGCAATCAGTTGCACCGGCAACCCAGAGGTCGGTTCCACAACGATGCCAGCCGGGAATCCCAGGTAATTCCACGTCGAGACGTAGGGAGTGAAACGCAGATTGGACAGCAGGTTCACAATCCAGGGCATGCGATGCCACGCGCGGATTCGCGGTGGGTTCTTGGCCAGAGCCGGGGTAATCAAGATGGTGTCACCCGGTAGCTCACGCTCGATGCGAGCGCCATCGCGTGCCACTTGGCGGCCATTGATTGTGAAACGCAGCAAGCGACCAATGCCGGCGTGGACTCGATTGCGCCACTCCAGGTGATCAGGGCGCGGCTCGTCGCGAAGCTGATCCGCCACCCCCGCAGTCCAGCGCGCGAGCATCGGCAGTGGGTTCAGCGGGTACGGCATGTTCTTTTCCGAGACGGCAAAGCCCTTGTCCGCGAATACTCTCGCCGCCTGTTGCGCCGCATCGACGTACTCCGGTGCAGCCTTCAAACCGAATACGGGCGCAGTGGTGTCCACGCTGACGGCGAAGTTTTTAGGCAGGGTCTTCGCCGGATTCTCCGCATCCACCATGCCATTTGTGAGGATCTTGGTGATCAGGCGCAAGTCATCGTTATTGACTGTGAGCACCCCTTGGACAGACATTCCGTACCAGTCATTGCCGCCCACGCGCCCCGGCATTGTTCCCGGGGTCGCCTTCAGGGTCGAAAGCCCACAGCACGCTGCAGGGATACGAAGTGACCCCATGCCGTCGTTGCCCTGCGCAAACGGAACCATCCCAGCGGCGACAGCTGCTGCGGATCCACCGGAGGACCCACCCGGAGTGTGCCCCGGCAGAATCGGATTGTCGACGGCCAGCCCCGGCAGCGTCGTCGTCCCCCACGTACAGAACTGCGGATTCACCGTAGTTCCCACTGCGATTGCACCGGCGCTAGTCAACTGCTGGACAAACGGGTTCTCTAGAGCGGTGTTTTCCTTCAGCGCGAATGGCACACCTGCGAGCGGCAACTCCGAGAGGTTCTCGCTGTGCTCGAGTTCCCGCGCAGCCTGCAGAGCCCTATCCACCCACACTTCACGGAAGGCATGAATCCCTCCATCCAGTCTGGCGATAGCGTCGAGACTGCGCTGCACGCTGTCCACCGGGCTTAGCTTTCCCTCGCGAACCAGTGCGGCAATCTCGTGAACGGTTGGCAAGTTCCTAATCGCGGAAGTGTGAGAGGCCATTGCGGATTCATCTCCTCAAATTATTTTCAGTGGTAAATGAATCTCAGTTTAGATATCTGCCAGTGCGCTCGCTGCTTTATCCGCCGCAGCTCTTGCTGGCAACAGGCTCGCTTCATTGGAAATAAATGCGAACGTCAGCACCTGCCCCGACTTCGTCACCACATACCCCGCCAGCGCCGAGGCTTTATTCAGCGTGCCTGTCTTCGCACGGACGATGCCCGCCCCGGACTGACCAGCAAAGCGCGTCGCCAGAGTGCCGGACACTGCCGCCACCGGCAGGCTGTCCAACAGTGGGCGCAACCGCAACGCAGTGCTTTCCGACGACTCCTGCGACTCCGCCAGTCCTCCCTGCTCAGCCGATTCCACCGGCCCCGCGGCGGAATTGAGCACCTCGGAGAGATGCTGCGGAGAAATACGGTTATCCGTGCTCAGGCCGCTGGAGTCCGACAGCACCGCACCATCGAGAGGAAAACCGTGCTCCGCGAGAGTGTCACGCACGGCACGTGCGGCCCCCTCAAAGGTCGGCGGCAGACCGCGAGAGATAGCCACCTCACGGGCAATGGACTCTGCGAGCACGTTGTCGCTGTAAATCATCATCTCGTGCACACGGGTAACTAGCGGAGCCGACTGCACGAGCGCAACAATGTCTGGGTCCAGAGGTAGTGACTGACCATCCTTGGCTGCATCCCTCAGGCTGCCTCCGTTTTCCGCACCAAGCGCCTTGGCCAGCGCATCAGCTGCATCCGCAGCGGGCGTGGCGCTGCGCTGCGATTCTTCATTCGTCGGATCGATACGACCGGCATCCATCATCACCGACTCCACCGGTGCGATGTAGCCGTCCTCCAACCCCTCGCGCTCCCAGGTCTCGTGGAAACTCTCGGTGAATAGAGAGTTGTCGAGATAAACCTTGCCGACCCCCTCCGGAATGACCACGGAAATCTTTTTCGCCAACTCAGCGATTGAAGCCGAGTCCTGGAAGAACCCTTCCCCGTCCTTGCTTAAGGTAGGGTCGCCCCCGCCGTGCAAAACGATGTCATTAGTCCCCGTAACCCGGGAGACGCGGGTGGAAACCCGATGATCTTCACCTAAGTCCAACAGTGCGGCAGACGCGGTGAGAATCTTCATGCTGGACGCCGGCAAGGCCACCGCGGTGTCATTGATCCCCCACAGTTTCTGGCCGGTCGAAGCATCGCTGACAATTCCATGCAGCTCACCGAAGGCTGGATCAGCCGCAGCAGCGTCCATGATGGCGCTGACTTTTTGGGCCAGAGTGCCGTCGTCAAGCGAAGACTGCGCAGCCGTCACGGGAACAGAAGCTTGACTGACGGCGGGCGGCGCATCGACCACAATCTGACGATTGTTATTGACGACAACCGCTACGCCGCTGCCCGCTGCGATAACGAGAACACCGGCGATGGCACCGCCGATTTTCAGTCCACGCGACTTCTTGGACTTGCCGGATTTTACGGAACTGGGCGATTTTTCCGTGCCCTTAGCGGCGGTTTTGGAGCTGTCAGAGTCGGTACTGCCCACGGTCACAAACACCTTCTTCCTGGAAACAAAACCTCACTTAAGGTGCACAAATAAACGGTTTTGAGCGGGTTTCGCATAAGATAGCCGTCAGAGAAGTGTACACCGATTATAAGGAGTCATCGCCGTGAGCGTTGAGGTCACTATTGAGATCCCGAAGGGTCAGCGCAACAAGTACGAAGTCGACCACGAGACCGGCAAGGTCTACCTCGACCGCTACCTGTTCACCCCAATGGCCTACCCGGCCGACTACGGCTTCATCGATGAAACCCTCGGCGAAGATGGCGACCCGTTGGACGCTCTCGTGATCCTGCCGGAGCCGGTTTTCCCGGGCGTTATTGTCAAGGCTCGTCCGCTCGGCGTTTTCAAGATGACCGACGAGGCCGGCGGCGACGACAAGCTGCTGTGCGTCCTGGATGATGTCCGCTTCGACCACTACCAGGACATCGATGATGTTTCCCAGTTCACCAAGGACGAGATTGAGCACTTCTTCGTCCACTACAAGGACCTGGAGCCGGGCAAGGAAGTTTCCGGTTCGGGCTGGGGCGACAAGGCTGAGGCTGAGCGCATCCTGACTGAGGCTATCGAGCGCCACAAGTAAGAGCCACAAGTAAGAATTGCGCTAGCCAACCTCCCTTCCTGGGGCTCGCACCTTTGACGCAGTTCCTGTGATTCAGCGCTACGGCCGTCGGAGTTTTCCTCCGGCGGCCTTTGTGCTTCCGGCGATAAGGCCAGATTGCGTATAGTGCGCACTATGGAAACCGTAAACGTATCTGAAGTACCCGAAGACGCACAGATCATTGATGTCCGCTCACAGATGGAGTGGGATGACGGCCACGCCACCGGCGCCGTTCACATCCCCATGGAAGAGATTCCGTCCCGCTACGGCGAGCTAGATTTGGATTCCGACATTTACCTGATGTGCCGCTCCGGTGGACGTGCCGCTCAGGTTTCTTCCTGGTTGGAGAAGAACGGTATCGACACCATCGTCATCACCGGCGGCATGATCGACTGGGAGCACTTCGGCCGCCCAATGGAGAAGGCCAACTAAATCAACTACAACTGCCCTGCCTACCTGCAGGGCAGTTTTTCTTTTATCTACCCACCCCAAAGCACCGACCTTCTAACAATCCGCAGGCAAACAGGGACATTATTAGTTGGCCATGTCCCATTATTGATGGTTCCCCAGATTGTCTAGTATGGGAAGTATGTCTGATTCATCCGTACTTTCCTCGGCGGACTCAGCCGACACCAGCGGTGGTGTGGCAGCCGCCGTAGACGCGAAGGTGCCTGCTGTCGACGCACAGAGCAGCACCAAGGCGAAGAAGGCTCGCAAGGGAGCGAAAGCGAAAAACAAGGCCAGCGCTAAGTCCAAGTGCAAGCCCGGCTCCGCAAGCGAACTCGCCGTCACACCGGCCGCCCTGCGCAAATCCGCGTCCTGGTGCCTGGCACAGCTCGATGCGGCTGTCCGCGCCAGTGTCAACGCGGCTCTGGGCCGCACTCAGATTGAGTCGATTTCCATCCGCGGGTATTGGGTTCTGGAGGCTATCGCCGATGGCGGCGACATGGCTCAAACCGAGCTGAGCGCGCTGCTCGGCATGGACCGCTCTGACATGGTTCGCCTGATTGACTCTCTGGAGTCGGCAAATCTAGTCGAACGCACCCGAGACTCCAAGGATCGACGCCGCCAGCTCATCGCGCTGACAGAAACGGGCAACACCACCCGCGCATCTCTGCGACGCTCACTCCGCAGAGCCGAACGCGCCGCCGTCGCCGAATGCGCACCCGAGGTACGCGCGCTGCTTGCATCGCTTGCCGACGACTCCGCTGCAAGCCCCGAAACCGATGCCGGCGCGAAGAACCCCGAGACCGCTACCCCAGAGGTCACGGCCACTGAGACAGACACCAAGAACATGGCGGAGAATAAGACGCAGGCGACGTCGTCAAGCGATGCCCAGCGTCCTAAACGGAAGAAGTCGAAGAAGAAGAAAAAGCGCAAGAAGAATAAGAAGGGGGCTCTCAAGTGACAACCACTGAAGCGAAGTTCCTACGTGCTACGGAACAGCCGCTTGAGCGCACACTCATTGACATTGTCCGGGCGACCGCGCGAAGGTTCCCTGAGGCTGAGGCCATCGATGACGGCGAGGTTGTCGTCACGTATGCGGAATTAATCAACGAGATTGATTCCACAGCTACGTGGCTCTACGAACAGGGCATCCGTCGCGGCGACCGCATTGGTGTGCGGATGCCGTCGGGAAGCCGCGAGCTCTACCTGGCAATTTTGTCCATCATGGCTGCCGGTGCCGCCTACGTTCCGGTGGATGCGGACGACCCCGACGAGCGTGCCGAAATGGTCTTCGGCGAGGCCGGTATCGCTGGTTACTTCGATGCTGAAGGCCTACATTTGGCTGGCTCTACGGCGCGTAATCGCCCCCGCCCGCTGGACTTCGACGCCGACTCCGACGAGGAAGCGACGGAACCGACGCCGCCGAACGCACGCGAGATCATCTCGCAGGAGCCCACTCCTGACGATGACTGCTGGATTATTTTCACCTCTGGCTCCACCGGCAAGCCCAAGGGCGTGGCGGTCACCCACCGCAGCGCCGCCGCTTTTGTCGATGCGGAGGCCCGCTGGTTCTTGGCCAACCACCCGGAAGGGCCGCTCGGCCCGGACGACCGCGTTCTCGCCGGACTGTCCGTCGCCTTCGACGCCTCCTGTGAGGAAATGTGGCTGGCCTGGCGAAATGGCGCCTGCCTGGTGCCGGCCCCACGTTCGCTGGTGCGCTCCGGTGTAGACCTGGGCCCATGGCTGATTTCCCGCCACATCACGGCCGTTTCCACGGTCCCAACACTGGCCGGCCTGTGGCCCGCTGAAGCACTCGACAGCGTGCGCCTACTCATCGTCGGTGGCGAAGCCTGCCCGCAAGAGCTGGTCGAGCGCCTGTCCACCCCTGAGCGCGAGATGTGGAACACCTACGGCCCCACCGAGGCCACCGTCGTGGCCTCCGGCATCGAGCTGAAGCCTGGCAAGCCCGTGACCATTGGTTTTCCTCTGGACGGCTGGGACCTCACCGTTATCGACGAGGAGGGCAACCCCGTCCCACCGGGCACGAAGGGTGAGCTAGTCATCGGCGGTGTGGGACTCGCGCGCTACTTGGATCCGGAGAAGGACGCCGAGAAGTACGCGCCGCTGCCAGCCCTGGGCTGGGAGCGCGCGTACCGCACCGGCGACCACGTCATCATGGATGAGGGCGGACTGTACTTCACCGGCCGCGTCGACGATCAGGTGAAAATCGGCGGGCGCCGTATTGAGCTCGGCGAGGTCGAGGCGCACCTGGCTGCCCTCCCCGGCGCTACTCAGGCGACTGTCGTGGTGCAGAAGACCGGTGCTGGCGACTCCATCCTGGTCGGCTACGTCGGCGCCGGTGGCGACGCCGCAGCCATGGACTACGACAAGTGCATGGACACCCTCCGCGATGCCATGCCAGCCGCGATGGTGCCACGCCTGCACATCATGGATGAGCTGCCGGTTCGCACCTCCGGCAAGGTCGACAAGGCGGCGTTGCCGTGGCCACTGCCTGCACGTGCGGGTGAGGGCGACGTCGACAAGCTGAGCCCTGTGGAGAAATGGCTGTCCGATATCTGGGCCGACGTGCTGTCCGTACCTGCGCCCGGCGCAGCCTCGGACTTCTTCGCCCTGGGCGGCACGTCGCTGGCGGCGGCGAGCGTCATCGCGCGCATTCGTCAGCGCGCCCCACAGGTCGCCGTGCGCGATCTCTACGACCACCCACGCCTGGGAAACCTCGCCGAGGAATTGGTCGCTCGCGGTTTCATCAGCGACGACATGCTTGCCGACGCGCCAGACCCCACCGCCCACCTGGAAAAGGTGCCCGAGCCGACGCCTGTCTCCCGCAAGACCCGTTGGGCGCAGGTCGGCCTCATGGTGCCTCTGCAGTGGGCACGTGGCATGCGCTGGGTAACGTGGCTTGCGATTATCAACTGGGTTATCGGCGGGCCGCTGGCACTACCAGGCTGGTTGGTGGCTGTACTGGCCGTGTTGTTCCTGACCCCGCTGGGGGTTATGCCCATCAACGCGGCGACGACACGCCTGCTCACGCGCAACATCGCCCCGGGTGATTACCCGCGTGGCGGCTCGGTGCATCTGCGCCTATGGGCGGCTGAACGCCTGGCAGAGAGCTCCGGCGCCCACTCAGTGGCGGGCGCTCCGTTCGTGCTGTGGTATGCCCGCATGCTGGGTGCCCGCATTGGTAAGGGCGTGAATCTGCACGCGCTGCCGCCGGTGACGGGTCTGGTCAAACTGGATGATTACTGCTCGATCGAGCCGGAGGTAGACCTGTCCGGATACTGGGTCGATGGTGATGTCGTCCACGTCGGCGAGGTCACTATTGGCAAGCACGCCCGCATCGGTGCCCGTTCCACGCTGCTGCCCGGCGCGCGTATCGGCAATGACGCTCACATCGAGGCGGGTTCCACCGTCACCGGTGAAAAGAAGGTCAAGGCTGGTGCGCGCTGGTCGGGTTCCCCGGCTCGCAAGGTCGGCCGGTCCAAGCACCGCTTCCCGGAGGAAGTCCCGCCGGCGCGTCGCCACTGGGTGGCTATCTACGGTCTTACTGCTGTGTTACTGACGCTGGTGCCGCTGTCCGCTGCGGTCGCGATGGCTGCTGTCATCGGTTGGGGCACGGGGCTTATCGACGGCACCACCGAGCTAACCACCTCGAATCTCTGGCCAACGCTGGGTAGCGCCGTGCTGTGGGCTATTCCCGCCACCTTCGTCGGTGTTGCGGTGTATGCCCTGCTGACGCTGATTCTCGTGCGCCTGTTCAGCATCGGCCTGAAGCCGGGAGTGTTCCCGGTGCGTTCGCGCGTGGGTTGGCAGTCGTGGGCGACAATTCGCCTGATGGACGCTGCCCGTCACGACCTATTTTTCATCTACGCCTCCATGTTGACGCCGCTGTGGCTGCGTGCACTGGGCGCCCAAATTGGTCACGACAGCGAAGTCTCCACCGCGATCGGTATTCCGAAGTTCTTGCACGTCAAGGACGAGTCCTTCTTGGCTGACGACACCATGGTCGGCAGCTACGAGCTCGGCGGCGGTTGGCTGCTGGTGGGTGACTCCCGCATCGGCAAGCGCGCCTTCCTGGGCAACTCCGGCATCACGCTTCCAGAACGCAAGCTGGCGAAGAACTCACTGGTGGCCGTGCTGTCCTCTACTCCGAAGAAGACCAAGTCCGGCTCCAACTGGTGGGGTTCGCCGCCAGAGCGCATGCGCCGTGTGGGCACTGTCTCCAGTGATGAGTCGGCTCAGACCTACCGTCCGACTACGGGGTTGAAGGTCGCCCGCGGCATCGTCGAGACACTGCGCGTCCTGGCACCGATGGTCTCTCTCATGCTGGCGACGATCACGCTGTTTAGCTTGCAGGGAATTGGTATGTTCACCGCGGAGCTGGTCACTGCAGGTGGCGTTGGCGCTGCTCTGCTCGGCCTGGTGGTCGCGTGGCTGCTCTCCCCTGCCGTGCTACTGATTGTTGGTGTGCTGGGGCTGCTCATCACGGTCGTGGCCAAGTGGGTGTGCGTCGGCAAGCACAAGCCCGGTGATCACCCACTGTGGAGCAAGTTCGTCTGGCTCAATGAGCTGCAGGATGCATTCGTCGAAATGGTTGCCGCACCGTGGTACCTGAACCCGGCGATGGCCACCGGCGGTATCGCACGCGCGATGCGTCTGCTCGGCGCGAACGTTGGCCACGGTGTGTGGCTGGAGACGTACTGGCTGCCCGAGACCGACCTTGTCACAATCGAGCGGGGCGCTTCTGTCGGCCGTGGTTGTGTCGTTCAGACGCACCTGTTCACCGACCGCGTGATGACGCTCGACACCGTCCACATCGGACACGGCTCCGTCCTAGGACCGCACTCAGTCGCACTGCCGGCATCTGTGCTTGACGACGGCTGCCGCGTCGAACCCGGTTCTCTCGTCATGCGCGGTGACCATGTTCCTGCGCACACCTCCTGGCGAGGTAACCCAATTGAGCCAGTGGTGGCCAAGAAGTAGCCCGGATTGAGTGGGGGGGCTTAGGTAGGAGCCTGGTAGGCACAACGGGCTGCAAATGTGAAACTGTGAGAGTTTATGACACTTTCAAGCCATTTTTCGGACAATTTTTGCTATAAACGCGGTCAGTAACTCCATTGGCCCGCTGCCAGCCATAACCGAGGTCACTAACTCGCATTGGGGCTAAGTAGGGCTAAGTAGCAAAAGGTGCCCACCCGGCGACACGCCGAGCGGACACACTTTTTGCTACTTAACCCACTATTTATTTTGCGGCTATGCAGTTCGCGACTTACTCTGCTAGCTGCAACCGAGCCTGCTGAGCTGCGGCTACCAATACTTTCAGTGAAGCCGTAACCTCTTCCCAACCTCGGGTCTTTAGACCACAGTCCGGATTAATCCACAGCAGGTTGGGGTCAACGCTTTCAAGCGCATCTTCCACGAGCTGGTTGACTTCTCCGTCCGTCGGCACGCGAGGCGAGTGGATGTCCCAGACACCTGGACCAATCCCGCGAACGTATCCCTCATCTTTCAGCGCTGCGAGCACCTGCATACCGTTGCGAGCTGCTTCGATGGACGTGACATCGGCGTTGAGATCATCGACGGTGTCGATAAGCTCATTGAAGTCCGAGTAGCACATATGCGTGTGAATCTGAATGTCGTCAGCCACACCAGAGGTAGCCAGACGGAAGGAACCTACGGCCCACTTCAGGTAGGCGGGCTGGTCCGCTTCATTCAGGGGCAGCAACTCGCGAATGGCTGGCTCATCGACCTGCACGATTTGCGCTCCAGCGGCCACGAGATCTGCAATCTCATCGCGCAAAACCAGCGCAACGTTATCCGCAGTGTCACCGATGGGCTGGTCATCACGGACAAACGACCATGCCAACATGGTCACCGGCCCGGTGAGCATTCCCTTGACGGGAAGGTCAGTCATGTTTGCCGCTGCCTTGTACCACTGCACCGTCATTGGCTCTGGCCTGGTGATATCACCGTAGAGAATCGGCGGCCGCACGCAGCGGGAACCATAGCTTTGGACCCAGCCATTGGCGGTCGCGAGGTAGCCGTCCAGCTGCTCCGAGAAGTACTGCACCATGTCATTGCGCTCAGGTTCGCCGTGAACCAGCACATCGAGTCCCAATTCTTCCTGCTGCTCAATGGAGCATCGAATTTCAGCGAGCATTGCTGATTCGTAGTCGACTGGGGTGAGCTCTCCCGCGCGCAACTGCGCACGTGCACGACGAATGCTATTGGTCTGCGGGAAGGAACCGATTGTGGTGGTCGGCAGCGGAGGCAGGTTAAGGGCCTCAGCCTGAGCCGCCTGGCGAGCCGCAAACGGGGAACGGTTACGGTCGCTATCCTCGATTGCCGCCAAAGCTTCACGAACTTCAGGCTTAACAATCCGCTTCGACTCTGCCCTCGATGCCAGTGCTGCCCGGGACTCCCTCAACACCTTCAAATCCGCGGCATCGAGTTGGCGGTCATTCAACTTGGCATCAAGCGCCCTCGCCAAAAGGGTCACCTCGGCAATTTTCTCATCGCCGAAGGCCAGCCACTGCAGCACCTCGGCATCTTCTTCGCTCGGGTTTTCCGAGGTCAGGGAGTACGGGACATGTAGCAGCGAACAGCTAGTCGACACCGCGATGGGGCCTCGGGCTGCCAGCTTCTCCAGCGTCGCCAGAGCTGCATCCAAGTCGGTGCGCCACACATTACGCCCATCAACAATGCCCGCAACCAGCAGTTCCTTGCCGGTCCAATGCGGCAACTCAAAGCTACCTGCTACCAGGTCGCAACCAATGGCCTGCACGCCTGTGCCAGAAAGGGTTTCCAGCGCCTGATCACCATCACCAAAGTAGGTCTGCACCCACAACTTGGTATTCGCAGACTCCGCCACGCCGGCCAACTTCTCGTAGGCCTGGCGAATCCTAGCAAGAGTCACTTCATCGAGGTCAGTGACCAATACTGGCTCATCGAGCTGAATCCACTCAAAGCCCTTATCCCCCAGTTGAGCGATGATTTCCGCGTACGCATCGGTCAACTTTTCCAAAAGGCCAAGTGGGTTCGAATCATCGTCGGTACGCGACAGGCTCAAGTAGGTCACAGGACCAATCAAATGAGGGCGCAGCATGGTGGTGGCGCCATTGTTCAAGCTGCAGGAATCGTCCAACCAGTCAGTGAGGTCAGAGGTAAATTCAGTATCGGCTGACAGCTCCGGAACAATGTAGTGGTAATTAGTGTCGAACCACTTGGTCATTGCGGATGCCGGTTGCGTCTTCGTACCGCGAGCGGCGGCGAAGTAGTGGTTGATCCATTCCGGTAGGTTGGAACCGTCCGTTTTCGGGACATTCTGGAAGCGGGCTGGAAGCACTCCGAGCAGCGCCGATGTATCCAGCATAGAGTCGTAGAACGAGCGCCCAATTGTCGGAACCGAGTCGATTCCTGCCTTCAGCGCTGCGCCAATGTAGCTATTGACAGTGTTGCGCGCCGTCGCGGCCAGCAGGCCGCCGGTCGCCGGGTCGCGCCAGTAGTTTTCCAGAGCTCTTTTGAGCTCACGATTACGCCCTATCCGCGGAATGCCCGCGAGGGTTGCGTGAATTGCCATGATCTCGTGATTTCCTCGTCAGTCGTGATCAGCATCGGGTATGAAATTGCACAACCGGCAGGCATTCGGACTTGTCATCACTGAAAAGATTGGTTATCAACGCGTCGGATAAACCAAAGCTCTGGCAGTGATGCTTACCGTTGCGGGACAGTTCCGGACTTGCACCGGGATTCCCCTGCATAACTCGAAGGCCTTATGCGCGCTAGGCTCAAAACACACCTTGCGCGGAAAACGTGCGATATGCAGCACTTTCCTTAATGAACACCTTCGAGGCGGCTGTGGATGTGAAGTATATCGCAATATACAAATATCTCATTCACTTAGCCCCCTCCCCGAGCCTTTGCTTTGATGCTCTCCTGCTGGGACCAAAGTGATTAAGCTCGTAGTCATAAAAGCTATTTATTCTACCTCTTTTCAAGGAGTGACCTCGAGTGACACAGGCTTCCGGACCTTCCCTGAGGGGCGCCAAGATTCCGTTCGATGGCCCGGTCCAGTCAGGCGTTGAACAGCCCGGCCAAGCACATCTCCGCCTCGTCGCATTCGATTTGAAGGACGGCGTCGACGCAGCAGATCTGAAGGCACTGTTCTCCTCGCTTACCGACGTTGCCCGCCGCCTCACCCAAGGCCAGGACATCGAGGGGTATCTGGAACCGGAAATGGTTGCAGCCACTGCAAACCTGACCATTACCGCAGGTTTCGGTGAGCGCATCTTCGATGTGCTCGGCAAGCCAGAGCGCAAGCCGGCTGGTCTGCACGATATCCCGTCATTCCAGCATGACATGCTCCGCCCTGAGTGGGGCCAGTCTGACTTCGCTCTGCAGTTGTGTGGTGATGACCTCGTCACCGTTTCGGCCGCGTCCCGTCTACTGGAAAAGAAGGCGGCTCCGTGGGCTCGCGTGAAGTGGTTCCAGAAGGGCTTTTCCTACGCCTGGGGTTCGCAGCCTCACGGCGCTACCCCACGCAACCCGCTGGGCCAGCTCGACGGCACCGTCAACCCGTCCACTCCGGAGGAATGGTCCGAACAGGTGTGGATTGACTCCAAGGACAAGGCGATTAACAACTCCTGCGTGATGGTTGTTCGCCGTATTGCGCTCGACTTGAACAGTTGGGATGAGCTCAGCACCGACGAACGTTCCATCGTTATCGGTCGTGACTTCCACACCGGCGCTCCTCTTTCCGGCGGCAATGACGAGTTCGATGAAGAGGACATGGATGCCGTCGATGACCAGGGCGAGTATCTCATCCACCGCCAGTCTCACTTGGCGCTTTCCCGTGAGCAGGATGGTCAGCCTGACGACGCCCTGCGTCGCCGCGCCTATGCATACGAAGACCAGCCCGGTGAGCCAGCTTTCCCATTCGAAGGACCGAACGTTGGCCTGGTCTGGGTTGCATTCCAGAAGAACCCGGACAACCAGTTCAGCGCAATCCAGGCCCGTTTGGATCGCGGCGATTTGCTCAATGAGTGGAACCGCCATATCGGCTCCGCTGTGTATTGGATTGCCCCTGGCACCACCCCAGATTCCTACTGGGGTCAGGAGTTGATTGAGGGGTAAAGGCTGCAAGCTGGCAGGCTAAAGTCTGACGGACTAAAAAGCTGGCGGGCTGCAAATGTGAAACTGACCCAGTTTATGACACTTTCGAGCAAAATTTCTGGCCGTTTTTGTCATAAACTCAGTCACTAACTCGCATCGCCCCGCCGCTGCGAGCCATAAGGGCATCGTCCCGGCGCTGCCAACCATAAGAAAACGCCCGCCGAGTGCCTGAGCACTCATGCGGGCGTTACCTCTAGACAAGAATTTTGTCAGTTACGAGCCACCGAATTAGTCACCAATCTGGTCGCGGCCACGCTTAACAATCTTCGGATCCGGAGTACCGACCAGCTCGTGGTCCTTCTCCGTGTACTCGAACTTGCTCAGCACATAACGCATCGCGTTGATGCGGGCACGCTTCTTGTCGTTGGACTTAATGGTAATCCACGGGGACTCATCGGTATCCGTGTAACGGAACTGCTCTTCCTTCGCGCGGGTGTAGTCACCCCAACGGTCCAGCGATGCGAGGTCCATCGGAGAGAGCTTCCACTGACGTACCGGGTCGACCTGGCGAATAGCGAAGCGAGTGCGCTGCTCCTTCTGGGTCACCGAGAACCACAGCTTGGTCAGCGAAATACCGGAGCCCAGAATCATGTTCTCCAGCATCGGAACCTCACGCAGGAACTCTGCATGCTGAGACTCAGTACAGAAACCCATCACGCGCTCAACGCCCGAACGGTTGTACCAAGAACGGTCGAAGAAGACGATTTCGCCAGCGCACGGAAAATGCTCAATATAGCGCTGGAAGTACCACGAGGTGGACTCACGCGGCGACGGCTTTTCCAGAGCCACAGTTCGAGCACCACGCGGATTCAGGTGCTCGTTAAAGCGCTTAATGGTACCGCCCTTACCAGCGGCGTCACGGCCTTCGAAGAGGATGATGTGCTTCTGACCAGTTTCCTTGGTCCAGTTCTGCCACTTCAGAAGCTCAATCTGCAGCTTCCTCTTAATAGACTCGTATTCCTTGCGCGTCATGCGCTCCTCGTACGGGTAGCCATCGCGCCAGGTATCAACCCGCTCACCGTCTGGAGTGACCAGTACCGGATCGTCCTCATCAGAATCATCGACGACGTAACCTTCGGTCTTCGCCAAATCGACGATGTGGAATTCCTCTTCATTCTTGTCAGCCATACCCCTTATCCTACTGAATTTCTCTACCACACGTCCCCCATGCGGGTGCCCTTACCTGCAATTTCCCAGCAGTTAACGTTCCGTCTTACCGAAATTGAGGGGGTGGGACTGCACGCAGCGACCGTCGATAAGCACTGCGCGTACAATAAATGCCATGTTGTTATCCGAGGCTCTTGCCGCACGATCCGAAGTTTCCGACCGGCTGGCTGAGATTAATCGCCGTCTCGCGCTGGTGGCGCAGGTGCAGGAAGGCGATACGCCTGATGAAGATCCGCAAGCGCTTATTGCCGAAGCCGAGCGTCTGATGGCGCGCTTCGAATGGCTGGTGCGCTCGATTAACGCAACGAATTCCGCTACTGCCTTCGAGGACGGAACGCTTAGCGACGCACTTGCGAAGCGCGACCACCTGCTAACACGGCGGCGGTTCTACACCTCCGCAGCCGATCAGGGCTCGGGTCGGCGGGATCGATACTCAGCTTCGGAGATTCGCTATGTCGCCACTGTGGATATCCGGTCGCTGCGCCAGAAAGCCGACAAGGCGGCGAAGGAATACCGGGACTTGGATACCCGTATTCAGCAGGCGAACTGGTCAACCGAGCTTATCGAGGCCGCGAATAAGCCGGCCGAATAGCAAAGTGGCAGGGTTCGGTAGCGAAACCAGAAGAATTTCACATTTTGATAAGTCGGTAGTTGCATCCAGATTGTCGGCGAGCGCGACGGCCTGTCTCTGGCCTTAAAGGGACACCTAAAGATCTCACCTGTACTGAGGCAGCAGGATTAATAACAGACAGTCCTCGTCATTGCGTACATGGGTACAGATCATCGGTTATTTTTCACTACCAAGCGCTGAGGCGTCTGATGCAACGAGGGTGGGTTCGGGGACTTAAAACTTTCTCAAGTTACACAGCAAAAAGCGCCGCTGAGGATTTCCCTCAGCGGCGCTTTTTAGGCTAACTCAAGCAGTCGGGACCTCTTTTAGAAGCCCATGCCGCCCATCTCGTCGCCACCCGGCATTGCCGGCATAGCCGGTTCCGGCTTGTCAGCGACAACAGCCTCGGTGGTCAGGAACAGAGCCGCAATGGAAGCGGCATTCTGCAGTGCGGAGCGGGTAACCTTCACCGGATCGTTGATGCCAGCTTCCATCAGGTCGATGTACTCGCCGGTAGCAGCGTTCAGGCCTTCACCCTGCGGCAGGGAAGCAACCTTCTCGGTAACGACGCCGGCCTCGAAACCAGCGTTCAGAGCAATCTGGCGCAGCGGAGCTGCGAGAGCCGCACGCACGATGCGGACACCGGTTGCCTCGTCGCCGGTCAGACCCAGCTCGTCGTCAAGCACGTGCGAGACCTGCAGCAGTGCGGAACCGCCACCTGCGACGATGCCCTCTTCCACAGCAGCCTTTGCGTTACGGACGGCATCCTCAATGCGGTGCTTGCGCTCCTTGAGCTCGACCTCAGTTGCGGCGCCAGCCTTGATAACTGCAACACCGCCGGCGAGCTTAGCCAGGCGCTCCTGCAGCTTCTCCTTGTCGTAGTCGGAGTCGGAGTTCTCGATCTCAGCGCGGATCTGGTTGACGCGGCCCTCGATAGCGGACTGCTCGCCAGCGCCCTCGACGATAGTGGTCTCGTCCTTGGTGACGACCACCTTGCGAGCGCGACCCAGCAGCGGCAGGTCAGCGGTCTCGAGCGACAGGCCGACCTCCTCGGAGATGACCTGGCCATCGGTCAGGATAGCCATGTCCTGCAGCATTGCCTTACGACGGTCGCCGAAGCCCGGAGCCTTGACAGCGACAGACTTGAAGGTACCGCGGATCTTGTTGACGACCAGGGTGGACAGAGCCTCGCCCTCGACGTCCTCAGCAATGATCAGCAGCGGCTTGCCGGACTGCATGACCTTCTCCAGCAGCGGCAGCAGGTCCTTGATGTTGGAAATCTTGCCGGAAACCAGGAGGATGTACGGATCCTCCAGAACGGCCTCCTGGCGCTCCATGTCAGTGGCGAAGTAACCGGAGATGTAGCCCTTGTCGAAGCGCATACCCTCGGTCAGCTCCAGGTCGAGACCAAAGGTGTTGGCCTCTTCCACGGTAATGACGCCTTCCTTGCCGACCTTGTCCATAGCGGTGGCAATCAGCTCACCGATAGCCGGGTCAGCAGCGGAGATACCAGCGGTAGCAGCAATCTGCTCCTTGGTCTCAATGTCCTTAGCGGACTCCAGGAGCTTCTCGGTAACAGCCGTGACAGCCTTCTCGATGCCGCGCTTGATGCCCATCGGGTTGGAGCCAGCAGCAACGTTGCGCAGACCCTCGGAAACCAGAGCCTGAGCCAGAACGGTAGCGGTAGTAGTACCGTCACCAGCGACATCGTCGGTCTTCTTGGCAACTTCCTTGACCAGCTCAGCGCCGATCTTCTCGTAAGGATCCTCAAGTTCGATTTCACGTGCAATGGAGACACCGTCGTTGGTGATCAGCGGTGCGCCCCACTTGCGCTCGAGGACTACGTTGCGACCCTTCGGGCCCAGCGTAACCTTGACAGCGTCTGCCAGGGTGTTCAGACCCGTTTCGAGACCGCGGCGGGCCTCCTCGTCAAATGCAATCATCTTAGCCATGAGGTTTGAAGAATCCTCCGTCTATTTATGTGGCACTTACATTGGAAGTTGACCCAGGCGCCCGCGACGGCATGTGATTCGAGGGAAGCGCCGCCCTCTCCATCACCGGAGTCAACACTGTACTTTTTAACGACTTTGCAACACTTGTTTCAGCCTGCGCTGCAGTATGTGCTGCAGTTTGCTGCAACTCGCATACAACGCACACATACACAAGGTGTGAAGTTGTTTTTATTAGCACTCAATTAGAGCAAGTGCTAATTCACTTTTTTAGCACTCAACCCCATCGAGTGCAAGGTTAAGCGCCGCAACTCCCAACGCCAATACCACTCCCGACGTCACTCCCAACGTCATCATGGTTGTGCGCCTACACTGTCGCACATGAGCATTATTAATAAGGAACTCACGGACGCCCTGCGAGACCACATCTCCAGCCAACGCGAGACCATCCGCACCCAGCTGACCGAGCTGGTGGCTTTCCCTTCCGTACACGGCACCGAAGAAACCAAACAGGCTTGCATTGACGCAGCTCAGGCGGTTACCAAGATGTACGCAGAGCTGGGCATCGAACTGAAGGCGCACCACACCGTCGACGGCTCGATTGCACTGTCGGGTTTCGTCCCCGCGTCGTCGGAAAGCGCGAAGACCGTACTGCTCTACTCCCATTACGACGTCCAGCCGGCGGGCGACGAGTCCGCTTGGACCGCAGATCCGTGGACACTCGACGAGCGCGACGGTCGCTGGTACGGCCGCGGTACTGCCGACTGCAAGGGCAACGTGGTCATGCACCTGGCTGCGCTGCGCGCGCTGCGCGACGACGCTCTTGCGGGCCACGTCGACATGCCAAACATCAAACTCATCGTGGAGGGCTCCGAGGAGCGCGGGTCGGCGGGCCTGAACAACCTCATCGCCACACAGCCAGAGCTTTTCGACGCCGACGTCATCCTCATTGCGGATGTCGGCAATGCCGAGGTTGGCCAGCCGACGCTCGTGACCACTCTGCGCGGCACCGCCGATGTGGAAGTACGCGTCGATGCGCTGGAGCAGCCGGTTCACTCGGGCATGTTCGGCGGCGCAGCCCCGGATGCGCTGGCGGCACTGATTCGCATGCTCGACAGCCTGCGCGATGAAAATGGCTTTACTTCTATTGATGGACTGGACTGCTCGCAGCGGTGGGAGGGCCTGGACTACTCGCCAGAGACTTTCCGCGCTGACGCCGGCGTGCTCAATGGAGTGGGCCTGATTAGCAACGAGGACACTTCCGTCTCCGATCTGACCTGGGCGCGCCCGTCGGTGATTGTGACCGGCATCGACTGCCCACCGGCAACCAATGCTGTCAACGCGATTTCGTCGACCGCCATGGCGCACATTAACTTCCGCATCCCAGGCGGCGTTGATCCGGCTGAGGCGCAGGACGCGCTGGAAAATCACCTGCGCGCACATGCTCCGTGGGGCGTGAAGGTGACGGTCGAACGCGACGAGCTGGCTAACCCGTTCCGGGCCAACGTTGAGGGCAAGGTTGTGCAACTGGTCGCTGACAGCCTGTCGGCCGCCTATGGCAAGGAGACCGCAAGCATGGGCGAGGGCGCCTCAATTCCGCTGTGCGCCACCCTGCTGGACGCCGTACCAGGTGCTGACATCGCGCTTTACGGCGTGGAGGAGCCACAGGCTCGCATCCACTCGGCTGATGAATCGGTCGACCCGAACGAGATTCGCGACATCGCTATTGGCGAGGCGGTTTTCCTGGCCTCTGTCAACGGAATTTAACGGGGACAGCAAAGAATCCACCAAAGATATTGATTGAATGACTTGTGTCACATCTTTTACCTGTAGTAAGGTTCCACCCATGCAGCAGAACATTCTTATTCGAGTAGCGAAGGCTACGAACCCCGGTGGAGGCCGACAGGACTGACCCCTCCACACGGGGTCTCTGGCCGCAACTTCTCAAAGCACTTGGTTGGTCCGCCACTCACAGCAAAAGCAACTAAGCAAAGGACCAGAAAAGAATGTTTCCCACTCGCACCCAGAAGAACATGTCCACTTCGACGACGTTCACGGGCAAGCGCCCTTCGTTGGAGCACCAGGACGACGGCAATGTGCGAACTTATTCCGACGATCCATTTAGGGCTCGATTCGGACATCGCCTGCCTCGAGGCTTAAGGCAAGAAGCTCGTGGCATGAACTGGCAGAAGTTCAAGGACACCTACTCCCCCACGAGCGGCCCGGTTCAGATCAAGAATTTCGAGGCAACCCGCGGCACCCTGGGGCGCTGGAATTTCAACGCTGACTTAACACTGACCGACAAGGACGACCACACCCACACCTTCACCCAGGAGATTACCGCTATGGGGCCGGTGTCGGCTTGCACTAATCTGCTGGCTGATGCAGGTTACCGCGTGGAAATCGTGGAATTCCACCAGTTCGAAATCTTCGAAGCTACCGCTACCTTTGTCTATGCAGGTCACAACAATGACCATGTGTGGACCATGGGCTTCGGCCAGACTCCGGAGGCTTCCGTGCTTTCCGCTTTGGTCTGCGCTGCTAACCGCCTGCATGGGTAGGACGCGGATGCTGCTCGTTTAGTAAACGGGGGGTGTCCCTATGTTTTTGTCAAGTGCCAGA